>JAPPGM010000078.1 GCA_028874995.1 Gemmatimonadota bacterium | reverse complement strand
GGGACCGCGGCTGTCGCTATCCCGGATGCGCGAGCCGCTTCACCGAGGCCCACCATGTGATGCACTGAGTCGATGGGGGCGAGACGAGTCTGGCCAACACGATCCTGCTCTGCCGCCGGCACCACCGCCTCGTCCACGAGGGCAAGACGCTCATGGCCATGGACCGCGACGGAAAGGCCGCGTTCTTCACGCGGGCGGGTCAGGTGATCGGGAGTGCACCGCCGCTGCCGGAGGGAGCAGAGGTCGAGTTGCCCTCGCCTCCGGCCCCACCGCCCGGCCACCTCACCAACGGCGCCACCCGGTTCGTCGATTCCGCGGTGCCGCTCGATCTGGAGCTCGAAGCGCTGGAGGCGGTGGCATGATCACCCGCCCGCTCGTCGCCGCGGCAAAACCCGGGACGCCAGCATGTCAGAATGGGACAGGCTGCTGGCGGGTTTCGTGCTTCCAATCGTGTCCCTGTGGACATGGGTTTCCCAAGGTGGGGAGGTCCCAACCGGACGGGCCGGAGAGAGCCATTCGGCCCATCCCCTACTCCGAGTGAGCGTTTCCGATGAACATGCTGGCCCGTGAATGGCTGGGGTTGGCTTGCGAGAAGGCGCGTGTCCGGGGCTTGCCAGCAACCGTGGATCGGTCGGAGGGTCACCCCCCGGACCGCTTCACCGCCTCCAGCTCCTGCAGCGCCTTGTTCTGCTTCGCATAGTCCATCGGGGTCTTGTCGTAGTCGTCGAGGACCGTGGCATCAGCCCCGGCGTCCAGGAGGATTAGGAACACGGCGGGGTTCCTCATCGCCGCCAGGTGCAGGGGCGTAAGGCCTCCATGCCTCGGGCCGCCGTGGTCGCCCCACAGGTCTCCCTGTTCGTTGACGTCCGCACCGGCCTCGAGCAGCAGCGAGACAACCGCGGGATTCGGGTTACTCTGCGCCGCCCGGTGCAACGGGGTTCGGCCACCGCTGCTGCGCGCGCCGGCGTTCGCGCCCGCGTCGAGGAGCGCAGCCGTCACGGCGGGGTTCTCATTGAAGCCCGCCGCATCATGCAGCGGCGTTTCCTCCCAGCCCCAGTCGATGTAGAAGCCCTTCGCCCAGGCCTCCAGTTCGGCGCCCGCGTCGAGGAGCGCCCCGATCATCCCGGGGTTGTCGTTCGTTCGCGCGGCGCGGTGCAAGGGCGCGTAGTTGGATCTGTCCCGGGCATTGACGTCGGCTCCGGCCTGCACCAGCAGAGGGACGACGGCCGGATCGGAAGCCCACCCAGCCGCGAAGTGAAGGGGCGTCGATCCATCCCTGGACCGGGCATGCACATCCGCACCGACCTCCAGGCAGGCCGCGACGACCTCGGTCGCGGCGATGTGGAAGAACGTCCGGGTGTCCCATCTGTCGCAACCCGTGGGATCGGCCACGCTGCCAGAGTCATCCCGCGCGTTGGTGTCGGCTCCCAGCTCGAGTAGCCTGGCCACAACGCGGGGCTTGTCGCGCCCGAGTGCCCAGTGCAGGGGGGTCCGGGCCAGGGAATCCGTTGCGTGCAGGTCCGCTCCGGCCTCGACCAGCAGCGAGACCACGGCGCTGGTGCCGTCCTGCGCAGCCTGGTGCAGGGGCGTACTGCCGCCCGAAGCGCGTGCGTTGACGTCGGCTCCGGCCTCCAGGAGCGCCCTGGCCGGGGCCGTTCCGACGTTCCCCCACAACCGCCAGACACCGTCGAATAGAGGGGTCCTTCCGAACCGGTCCCGCGCGTTCAGGTCCGCACCGGCCTCGGCGAACGCGGCTATGACCCGGTCGAAGGGGTAGCCGGCCCGCATGACACCGGACGCCAGCCGGTGCAGTGGCGTCTCGCCGAAATCGCTGCGGGCATGCACGTCCGCCCCCGCCTCCAGACAACCGATGACGCTTTCCCACGGGGCTTCACGGAAGAAACCGAACTCCGTCCAGTCACAAACCGCCGGGCGGGGTGCCCTGCCCATGTTGTCCACCACAAGCGGGTCGGCGCCCAGTGCCAGCAACTTGGCGACGACCGGCTCATGACGGTTGCTCGTTGCCACGTGCAGCGGTGTCTCGCCGCGCGCGTTGCGGGCATCGACGTCCGCGCCGGAGGCCACCAGGGCTGCGACCATTACCGTATCGGAGTAGGGCGATTTGAGCCGTTCCAGGCCCCACTTCGGGGGCCACATGGCGGCCCGGTGGAGAGGTGTGTCACCGTCCCGCATTCGGATGTGTACATCCGCGCCCGCCTCGAGCAGCGCGGCCACCCTGGCGGGCCCCTTCACCTCGACCGCCAAGTGGAGCGGCGTCGTGCCGCGGTCGTCCAGTGCGTTCACGTCGGCCCCGGCCGTAACAAGAGCGGCGATCACCGCGGGCCCACCTTCGAGAGCCGCCCTGTGAAGGGGCGATTGGCCAATACGGTCGCGGGTGTTCACGTCGGCACCCGCACTGACCAGGATGGTGATGAGTTCGGGAACGTCGCCCAGACCCGCGGCCTTGTGCAGGAGGGTCGGCGCACGGGCGTCCGCTCCGAGTTCCAGGAGGCGGTGGACGACCTCCGGGACCCGGTTGGGCGGCAGCACCTCCTCGCCCGGCCCCCAGGAACCGAGAGCGGCGCGCAGAACGGTGACGCCTCGCTCGTCCTGGTCGTTGACGTCCGCGCCGGCTTCAACGAGGGTCTCGAGGACCTCGGGATCGCGGTAGACTCCGAAAGCCGCCAAGAGCAACGGAGAGCTGCCGTCCGAGTCACGAGCGTGTATGTCGGCACCGGCCTCGATCAGCAAGTCGATGGTCTCGATGTGCCCTTCCGAAGCCGCGCGGTGAAGTGGAGTGGTGCCGTGGGGGAAAGTCTGGAACAGGTCGCCGTCGTCCCCGCCGACACGCGCGTTCACGTCGGCGCCGGCCTCCAGCAGCGTCGTCACGATGGGGGGATTCTCGACCCGGCGACCCCACCCGCCGCCCTCCATGACCCAGCGTCCACCCGCGGCGTGATGTAGAGGAGTCACCCCGATGTCGTTGCGAGTGTTGACGTCGGCCCCGGCTTCCAGCAGCAGGGTCACGACGGCGGGGTTTTCGCTGGCGGGCGACCCGCCGGTCCCTCCACCCGTCCTTTCCCAGGTGGCGAGCAGGAGTGGCGTATTCCCGCCTTCGTCGCGCGCGTTCACATCCGCTCCGGCGGCCAGGCAGGCGGCGGTGGCCTCGGCGGCGGCGGTGCGGGCGAACACCGCCGTGTTCCAGTGAGCGCAGTCCGTGGGATCGGCGACCTGACCCCGGTGGTTGACCGCGGAGCGATCTGCGCCTAGCTCCAGCAGCAGATGGGCCACGACGGGATTCGTGTTTTCCCAAGCGGCGTGCAAGGGCGTGTTCCCCTCGCCGTCCAGTGCATTCAGGTCCGCACCGGCCTCGACCAGCTCCGCGGCGACTGCGGGGTTCCGGTATGAGGCGGCGGCCACATGCAGAGGTGTCGCGCCACGCCGGTTCCGCGCATCAACATCCGCTCCGGCCGCCAGGAGCGCCGTGATGACCGTTCGGTCCCACGAATACCGGGATGCGAAGTGGAGGGGAGTGTTGCCACGATCCTCGGGCCGCGTGCTGTCGTCGCTGGTTGCGTTCAGGTCCGCCCCGGCCTCCAGGCAGGCCGTTACGGTCTCGGCGGTGGCGTCGATGAAGAAGGTGCTCGTATTCCAGCCGTCGCAGCCTTCCTGCGCGGAGGCGGGCACGGCTAAGGGGGCGAGTGCCCAGGTCGCTGCAAATCGTGCGATCACCTTCGTTCCCTCCAACGGTCGTCCCGTCCCAGCTTCATGCGTAAACTATAGTTGACCAAATGACAACTCGACTTGACATTCTCGACTTCGCTCGCCTGACGGGACGGTAAAGGCGTCATCCAACCGCCCCTCAACGCCCGGACCGCTTCACCACCTCCAGCTCCTGCAGCGTCTTCTGCTCCCGGGCGTGGTCCAGCGGGGTCTTGCCCTCGATGTCGAGAGCCAACGGATCGGCCCCCGCTTCCAGAAGGGCCATGAACACGGCGGCGTTCCCCCGCTTGGCCGCCACATGGAGGGGCGTCATGTCGCGGCCGTTCGGCTGGCGCCAGCCCCAGTAGGTCGCGCGCGCTTCGATGTCCGCCCCTGCCTCCAGTAGCAGCGCGACGACTTCCGCGGTCGCGGCGTCGTGCAGAGGCGTCGGGCCATCCCCCTGTCGCGCATGGACATCCGCTCCCGCTTCGAGCAGCGCTGCCGTTACTGCCGGGTTCGGGTTCTCGTAAGCGGCCAGGTGCAGCGGCGACCAGCCGTAGGGGCTGTGGATGCCGGGCCTCCACACGTCCAGTGCTGCCCCCGCTTCGACCAGCGCCACGATCATGGCGGGATCGTCATTACTCCCGGCGGCCGCGAGCAGCGGCGATCCGCCTGAACCAGGAGGGGGATTCACCTCCGCCCCGGCCTGCACCAGGAGTGAGACGATCGCGGTATCACGGGCCCATACCGCCGCGAAGCGCAGGGGTGTCAAGCCAGTGGTCTGAGTCGTGCCCCCCAAACTGTACTCAAACCTGGCGTTCACGTCGGCTCCACCCTCGATGCAACCGGCAACCGTCTCGGTTGGAGCCAGGTGGAAGAAGGTGGCGGTGCTGAACCTCGTGCAGTCCACGGGGTTCGCCACGTGGCCAGAGTCATCCCGCGCGTTCGTATCGGCACCGAGTTCGATCAGCCTGGCCACCATAACCGGGTTGTTTCTCCGCAAGGCGTGGTGCAGGGCGGTTCGGCCCTGATCGTCCGTGGCATGGATGTCGGCCCCGGCCTCGACCAGCAGGGAGACCAGGGAGTCATTGTCCTGCCACCGCACACCCGCGGCCCGGTGCAAGGGGGTTCCGCCACGGCTGTCAAGGGCGTTCACCTCGGCGCCCGCGTCCAGAAGCGCCCGCGCGGCAAGGGCCGTCCGAATGTAGATCCTCTCCGCCGCATAGTGCAGCGGAGTGCCGCCCCCGCGGTCCACGGCGTTCACGTTCGCGCCGGCCGCGACAAACGCGGCAATGACACGGGCGATGGGGTAGTTGTCCGGTTCACCATAGCTGGGGACGGGGAGCTGGGTAGGCCCCTCAGCCTCGGACACCAGTCGGTGCAGTGGCGTTTCGCCAGACTCGCCGCGCGCATGCACGTCGGCCCCCGCCTGAAGACAACCGAGCACGCTCTCCCACGAGGCGAACTGGAAAAACTGACTTTTCGTCCAGTTGCAAACGGTGGGCCGCGGCGCCCTGCCCAGATCGTCCACCGCGACCGGGTCGGCCCCCAGCGCCAGCAGCTTGTCAACGACCGGCTGGTGACGGTTTCTCGTGGCCATGTGCAGCGGTGTCTCGCCGCGGTCGTTGCGGGCGTTGACGTCGACGCCGGCGGCGACCAGCGCGATGACCATGAGCGTGTCGGGTCGCGGGTCGTCTTCCCGGCTACCGAACCTCCGCGGCCACTTTGCCGCCAGGTGCAGGGGCGTGTTCCCCTCGTCAACCAGAGCATGCACATCCCCGCCCGCCTCGATCAGCGCGGCCACGTTCGCGGGCTTCTTCGCCTCGACCGCCCGGTGCAGCGGCGTTTGGCCGTCCCAGTCCAGCGCATTCACCTCGGCCCCGGCCGCTACAAGAGCGGCGATCACGGCGGGTCCTCCGCCGCTAGCCGCCGCGTGGAGAGGGGATCGGTGGGAGGAGCCGTGGTCGTTCACCTCGGCACCCGCGGCCAGCAGCATCCGGACGAGTTCGGGGTTGTCGCCCTGGCTCGCGGCGCGGTGCAAGGGAGGGGACGAGATGCCCGGCGCATTGACGTCCGCACCCAGCTCCAGGAGCCTTCGGACGATGTCGGTAACCCGATCGGCCGGGGATCCCAGAGCACGCTCAAGTACGGTCCACCCGTGCTCGTTGCGATCGTTGACGTCCGCGCCGGCCTCGACCAGGATCTCGATAATCTCCCGGTTACGGAAACCACCGTAATAGCCCGCGCGGAGCAAAGGAGTTTCGCCGTTCCCGTCACGGGCGTGTATGTCCGCCCCCGCCTCGATCAGCATGGCCACGGTCTCGAGGTTCGCCACGAGTGCCGCCTGGTGCAGGGGGGTCGTGCCCGATGGGGGGTTCACCTCCGCCCCGGAGGCCAGCAGCACCGCCACGATGGCCGGGACCTCGACGGCATCGAACATCCCACCCCTCACCGTTGGAACGGTCTTGCCCGCGGCGGCGTTTCGCAGAGCCGTGCCTCCCCCGTTGTTGCGCGCGTTGACATCTGCGCCGGCTTCGAGCAGCACGGTCACCACGGAGGGATCCTCGCTCGCGGGGGATCCATCCATACCACCCCCCCAGGTCCCGGTGGCGTGCATGAGTGGCGTGTTTCCGTGCTCGTCGCGGGCGTTCACGTCGGCACCGGCATCGATGCAGGCAGCTGTAGCGTCGGCCGTGGCCACGCGTGCGAACTCCTCCGTGTTCCAGTAGGTGCAGTCCATGGGACTGGCAACCCGGCCCGAGTCATTGACCATTGTGGGGTCGGCTCCCAGCTCCAGCAGTAGGGGGGCCACGATCGGGTTCCGGTTGCGCCGGGAAGCATGCAGGGGCGTGTTTCCCTCGGTGTCGCGGGCGCTCAGATCCGCTCCGGCTTCCACCAGCTCCACGATAACGGCGGCCGGATCCCAATCCCTCCCGGCAGCGCTGTGCAGTGGCGTCCTGCCCCGCAGGTCCCGCGCATTGATCTCCGCGCCGGCTGCCAGGAGCAGCGTGACCATGCCGGCCCCGGAGTGGATGGTTGCGAAATGCAGGGGGGTGTAGCCACCGCGCACTCCGGAAAACATGAAGTTGTCGAAGGTACTGTCGGTTCTCGCATTGACGTCCGCCCCGGCCTCCAGGCATGCCGCCACGCTCTCGGCGGTGGCGTTGCGGAAGAAGTCGCCGGTATTCCAATTGTCACAGTCTTGCTGCGCGGAGGCGGGAAGGGCGACGAGGGCGAGTGTCACGGCTCCCGCCAATCGTGCGATCGTCTTCATTGCCTTCAATCCGATTCCCGATGGACATGTGCTCACGGTCATCCCGTCACCTGTCGGCGCACTGTAAACTATAGTTGTCAACATGACAACCGGAATTGACATCCGCGACTCCACGCGCCTGACAGACGTTGTCGGCGTCATCCAACCGTGCCGTCAACGCCCGGACCGCTTCACCACTTCCAGCTCCCGCAGCGCCTCGTCGTCCCTGGCGTAGTCCATGGGAGTCTTGTCGGCCTGGTCGACCGCCGCTGGATCGGCCCCCGCGTCGAGCAGCAGCAGGAATACCGCCGGATTCGCCTGCGCCGCCAGATGCAGAGGTGTCTGCCTGTAACGTGCCCAGCAGCAACTGACGTAGGTCATCCCCCAGGCATTGACGTCCGCCCCGGCCTCGAGCAGCAACCGGGCGACCGCCGGATTCGGGTTCAGAATCGCGGCCCGGTGCAACGGGGTTCCGACCACGCCCTCGCTTTGCGCGTTGACGTTCGCTCCGGCTTCGAGCAGCGCGGCCGTCACGGCCGGGTTCTCGTTGTGGCCCGCCGCGGCGTGCAGCGGCGTTCCGTGCCAGCTGTAGTGGTAGCTGATGATGTCGTCGGTCCACGCCTCGACATCGGCGCCGGCGTCGATGAGCGCGGCGGTCACTGCGGCGTTGTCGTTCGTCCTCGCGGCCCGGTGCAACGGCGTATGGCCGTCCTCGTCGCGGGCGTTCACGTCGGCCCCGGCCCGCACCAGGAGCCCGACGACCTCGTGACCGGGCGCCCAGGCCGCCGCGAAGTGAAGGGGCGTGGAGCCCGCCGCCAGGCTCCCTTCCTCCATGGACCGGGCATTCACGTCCGCGCCTTCGTCGATGCAGGCGGCCACGATCTCGGTTGAAGCGATGCGGAAGAAGGAACCGGTGTTCCATCGTGCACAGGCAGTGGGATCAGCCACGTTGCCCGAATCGTCCCGCGCGGTGATGTCGGACCCGAATGCGAGCAGGCTTGCCACAACGGCGGGTTTGTCCGCCTGTAGCGCCGCGTGCAGGGGAGTTCGGCCCTCCGTGTCGGTCGCGTGCACGTCCGCTCCGGCCCCGACCAGCAGGGCGATTGTGGCGAGCTTCTCCACGAAACGTCGGGTCACGGCCCGGTGCAGAGGGGTGCGGCCCTCGTCGTCCCGTGCGTTCACATCCGCGCCGGCCTCCAGGAGCGCGGCCGCGACGACTGTATTGTCGCGCGAGATCCCCATCACCGTGTGCAGGGGGGTACTCCCCCGGTAGTCCCGCGCGTCCAGATCCGCGTCGGCTTCCACAAATGCGGCGACGACCCTGGCGGCGGGGTATTCGCCTCGAATGGCCGCCTCGCTCGCCAGTCGATGGAGAGGAGTTCCCAGGCTCTCGTCCCGGGCGTGCACATCCGCTCCAGCCTGCAAGCAGCCGAGCACGCCTTCCCACGGGGTTCTGCGGAAGAACGACGAGCGCATCCAGTCGCAGACCATGGGACGGGGCACCCGGCCCAGGTCATCCTCGGCGAGCGGGTCTGCCCCCAGATCGAGCAGCTTGTCGACGACCGGCGCGTGACGGTTTCTCGTGGCGACGTGGAGCGGCGTCTCGCCGTACCGGTTGCGCGCGTCCACATCCGCACCCGAGGCGACCAGCGCGACGACCACGAGCGTGTCGAGTTCGGGCGGGTTGTCTCTTCGGTTCCACGGTTTCGGCGGCCACACCGCCGCCAGGTGCAGGGGCGTGCTGCCTTGCGGCACCCGCAGTCGCGCGTTCGCCCCCGCCTCCAGCAGCGCGGCGACGTTGGCGGGCCGTCTCGCCTCTATGGCCAGGTGCAACGGCGTTAGACCGCCACCGTCCTGCCCATCCACCTCCGCACCTCCCGCCACCAGAGCGGCGATCGTCGAGGCGCTTCCCTCGTCGGCTGCGGAATGCAGCGGTGATCTGCCGGAAGGGGTGCGCGCGTCCACATCCGCGCCGACAGCCACGAGAACCGTGATGAGTTCGGGCACGTCCGGGAAGCGCGCGGCTTCGTACAATAGCGGACCGCTCCAGGAGCTCTCCTCGCCGACATCCGCACCGAGTGCCAGGAGCATGCGGACGACTTCGATCATCCGGTCGCCCGGCAGCTCGTCACCGATGGCAATCAGCAGGACCCCATCCCCGCTCTTGTTGCGGTCGCGCACGTCCGCGCCCGCCTCCAGCAGCGCCTCGAAAACCGCGGGGTTCCTGAAGCCCGCGCGGAGCAAGGGAGTGTTGCCCGCCTGGTCACGGGCGTGGACGTCCGCCCCGGCCTCCAGCAACAGGACCACGTTCTCAAGGGTCCCCAGCGCGGCCGCGCGGTGAAGCGGGGTTGTCTCCGGGAAGAAGTGCAGCGGCAGGTCGCTGTCCTCGCCGTCGTCAAGTCGGGCGTTCACATCCGCCCCCGCTTCGAGAAGCAGGGAGACGATGCGGGGAACTTCAATTCGGAGGGGTCTGGGGGGCATCGACACCGCCCTGCCCCCGACGGCGTTGAAGAGCGGCGTGGCTCCGAGCGCATTTCGGGCGTTCACGTCCGCTCCGGCCTCCAGCAGCAGGGCCACGACCTCCGGGCCCTCGCTGACGGGTGTGCCGACCGTCCCGCCAGCCTCGACCAAGGTGGCAAAGAGCAGCGGTGTGTTTCCGTCGTCGTCGCGCGCATTCACATCCGCGCCCTCCCCGAGGCAGACGGTCCAGTCCTCAAGGGTGGCAGTGCGCGCGAACGCCTCCGTGTTCCAGCGGTCGCAGCTCATCGGATCGGCGACCTCGCCCCGCGCGTTGCGCGCCGTGCGGTCGGCGCCCAGCTCCAGCAGCCGATACGCGATGAGGGGGTTCTGGTTGGACCAGGAGGCGTGCAGCGGTGTGTTGCCCGAGTCGGACCGCGCGTTGACTTCCGCCCCGGCCTCGACCAGTTCCGTGACGACGCTCGGGTGCCGGCACCCTGTGGCAGCTGCGTGCAAGGGGGTGACGCCTTGCCGGTTCCGGGCGCGAACATCTGCTCCGGCAGCCAGAAGCAAGGTGACCGTCCCGGTGTCCCGGCAGTAGCGCGACGCGAAGTGCAGGGGAGTTGTCCCGCCGAAGCGGCCCAACCAGTTGGAATGGACTTCGGTGCGCGCGTGCACGTCGGCCCCGGCCTCCAGGCACGCCGCGACGGCCCCCGCGGTCGCGTTGACGAAGAAGCCGGCCGAGTTCCAGTCTTCGCAGTCTTGCTGTGCTGAGGCGGGTTGAGCGAAGAGCAGAAGAAGGGCGGCAAGAACGGTCGTGCCGCAACGGCAGCTCTTGATGTCAAGTCCGGTTTCCATTTTGACATCTGTGGTTCACATCAGTCTACGATCCCCAACCACCCGACCCCCTGTACCGCCGTACGATCCCGAGTCCCTGCAGTGCATTGTTGTTCCTGGCCAGATCCAGAGGGGTCCTGCCCTCGTGGTCAGGTACAGTGGGATCCGCCCCGAGTTCCAGCAACAGCGGGAACACGACGGGATTCCTCGAGGCTGCGACGTGCAGAGGCGTCCACCCGCGCGAATCTCTTGCGTTGACGTCCGCTCCGGCGTCCACGAGAGCACCCGCGATAGCCGGATTCCTGTTGGTTGATGCCGTGACGTGCAGGGGCGTCCTGCCGAACTCATCGGCGACGTGTACGTCCGCTCCGGACTCGAGCAGTGCGTCCACTGCGGCCACGCTACGGTTCTGAGCCGCGGCTTCGTGCAACGGGGTCCAATTGTCCGGGTTGCTGCTCATACTCCAGCGAATACCGCCCGAATCCGCGCCCCACGCGCCTACGTCCGCCCCCCAAGCAACCAGCGCGGCGATGACCTCGGGGTTCGGGTTGC
This sequence comes from Gemmatimonadota bacterium, assembly GCA_028874995.1. Lineage (GTDB taxonomy): Bacteria > Gemmatimonadota > Gemmatimonadetes > Longimicrobiales > Gaopeijiaceae > Bin94. The sequence goes on along the minus strand of JAPPGM010000078.1, from coordinate 18,596 downwards.
GCGCGGCCGCGGCGTGCAACGGTGTCCGCCCACCCGACGCGCGCGCATTCGGATCGGCACCGGCCTCCAGCAGGAGCTCGATGACGGCCGCGTTCGGGTTTTCCGCCGCCGCGCGGTGTATCGGGGTCGTGCCCCCGGTGCCACGTGCATCCAGATTCGCACCTGCTTCCAGCAACGCGGCGGCAACCGCTGGATCCGGGTTGCTTCCCGCGGCCTCGTGCAGCGGTGTGTAGTCCCACCCGTAGTCGACGCTGAAGTGGTGCTGCCACGCGTTGACGTCCGCGCCGACTTGAAGTAGGGCGGCAACCAACTCCGGTGTGCCCGTCTGTGCGGCCCGGTGGAGAGGGGTGTAATCCCGTTCATCGCGCGCCTCCGGATCGGCTCCCGCTTTCGCCAGCAACGCGATGACTTCGGGGTCCGTGCCCCAGGCCGACACCAGGTGCAAGGGTGAGTTGACGTTCCAACGACCTGCGGGGGTAGCATGTACGTTCGCCCCCGTCTCGATGCAACCTGCCACGATTCCTGCATCCGCGAGGCTGAAGAACACCGCCCTGTTCCATCTCGAGCAGTCCACGGGATCGACCAGTGTTCCCACGGCCGGATCGGCCCCCAGCTCAAGGAGTGTTCGATAGGCGACGGGCCGATCACTGTCCAACGCATCATGCAACGGCGTCCGTTCGCTCTGGTCGAGCGCGTTTACGTCGGCCCCGGCGTTGACGAGCAGGGAGATGATGGAGGGGTGGGTCGCGTAGTGCAGCGGTGTCTTTCCAGTCTTGTCGCGCGCACCGACATCCGCGCCGGCTTCGAGCAGGGCGGACACCAGGGCGCTTCTGTCCCTCCGACCGCCCGCTACCCCATGCAGCGGAGTGCTGCCCCGCTCATTTCGGGCGTTCACATCCGCGCCGGCTTCCACAAAGGCCGCGATGACGGCAGGGGCGGCATCACTGTCCCACGCCCCGGCCCAGGCCATCCTCAACAGCGGCGTTTCTCCGCGCTCGTCACGTACGTTGGGATCAGCCCCGGCCTCCAGGCAACCGACTACGCTCTGAAGTGGCGCGTAGCGAAAAAAGGCCGATTCGCTCCAATCGCAAAACGGTGGCCCGGCGACCCTTCCAAGGTGGTCGAGCGCATCCGGATCCGCTCCCGCTTCCAATAGCTTCCGAACAACAGACGCGTTGCCGTTCTTCCAGGCCGTGTGTAGCGCCGTCCGCCCCTTGTGGTTGGGTGCGTTGAGGTCCGCTCCGGCATCCACCAGCATGGTGACAATGGACGAGTCAAGCAGAAGGGAACTCTCTCTGCGGTCGGAGCGGCCGGGCAGCGACGCCGTCCGGTGCAGCGGCCTGTCGCCGGATGTGTCCGCCGCGTGAACATCCGCACCGGCCTCCAAGAGAGCGGCCACATTGGCCGGGTTGTCCCAGGCGACCGCATGATGCAGCGGCGTCTCGCCATCCTCGTTGCTCGGGTCCACGCTGGCACCGCCCGCCAGCAATGCGGCGATGACGGTGGAGTTACTGTGAGCGGCCGCCGGATGCAACGGGGTTTCGTCATTGATGGTCCGCGCGTTCGGATCCGCGCCACCGCTCAACAGGATGGTCACCGCGTCCGGAAGCTCTCCGAACGCCGCCCGATACAGCGGGGTCCATCCGATATGGTTGGGAAGGTTGGGATCCGACCCCAGTGCGAGCAGCCTGACGATCCAGGCTTCGAGGACGGGGTTCGGACCTTCGGCGCGCTCCAGGGACCCTATCGCCAGATACAGCGGCGTCTGGTCGCGGCTGTCCAGGACATTGACCGCTGCGCCCGCGTCGAGTAGCACATCGGCGATTGCGGGGTTCGCGGCCGCCAGGTGCAGAGGTTCCTGGCCGTCGTAGCCACGCGCGCGCGCCTCCGCCCCGGCCTCGAGCAGCAACGTCACGAGCTCGAGGTCGTTCGCCCGGACCGCGCCGTGAAGCGGTGCCTGCCCCCGGTCGTTCCGCGCGTTGACATCAGCTCCGGCCTCAAGCAGCAGAGCCACGAAGGAGGCGTTGGCGGTTGACGCAGCAAGATGCAGTGGAGTCGTGCCGTCGTCGTTGCGTGCACCGGCGTCCGCCCCCGCATCCAGAAAAAGCGTGAGGTAGGCAAGATTCCCGTGCCGCGCCGCGTGATGTAGCATGCTGTTGCCGCCGTCATCGCCGGCGTCGACCTCCGCGCCCGCCCCCAGACACCCGGCTACGGCTTCCGGACCCGCTATCCGCGTAAAGACGGCGGTGGCCCAGTGCTCGCAGTTCGTCGGGTCGGCCACGCGGCCCTCGCCGACACGGGCCAGGGGATCGGCACCAAGGTCCAGGAGGGTGTGGGCCACCTCCGGGTTGTCGTTGTGCCACGACATGTGGAGGGGCGTGAAGCCGTGCGCGCTGCGAAGGTTCATATCGGCCCCGCCCTCCACCAACGCGATGAGAACCGCTGGATTCGGATTGTTTTCCGCGGCCGCGTGAAGGGCGGTCACGCCATCCCAGTTGCGCGCATTCGGGTCCGCACCGCCAGCCAGCAGAGCGGCAATGACGGTGGGGTCCGGGTTGAAGCGGGACGCCTGGTGCAGGGGGGTCGCGTTGGTGTGGTCGCGCACGTTCGGGTCCTGGCCGGAACGGATGCACGCGGTGACGATCTCGGCCGTCAGCGACCTGAAGAGGGACGGGTTCCAGGCCGCGTCCCAACCTTCGCAGCTCGCCTCCTGCGCGAAGGCGGACGGGGTGCACAGAGACAGGAGCGCGGCGATTGCAAACGGGGTCTTCGGCGCCTTCATTTTTGCCTCCCAAACGCCTGATTCTCCCTCTCTACCCTTCGGCTGGCCCGAGACGTCCCTGGCACGCCAATCCTCCACAAGAGAATCACCCCCCTTCCCTCCTCAACGGCCACACCGCCACCTGCACCACCCCCGCCTCCCCCACCCTCCTCCCAAGCACGTAGTCGGCACCGATCTCGTCGATGATCATCCCCCGGGGCATCTCCACGTAGCCCAGCACACGTCCCTCGGGATCGAACACAGTCCACAGGCGATGGCGGCCTTCCTCCCCCGGCACATCGTATTCCCTCACCCAGAGATGATCCAGCGCGTCCGACATGACCGTCCCGAATGCGGGAAGGGTCTCCGGGTGCGGCATCCCGTCGAACCGGTCACCGCCTCCCCGCTCCTCGCGTCTGCGTTCGATGAGCGACTCCGTCACGGGGATCGGCGCGTGGTCGACCCGGACGATGTGGCGCAGTGTTCCATCGGGCGCGTAAGCGCGGAGTTCGTACCTGTCGTTGCGGCTGACGATGGCCAGGTCGCGCCAGGCGGCGGCGTGGACCCTCCGCGAGAAGGCGATGTCCACCCACACCGGCATCCCCCGGTTCCGGAACTCGAAGAACTCGCGGCCGACAAGCGGGGCCAGCGATGCGAGCCTCACGCCACCCGCGTCCCTGATCTCGAAGACCTGTTCCTGCATGAGGAGACCGGCTCCATGCTGCTGGCGAAGCCAATGGTCGGCCATGAACGCTCCGCCGCGAAGGATTGTGATGCTGCGATCGGGCTGCCCCATCCCCAACGCGACCACGCGGCCCAGGTTGCCCTGCGAGTCGAAGATCGATACGCCCCTGTGGGGGTAGTGGTCCCATGCGGCGATCGAATCGCCCCGCCAGCGCGCGACCGCGTGCAGTTCGTCGAACTCGCCCGGGCCGTCGCCGTAGCCGCCCCAGCTCCGCAGGTGCACGCCGTCCGCGTCGAATACCCGCACCTCGTTCGAACCGCCGTCGGGGACGACGATGCTGCCGTCGGAGAGGGTGATGGACTTGCCGACGCGGTTGAGAAGGTAGGGGTCCTCGCCTTCGGCCGCGCCGATTGTGACGGTGGGGTCGGGACCGATCTGCCAGCCGAGACGGGATCCGTCGGGTGGGCGGGGGTTTTCGGCGATGCGGATGTCGGCGCTGTCGCGGAGGACGGGGGTGGGGAGGGGGGACGTGTCTGCAGTGCAGGCCAGGCTCAGGAGGAGGAGAGGCACGAAGGTGGGGACGACGATGGACTCGGGGTTCCCGGCGACGCCGGTCGGGACCGGGTCCGTCGCCTTCGGGCACTCGCAACCACCGCTCCGGCCCGGTCCCAGGAGCACCGAAGGCGCGTCCGAACTCAAGTTTATGTCAATCGTGGTTTCCATTGTGACAACTACAGTTGACATTTCATCTCCGTTCCGCCTGACGAACGAGGAATCAGCCTTGTCCCCGCCGAAGTGACCACACCTGCACCTGTTGGACCCCCAGGTCACCGATCGCCAGACCAAGGACGTGTTCCTCACCTATCTCGAAGATACCCAGTCCCGGTGGCGTTTCAACGTGGCCCAATACACGGCCTTCAGGGTCGAAGACCGTCCAGAGGGGGTGCGGTGTGTCCCGGCCCGGAACCCGGTATTCCCGGACCCACAGGTGGTTCAGCGCGTCGGCGATGACCCGGTCGAACGCCGGGAGGGTCTCGGGCGGCGGGATCTCGTCGTCACCAGGGTCGAGACCCTGTTCCTCCTGCTCCAGAGCCAGCAGCGATCGCGTCACGGGAATCAGCGCGTGGTCCATCCGCACCATGCGGCGCAGTGCGCCATCGGTATCGTACGCGCGAATCTCGTAGATGTCGTTCCGGCCGACCACGGCGAAGTCGTGCCATGCGGCGGTGACTGCCGACCGGGTGAAGGGGACCTCCATCCACACCGTCGTGCCCGCCCTCTGTCTCTCGAACATCTCGGAGGCCGGGTAGGGGCCCAAAGAAGCGGTGAGTTGCCCTTCGGCGTCACGGAATTCGTAGAGCCGGCGCCGGATCTGGAGTCCGCTTCCACGGTCGGAACGGACCTCATGGTCGGTGAGGATCGCCGCGTTCCGAAGCACAGTAACGTCCGTCCGGGTGGAGACCGTCGCGTCGCGGAGGATCCGACCCAGGTTCCCCTCGGAATCGAAGACCGAAACACCGCGCTCGCTGTGAAACTCCCACGCCACGACCGAGTCGCCCGGCCACCGTGCGACAGCCCACAGCGACTGGAATTCACCCGGGCCTTCGCCCCGCCCGCCCCAGGTCGCCAGGTGGACACCCGTCGAGTCGAACACCCGCAGCTCCTCCGACCCGGCGTCGGCCACCGCGATGCGCCCGTCGCCGAGAGTGGTCATGTCCCAGACGCGGTGGAAGAGGTAGGGGTCCTCACCGTCGGCCGACCCGATGCGCACCGTGGGTTCCGGGCCGACCTCCCAGCCGAGTCTGGATCCTTCGGGCGGGCGCGGGTTTTCGGCGATGCGGACGCCGGCGCTGTCGCGGAGCGCCGGGGCGCGGGTGAGGGAGCCGGGATTCGCGCCGTCTCCGCAGGCGGCGGTACCTGCGAGAAGGGCCGCGGCGGCAACGGTCGCGGATCGGTGATTCATGGACTGGTGGATGGGTCTCGTGTTTGCTTGATCGCGCGCCGACCCGGATGAGGGGTGGTGAGCGGGTACACTGTCTTGTCCGACCGTGGCATTGTGGTACGGGGTTGCCGGACCCGCGTTCGACCTTCAGTGCAGACCCCGCAGCGGAGTCGCAGTCGGTCACCGGTCGCTTCGGTCGCCTTCCAGTTCATTAAGCAGCACGGACAGTGCAGCCTCCGGCGGCCCGCTTCGAGGGGGCTCGGATCCTGGAGACAGTGCGGGCGTCAACCAACCCTTCCACTCTGCATCGGCGAGCATGGGGTCCGCCAGGACCGGACTCCTCGTCTCTCGCGGAGGGCCGATCTCCGCTACGACCCGGCCCCGGTCGGTGACGAGAACGGTCTCGCCACCAGCCGCCAGGCGCACGTACTCGCCGAGTCTGCTTTTCAATGCGTTGATTTCGACGGATCGCATGGAGGCAACGTAGCTACTTGATGCTCCCGGCGTTAACGCGTGGGACGGGCGACCCGTGCTCGCTTCCCCTACCCCGGCCCGTTCCCCCGTTCTTCCCTCAACCACCTCACCACCTCCCAACCCTGCAGCCACAGGTTGTCGACCGCATAGTCCCAGGGTGTCTTGCCGTACCGGTCGAGCCCCTCGGGATCGGCACCCAGCTCCAGCAGAAGCGGAAAGAGGACCGGGTTTCTGAGGGCGGCGAGATGGAGTGGCGTGCGACCCGATCCACTCACTTCGTTCACGTCCGCTCCGGCCCCTGCGAGCAACTGGAGCACGGCCGGGTGGGGGTTCGCGGACACGGCCCAGTATAGCGGGGTCGCGGCCGGCTCGAGTCCAGGGTTCAGATCGGCCCGGGCGTTCACATCGGCCCCGGCTTCGATCAGCGTCGCGACCATCGCCGAATCGCCGCGCCCCATGACGGCCTCGTGCAGGGGGGTCCGGGTGCCTGCGTCTCGCGCAACCTCAACGAATCCCCCCCACGGAGTGCCGTCGAGACGCCCCTCCAAGAGTGTCCCTCGGTAACGATCCGACCACACTTCGTCACTCGCGCCCCACGCGTTCACCTCCGCCCCAGCCTCCAGAAGCGCGGCCAGGATCGCCGGATTCCCGTTCTTTGCGGCCGCCTCATGCAACGCGGTCCTGCCCCCGGGAAGCCTGGCGCGCACATCGGCCCCACTGCCCACCAGTTCGGCGATTACCGCCGGATTCGCGTTCTCGGCGGCAGCACTGTGGAGCGGCATCCTCCCTCCGGCTGCCACCGCATTCACCCTGGCTCCGGCATCCAGCAACGCGGCGGCGACGGCGCGGTTTTCGTTCACCGCGGCCAGGTGCAGCGGGGTGACATCCCAACCGGGCGATCCTCTGTACCAGCCTTCCGAACCGGTCGCCCACGCGTTCACCTCGGCGCCCGCCGCGACCAGAGCGGCAATGGCGGCGGGGTCGCCGTTGTCGCGGGCAGCGTAGTGCAGGGGCGAATAGCCGTCCCGGTTTGGAGCGTTGACGTCCGCACCCGCATCCACCAACAATGCGATCACCGCGGGGTCCCGGGTCCACCCGGCGGCCACATGAAGCGGCGTGGACCCGGCACCATACGATTCCAGCCGGCCGGAACCGTTTCTCACCTGATCGAACCGAGACTCGGCATTCAGCTCCACGCCGCCCTCGATACAGCGGGCCACGATATCGGCGGTGGCGCGATGGAAGAACACCGGACCGGGCCACCGGTCGCAACTCGCCGGATCAGCGACCGTGCCCGAGTCATCCGCAAGGGTCGGATCGGCACCCAGTTGCAACAGGAGACCGGCCACGACGGGATTCTGTTCCCTCACGGCCATGTGGAGCGGCGTTTCGCCATTCCCGTCACGCGCGTTCACGTCGGCACCGGCGCGAACCAGCAGCCGGACCATGGCCGGGTGTCCCCAGCGCGCCGCGACCGCGTGGAGCGGCGTGGCACCGGACTCGTCACGCGCGTCGACGTCGGCACCGGCGTCCAGGAGCACCGTGGCGCTGGCGGCGTTGTCGAAGCGATATCCCGAGGCAACGTGCAGCGGCGTGCGGCGGCTTCGGTCGCGGGCGTTCACCTCGGCACCACCGGCCAGCAGGGCGGCCACGGCGCTCGGATGCGTGCCGGGGTCTCCGGGAACGAAGATGCCTGCGTCGCCCACTGCCTGGTGCAGAGGGCTCGCACCCGACTCCGTGCGTGCGTCAACGTCGGCCCCCGCCTCGAGCAACGCCGCGATGGCGGCGGGGGCGAAGTGGCGGTTCCATCCCAGGGCGCTCACCACGGCGTGCAGTGGCGTCACACCCCGGGGGGCGGGGATATCGGCCTGCGTCCCGGCCTCCAGGCAGCCCTCGAGGCTGACCACCGGCGCAACCGTGAAGAGATCATGGTTCGCCCAGTCGCAGACCGGAATCCCCGAGGCTGTCGCGGCTTCGACTCCCGGTTCCGGAGACGCCCCCAATTCCAGGAGCTGACTCACCAGCTGGGCGTTTCCATGCTTTCCTGCGTTCCGCAGCGGAGTTTCGCCCCTGTCGTTGCGCACCTCCAGGTCCGCTCCGGCACGCACGAGCGACGCAACGACCGCGGTGTCGCGGTCAAAGGCCGTCAGGTCGTCCGGGTTACCCGCGTCGTACAGTTGCGGCGGTGCGTTGTGGGGAATGGTCAAGCGTGACCTGGGGCGGGACCTCGGGTTCGCAACCGCTCGGTGCAAGGGCGTGTCGCCATCCGCGGTGCGGGCATTGGGCTCCGCGCCGCCTTCCAGAAGCGCGGTGAGGTTTGCGAGATGCTTGCCTCCAGCCGCAACGTGCAGAGGCGTTAGTCCGCTGGAGTCCGGCGCGTTGACATCGGCGCCGCCCGCCAGCAAGGCCCTGAGCTGTGGCAGCTTGTCACGCCTGCCGGCGTGTAGATGAAGCGGAGTCTCACCGGTGCCGGCTCGCGCATTCGCATCCGCGCCGGCCTCCAGGAGCGTGAGGATCATCGGTGCGGTGGCCTGGTAGGACGCGGCTGCGACATGCAGCGGAGTCTGCCCGCGCCGATCCTGGGCGTTCGGATCCGCCCCCCGTTCCAGCAACCAGGCGACGGGTTCCCCGGTGGGCCACTCGATCGCGGCGTGAAGCGGCGTCCTGTCCCAGTTGTTCAGCGACATTACATTCGCGCCGGCTTCGAGTAGGATGCCGATCGTGGAACCCCTTGCCTGCGTCCGACCACCGAGAGCCCAGTGCAGCGGCGTGTCCCCAATCCAATTGCGCGCCTCCAGGTCCGCTCCGGCTTCCAGGAGCACCCTGGCGACATCCGGCTTGCCATTCAGTCCCGCGTGGTGGAGCGGTGTCGCATCGAGATCGTCCCGCGCGTCCGGATTCGCGCCGGCATTCAGGAGCATGGCGGTGAGCTCGGCCGAGTTGGCCACCATGTGCAATGGCGTCCTCACGCGGTGGTCCCGCACATTCGGATCCGCGCCTGCCTGTAGCAGCAGCAGCACCGCCTCCTTGTGCCCCCTCCGGACCGCCTGGTGCAGGGCCGCCTGGTCGTGGGCGCTGGTTGCATCGGCATCCCACGCGGACGCCAGGCATTCGCGCAGGCCTTCGATGTCGATGTCTCCTCTCCAGATCCGGGAACCACGGGTCTCGCAGCTGCGGTTCGCGGCCGTTTCGCCATGGTCGTTCCGCGCCATCGGATCGGCGCCCAGTTCCAGCAGCATCCGGACCACGGAGTTGTCGTTGCCTCCGGCGACATGAAGCGGCGTGTTGCCCATGGCGTCTCTCGCGTGCAAGTCGGCACCGGCCGCCACCAGCGCAGCGATGACCGGGGCATCTTCGAATTCGGCCGCCTCGTGCAGCGGAGTCCGTCCCCTCAGATCACGTGCGTTCACATCGGCGCCGGCCGCCAGCAGCCGGGCAGACTTGCGGGTGTCGTACCCGGAGTGCATGTGCAGCGGTGTGCGGCCCCACGCGTCCACCAGATTCACGTCGGCACCGGCCGCCAGGAGTGCCGTGACGACCTCCTCGGCGTAGGCGCCGAACAGGGGCGTCGCTCCCTTCCAGTCTCGGGCGTTGACATCCGCGCCGGCTGACAGAAGCGCGGCGATGGCCACGGTGTCGCGGGCGATGTGCAGTGGGGTTCTGCCGTCGTGACTGCGCGCGCCGGCATTCGCGCCCGCGTCCAGCAGCAGGGCCAGGATCGCGGGGCTCTCGATCGCGGACCGGGCGTGCGGCGGGGTCTCGCCCCGGTGGTTGCGCGCGTTGGGGTCCGCGCCCGCTTCGAGCAGGAGGACCACTCTGGCCGAGTCCGCATTCTCGGCCGCGTGGTGGAGTGGTGTCGCACCGCGGTCGTCCCGGGCGTTGATGTCGCGGCCGGTCGCGAGACATTCGGTCACCCTTGCGGGGGTGGCCGCCGCCAGGAATCCCGGCGTGCCCCAGTTCTCGCAATGGGCGGGATCGGCCAGCTCGCCGAGGTCGTTGCGCGCCAGGGGGTCCCCGCCGAGTTCCAGCAGCTTCCGCGCGGTCCCGGAGGCCTTGTCCCACCCGCGGTCTCCCCGTACGGCATGAAGCGGCGTGTTGCCCCGGTCGTCGCGCGCGTTCACGTCCGCTCCGGCGGCCACCAGGGCTGCGACGATGGCGGGCTCGCGGACCATTGCGGCGGCTTCGTGCAGTGCGGTCCGTCCCTCCACCGTCCGGACGTGAACATCCGCTCCGGCCTGGGCGAGGATGGCAACGGCGGCGGAATCGTCGCCTCGCGCGGCTTCGTACAGCGGGGTCCCGCCCCTCATGTCCCGCGCGTTCGGATCCGCTCCGGCGTCCAGGAGCGCGGCGAGCACGGGAGCGGAACCCGTCCTTCCAGCCACCTCGTGCAGCGGAGTCCCGTAGCCCAGGTCGCGCGCGTTTGCGTCTGCGCCGGCGGCGACCAGGGCCGCCACTGAGGCCGAGTCGCGGTTGGCGTGCAAGGGGGTTCTGCCGCGCTGGTCCCGTGCGTTCACATGCGCCCCGGCGGCGAGCAACGCGGAAAGAACCGCGGGATCCACGGAGTAGTAGGTCGAAACCAGCGCCAGCAACGGGGTGTCGCCATGGTCATCCCGGGCGTTCACATCCGCGCCCGCCCCCAGAAGCGTCACCACGGATGCCTGGGCGTTCCCCCAGAACGCCGCGGCATGAAGCGGCGTCCTCCCCCTGTTGTCCCGGGCTTCGGGGTCGGCACCCGCCGCCAATAGCGCGCTGATCGTCGCACGGTGACGATTCTGGCCGGCGGCATGCAGCGGCGTTTCCCCGTGGTCGTCCCGGGCACCAACGTCGGCCCCTGCCGCCAGCAGGACTTCCACCGTGGCCTCGCCGTGAAGCCCGGATGCCCCGTGCAACGGTGTCGCGCCCCGGTAGTTGCGGGCACCCGGATTCGCTCCCGCTTCGAGGAGTACACGGACAACCGCTGTGTGGCCCTCCCGAGCCGCCACGTGCAGGGGTGTGTTGCTCGACGAATCACTTGCATTCGCATCCGCACCGGCCGCCAGCAAGGCTACGGCGACGACGTGATGGCCGTTGGACGATGCCGCCCGATGGAGGGGGGTTCCTCCATGCCGGTCGCGCGCGTCGATCGCGGCTCCCGCCTGCACCAGAATCGCGATGACCAACGAATCGCGCGTGCCCCGCGCCGCCTCGTGGAGGGGAGTCGCGCCGTCGTCGTCCACGGCGTTCACATTCGCGCCCGCTTCGAGGCAACCCGCGACCTGCTCGGCGGTGGCGCGCCAGAAGAAATCCAGGGAACCCCAGTCGGCGCAGTCCTGCTGGGCGGCCACGGGTGCCGCGCAGACGAGCGAGAGGGTCGCGACCAGGACGAACGGCTTCCTCCAAGTGTGGCCAAATGTCAACTGCTGTTTACATAATGACAATTCGGGTTTACAAAAAGCGAACCGCTGCCGACCCATTTGCGCCTCCTACCCTGGCTCGTTCCCCATTTCCCGGAACAACCGCCTCACCGTCTCCAGTCCCTGCAACCACGGATTCAGGACCGCGTAGTCCATCGGTGTTCTGCCCTCCCGGTCGAGCGCTGCGGGATCGGCGCCCAACTCCAGCAGCTTCGGGAACGCAACCGGATTGCGAAGGGCGGCGATATGAAGCGGCGTCCGTTCGTAACCGCCGCGCGTATTCACATCCGCCCCCGCCCGGACAAGCAGTTCCAGCACGGCGGGGTCGGGGTTGGTGGATGCGGCCCAGTACAGCGGGGTCGCGTCGCGCTCGTACTCGTAGTCGAGGTCGGCGCGGGCATGTACGTCGGCCCCGGTCGCCAGGAGCACCGCGACGACCGCGGGGCCGTTCCAGACCGCAGCCTCGTGCAGGGGAGTCCGGTTGCCGGCGTACTCCGAAACACCATCGTTGCCGCCCCAGGGATTCAAGGAGATTCGCCTGTGCATGAACATGCCGGGATCTTCCATGTCGCTGCCCCCGCGTGCATCCGCATCCGCACCGTGCTCCAGCAAGGTGGTCAGCACTTCGGGATTCCGGTAGCCACTCGTGGCCTCGTGCACTGCGGTGCGGCCGCCCCCGAGCCTGGAGGTCACGTCGGCCCCCCTTCTGAGCAGCTCGGCCAGGATCGCCGGGTTCGGGTTGTTGGCGGCCTGGTGAAGGGGAGTTCTTCCCATGGCCGCGACCGCGTTCACATCCGCACCCACGTCGGCAAGGGCGGCGATGACGGCAGGATTCCCGTTGTCGGCGGCGGCGTAGTGCAACGCGGTGTGGCTGTTCCGGTCCCGCGCGGCGACATCCGCTCCGGCACCGAGAAGAAGCGTGATCACGGCCGGGTCGCGAGTCCATGCGGACGCCATATGCAGAGGTGTATGGCCAGCCGCATACTCCCGGTGCCGTCGGGCGTCGAGGTCCCAGGAGAAAGACCTCCTTTCGATCTCCGAAGCCACTTCGGCCCCCGCCTCGATACAGTCGGCCACGACATCAGCCGTCGCTCGCCGGAAGAACCCCCGAGTTGGCCACTCCTCGCACCCCGGTGGATCGGCAACCGAGGCCGAATCATCCAACGGCGCCGGATCGGCCCCGAGTTCCAGCAAGCGGGCGATGACCGCGGAATTCCCCTCACGGGCGGCCCTCCGGAGTGCGGTACCGCCCTCCCCGTCGCGCGCGTTCACGTTCGCACCGGCCTCCACCAGCAACGTGATCAGGTCGGGGTGCCCCCATTGGTAGTAATCCCGAGGAAAAATGCGCTGCGAGCCCGGTCCGGCAGCCAAATGCAACGGCGTCGCACCGTCATCGTTCCTCGCGTTGGGGTCGGCCCCGGCTGCAAAGAGCGTCGTGATGGCATCGGGGGCAAAAGAGTGGTTCCACTTGAGGAGCTGGATGATTTCATGTAGCGGTGTGCTGCCCCACCGGTTGCGCGCGTTCACATCGGCGCCCGCCCTCAGGCATCCCTGCAGGGTCGCGACCGGGGCGACCGCGAACAGATTTGATGCCGTCCAGTCACACACCAGGGGGCGGACGGAACCCTCTACGAAAGCTGCCGGATCGGCTCCCAACGACAGGAGCTTGGCGGCAAGCCGCCAGCGTGCGTGCCTTGTGGCCAGCTCCAGCGGGGTCAGGCCTGAGTCACCGCGTGTGTCGACGTCCGTCCCGGCACGAACCAGGGCCCCGAACATTGCCGTGTCGCGGCGGACCGATTCCTCGCTCGGGACATGAATGTTCTTTCGCCTCGTGCGTTCATTGACGTACGGTCCTATCCCCTGGCCCTCCACGGCCGGCACCCGCGCACCCAGGATCGTCATCCGTGAGATCACCAGGTGCAGGGGCGTCGCGCCGTCCACGGTGCGCGCGTCGGCATCCGCGCCCCTCCGCAGCAGCGCATTCACCTGTTCGCTGTTTCCTGCCGCGATGGCCCTGTGCAGGGGAGTTTCGCCCGCCCCATTGCGCGCGTCGACTTCGGCCCCGGCCTCCAGCAATGCAGTCGCTTCGCTGTTGTTGCCCCTCCGCTGCCCCGCTGCGATGTGGAGGGGGGTGTCACCGCTCTCGTCCCGTGCGTTTACCTCCGCCCCGGCACTGATGAGTGTCAGGATCAGATCCGGAGTGTTCCTGGCGCGAAACGCAGCGGCGTGAAGCGGGCGCTCCCCATTCCGACCCACGGCATTCGGGTCCGCGCCCATTCCCAGCAGCCTATGCACAAGCCCGTGCTGCCGGCGCACCGCCTCGTGGATCGGGGCTTCGCCGTCATCGCGCGTTGCACTCACGTCCGCCCCAGCGTCCAGCAGCGCGGTGATGGCGAGGCCGTTGGAAGGTGAATCGAACGCCTGGAGCAACGGAGTGTTGCCGCGGGAGTCGCGCGCTTCAAGTTCCGCTCCCGCGTCGAGGAGCATTGTGACGATGGCGGGGAATCCGTTCCCGCCGGCTCGATGCAGCGGAGTCGCGCCCCATTCGTTCCGTGCCCGTGGGTCCGCTCCCGCCTCCAGCAAGAGGGCCACCACGGACGGATCGCCGACCCATGCCGCGAAGTGCAGCGGCGTGTCACCGCCGACGCCGGGTGCATTGATCTCCACCCCGCCCTCCAGGCATTCGCCAACGGCATCCGGGGTGGCCGCCTGCATGAAAACGCGGGTGTTCCACTGACCGCACCCGTCGGCCGGATCGGCGGGATAGGCGATCTCGCCGCGGTGGTTTTGTGCCGTGGGGTCGGCACCCGACTCCAACAGCTTCCGGACGATGGCCTCCCCCACCCGTGACGACCGCCGTCTCGAGGACCATGCCGCATGCAAGGGCGTGTTGCCGGTGGCATCGGGCGAGTCGACATCCGCCCCGGCCTCCACCAGAGCGGCGATGGTTTCGACGCGTCCACGCCCGGCAGCCTCATGCAGGGCGGTTCTCCCGGTCAGGTCGCGTGCGTTCACATCCGTCCCCAGAGCAATCAGGGCGGCGATCGTGCTGGAATCGCGGCCCTCGCTCGCTGCAACGTGGAGCGGTGTTCGGCTACGGTCGTCGGTCGCCGCGACATCCGCACCGACCGCCGCGAGCGCGTTGATGACCTCTGCGCTTCGTGCCCTGTGCAATGGAGTCGCACCGCTACCGTCCCGTGCGTTGACCTCCGCGCCGGCCTCCACCAGCAGGGTGATCACCTCGGGGTGCCGGGTCCGGTAGGCCGCCAGATGCAGTGGAGTCGCGCCGAGTTCGAACCTCGCGTTCACATCGGCGCCGGCATCCACGCAGCTCCGAACCTCTTCGGCGGTGGCCGCGGAGAAGAAGTGGGATGCGCCCCAATCCTCGCAGTCCACCTTGGCGGCCACGGGTGCCGTGCAGTAGCAGATCAGGATTGCTACCAGGATGGACTGCCTCATCTTTTCTCCTTCAGACAGGCCCGGTCAGTCGACGGCAGGCGACAGGTCCCCGGCGGATTCTCCCGCGATCACCACGCCGGGGTCCACGGGCCCCTCCTGCCGAGTCAGCATCGGATGCTCGCTCCCCTTTATCACCCCGATCACGCCTTCCGCGTTCCTCGCGAAGCAGATCAGCTCCTCTGGCCCCGCGCGTTCGACTAGCGCCAGGGAACAGGTGGCCACCAGCAACTGCGAACCATCGATCGAGGCAAGTGATTCACCGAGAGCGTTCAGCGCAGCCGGGTGCACGCCGCTCTCCGGCTCGTCAACGAGGTGGATTCGCCCCTTCTTCGGGAGGTGCCGGAGCAAGCCGAGGGCCAGCAGCCGGAGCACACCCTCGGACTCGAGGCTGGACGGGACCTTGAGGCCCCCGGCGTACCGCAGCACCAGGTATGCGTGCCGGTCCTCCTTCCGCTCGGCCACTTCGACGTCCACCAAGCCCGGCAAGACGGACCCGGCCCACCCCAACCACGCGTTGAAGCTGGCCGCGTCCTCGTCCCGCAGGCGCTTGACGACCCACGGCAGATTGCCGCCGTCCGCAGTGAGTCCCATACGGGCCAGGTGCGGCGGGCTCGCACGGTCCAGCGCGCCGCCCTCCAACCGAAGCGGCCGGACCCCACCCATCAGAAAGTTCTTCAGCGCCGTGGCCACCGGCATCGTGTCGGGTGACTCCGGGAGGCTCCCCAGCGCCGAACGGTGAGGTCCCAGTGTGATGCGGACGTCCCATCCCCTGTCGTCATCGGTCTCCCGGTGAAAACGGTCGTTTCCGGAGGGCGTCTTGGAGAGCACCGTGCTCCAACCCGGCCTTCCGCCGGCGAGGATCGTCCGGGGCGGCGCCGGCATCTCCGGAAAGAGGCTCGCCTGGGTCGGAGCCAACTTCGGCGCGGGCAGCAGAATCCCCCGCTCATGGTGTATCCGCGGGCCCTCCCCACCATCCTGAACGGCTACCTCGTAGCGGTAGATCCGGAAGTTGCGGTCCTCCGGCAGCAATTCCCGGCATGTGCCCGGTATCTCGAACTCGATAGCCAGTTCGAACTTCGGGTCGTCGTCCGGCCTTCCCCACACCAGGTCACGGAAGTCGGCGGTGCGCGTGTCGACCGCGGCCGCGGGCCCCTTGCGGACCAAGTCGCCCAGGAAGGTCAGCACGTCGAAGAGGGTGCTCTTGCCGCTGCCGTGGGGACCGGCCAGCAGGTGCAAGCGGTCCAAAGCGATGTCCAGATGCCGCAGGCAGCGGTAGTTGAGGGCCTGGATGCGGCGGATCATCGGGTGCTGGGGTGTCGTTCCAGGGCTGTGGGACACGGCGGGCTGGGAGAGATTCTTGGCTCGGCCAAGCCCCGCGTCAAACTCCCGGCAGGATCGCGCTGAGCTTCGACAGGACCTCGCCAACCGTGCGTGGCAGCACCCGGGACGCCAACTGAGCTCGCCGCGCCCGCCAGTCCACGCATCTGACTTGATCTGCCAGGACCACACCCGCAATGGACCCTCCCGCAGGAAGGTGAACCTCGAACGGATACCCCTTGGACCGGGAAGTCACCGGGCAGGCCAGCGCAAGCCCCGTCTTCTCGTTGTAGCTCCGGGGACTGAGCACCAGTGCCGGGCGCCGCCCCGACATCTCGTGTCCCGCTTGTGGCGAGAACGAAAGCCACACCAGATCGCCCACGTCCGGAACGTTTGCGGGCCCTACCACTCCTCGCGTCCCACCGGTGGACCGAAGTCCACCTCGGAGTGGAGGTTGTCGGGCGAGACCTTCGCGAGCATCTCGGTCAGGTCGTACCGCTTCTTACGGATCACGACCTGTTGGCCGTGGGACTCGAGTTCGACGGCCGACCCCTCGCGAACACCCCATTGCTCGGCAATCGCCTTGGGAATGCGGATGGCCAGGCTGGCACCCCACTTGGCTACGGTCGATTGTGCCCCCATGTGACTCCTCGCCTGGTGAATTGAATTCAATGATATCTAAAATATATCTCTCCAGGATCCAGACACAATCCTACCGCCCCCGCACCTCCCCCGTCACCTCGGTGACCACCGGAAACCCGCCGAATTCCCCCGGAATCTCCTCCGCCACAGCCTCGGAAGCAGCGGTCAGGTAGACCTTGATGCAGCTCTCACCGCCGCAGTCCCCCACCGCCGTCCCGGCCACGCCCCCGATCGCCATCACCAAACCTGTCAGCGCCTCCTGGGCCGCAACGATGTCCTCGCCCTCGACCAGGATCCGGTAGCGCACCACTCGCTCGACGCCCAATTCATCCCGCGACATGGCCCAGACGTGGTCGCCGTCGAAGACCGGTACCGGCAGCGCGGAAAAGCCCTCCGGCGCCTGCACGGTTCCCAGGAAGGTGCCGTCTGCCTCGAAGACATCGTAGCTCGTCCAGACCAGGTTCATCATCGGACCGGCCGGGGGGTCGGCAGGGTCCCGTTCGTCGCTCTCGGGGAAGTCCCACGTCGGCCATGGCAGCACCCAGATCCGGCCGTCGCGGCCGGGGTGGAGCTGCAGGAAAGGCGGCTTGTAGTCCGGAATGGGCGGTCCGTCCCAGCTCCAATCGGGCTGGGTGTTGCGCATTTGCTGCGTGATCATCTCGCGGAGAAGGCCGCGTTCACCGTCCGAAACCGGCATCGGGTCGTAGTCGCGCTCGATGCGGAGAACGCCATCGTCTCGCCCGAGATCGATCCGGTACTCGGTGGCCAGACCCGTCAGGAAATGGCCGCTGGGGTGGAGGGCCCAGGCGAATGTGGGGGAGAAGGGAACGGGCGAACTCGTCGAGCTGCTTGAGTTGTCGGTGACGTATTCCGCCTTGAGCGTGGGCGGCTCGTAGTCGCTCGAGGGCTGCGGCACGGTGTCCAGGGGGGTGCCGTCGGGGCCAAGGAAGATGAGTTGCCAGGTGAAATCCTCCCGGGATTGGTCCCGGGTGACCAGAAGCGTGCGGCCGCGGGCATCGGTGTACATGGGCTCATCGGTGTAGTCCGTGGTTGCTCTGTACCCCCACTCGGCCGTCTCGTCCGGGCCGGGGCCGTACACCTGGACCCGCGAGTTGCCGGGATCGCGGACTACGAGCCGACCGTCCGGGAGCAGGGCGATGGCCTCGGCCTGTCTGAGTTCGCCCGGGCCTTCACCGCGTCTGCCCAGGGTCTCGATGTAGGTGCCGGTGGCGTCGAAGACGCGGATTTCCTGCGCCTGCGTGTCCAGGATGTAGACGGTGCGTTCGTCGTTCACCGCGATCGAGCCGACCGTGCCGAAGAGGTATTCGTCGGGGCCTTCGAGCTCGCCGACCGAGACCTCGGGGACGAGGGTGGCGGGGGCGCCCCATTCGCCTGGTCCATGGCTTCGGACGATGGTGGTGTCGCCGATGACTTCGGTGGTTTGTGTGGGCGCGGGGGCGGTGTCGGCGGTGCAGGCGGCCAGCGTGAGGGTGGCGAGTGTGAGCGTGGGGGATCTCGGTAACATGCTGCCTCTGATGGGGTTCGGGGGCGTGGGGTGGGCGGGGGCGGGCTGTCGGCCCCCAAAATGAGTGTACGTGCCGGAGACCGTTCAGGGTTTCCCACACCGCCGCTTGGGGCGAAGAGGGCGCCGCGTGGGCAATCCGCGCTCCGCGAAGCGGTCCCAGAGGTGGAAGAAGAGCCGCAGCAGAAGCATCGCCGCCGCGAGGACGCCGAGCACGAGGGCCAGTACGGTGACCATCATGGTCAGGGATCTCAGCATGTAGTCCATGTTGAACGTTGGACGATTGCTTGCGGGCGTGTAGAGTTTGCTTGGAGCCCAAGCCCCACGAGATAGTCTATAGTCTAGTCTAGTTCCCGTCCGTAAACTCGTAAGTCGTTGTTGTCATTGGAGAAGCAGAGACA
>JAPPGM010000036.1 GCA_028874995.1 Gemmatimonadota bacterium | reverse complement strand
ACCGCAAGGACTGGGCGATCCGCATGCAGCAGTTCTTCGACCACTACCTGATGGACGCCCCCGCGCCGATCTGGATGGAGGAAGGGGTGCCGGCGATTCTGAAGGGGAAGGAGCTGGGACTGGGGGTCAGGGCGAAGAAGATTTCGTAGGATCTTCGTCGCGCCCTGCTCGCGGGAGTCTATCCACGGACTCTGCTAGAAGACCTCCACACCCAGGCTTGCGGACACCCCGCTCGCCCGCCACCGGTAGCGAAGTTCCAGTTCCGGTTGGAGGAAATCCCAGGGCATGAGTGAGCGGAAGTAGCTCACGCGCAGGTGCATGGGTCCCCACGCCGCCCCGGCTCCTCCGGTGAATGGCCATCGGCTGCGGAGGTCTCTGTCTTCCGCGAAGGCTCCGGTCCTTTCCAGACCTCCCGACGCGACTTCGGTTCGCATGCGATGGACCCCCGCGAAGAGCACCAGGCGCTGGCCGCTACGAGTCAGCGCGCGTTCGAGAACGATGTTGAATCCCATGCCGTTCTTGTTGGTATACTCCCACATTCCGATGTCGATACCACCTGGAGCATCGGGGGAAACGGGCTCGATTTCGCCCTCGATGCTCCGCGGGGCGTAGATGATTGCCTCGACTTCGAGCCCCAGGAACCACTGTCGCCTGGGCTCACCGCGAAACCCGCCTGACAGGTGCATGGACAGCTCGGCTGAACTCGAGCTGGTTATGCTGGCACCGATGATCTGCCCGACCGACACCTCCTTGGTGTGCTCGACCGTCGTCCAGGCGAATCCGGGTGCGAGGCGCACGTAGTATCCCAGCTCCTGCGCCACCGCCGATTCCGGTGCGAGAAGGGTACCGGCGAGAACGGGCACTGCGAGCAACCCGCGGGCAATTGTACAGGCAGACTTGGTCATGGCATGATCACCTTGTTCCCAGCCCCGCCGACAGGGCCAGGCCGCTTACGACGAATTGGTAGTCGAACTCCAGCGCCTGCTGGTTGAAATTGTGGCTGACGTTCCAACCCGTCGCCGAGCGAAAGTAGCGCAGGCGTATGTCCAGCGGCCGCGTGAACGGCAGCGTCAGCCCGATTCCGGTGTTCAAGGGCCACCGGCCGGTCGTTCTCGCGTCATCGACCAGTTCCTCGGATGCGGGATCGGCGCCGGCGGAGCGCAGGTCGGAGTTCCACCTGGCAATCCCGGCAAAGACGTAACCGCGGGAATTGATGAAGGGCAGCTCGCGCCCGACGACGATGTTACCCCCCAGGCCGACCCGGTTGGCGAAGTCCCACGGGCCGGGCCACACGGCGTGAGTACCGCTGCCGCTGCTGGGAGTCGTGCCGTCGATCTCTCCCCGAAGGGAAATGGTGCCGCGGAACTCGGCCCCGATCCGCCAATTCGCCGACACCGGTGCGAGATAACCCAGGTAGAAGTTGATGCCTCCCTCCGGTCTGGAGGTCGAGGACGAACTCGAACTTGATCCGGTTGAGCTGGTGACTTCCTTCGTGTGAGCCACGGAGGTCAAGGCGACCTCGGGGAGCATGCGCAGGTAGATCCTCGATTGGGCGAATGAGTCCGTGGGCCCCGACAGGAGGGCGCCGACGGCGGCGAGGGCGGCGAGGAGTGGTTTTCGCACAGTTCAGGATCTCCGTATTGATCGGTTGGGCTCGGCGAACCTACCGAACGAGGGCCCAAGCGTCAAAGACTCCCAGCCAATACCCGGTGCGGGGAATTGCGTTCCGTGACGGGATGGCTGCAACGCCTTACCTTCGTCCCATGCCAATATACGAATATACGTGCGAAGATTGCGGACTGGACTTCGAGCGCCTGGTCCTGGGCCGCACGCGCCCCTCCTGTCCGGGGTGCGAGAGCACCCGGTTGGAGCGCAGGCTCTCGCTGCCCCGGGTGAAGTCCTCGAGCACGCACGATATGGCCATGCGTGCCGCGAAGAGACGGGACGCCGCCCAGGCCCGCGACCGGATGCACGAACGGATCCGGTACGAAGAGAGCCACGACCGCCACGGTTAGCCGTCAGTGGACAGGATCTCCCCGAAAGTCCCCTCCTTGCAACCCGTGGACGAATCCGCTCGCCGCTCCCGAGCGGGGGGAGTCCCATGGGCTCGCGGGCGGTCGTGACCTCCGGGCCCGGACTGAGTCGGCGCCTGGGGCTTCTGGGCCTCACCGCAACCGGCATCTGTGCGATGCTCGGAGCGGCGATCAACGTCATTCCGATCATGCTGCAGCGGAGCGTGCCGGGGATCGGGCCCCACGTGCTGCCGGCGTACGCCTTCGCGGCGGTGCCCGCCCTGCTCGCCGCCCTTGCCTACGCCAGCCTGGCCTCGGCCATGCCCAGAGCGGGAGGCAGCTACGTGTACGTGAGCCGCTCCCTGAGCCCGTATTGGGGCTTTGTGGCGAGTTTTTCGCAGTGGTTCGGGCTCTCGATCGCGATCGGGGTCGTGTCGTACGTGCTGATTCCGTTCCTGCGCGACATCGCGGACGCGGTGGGCTGGGCCGGGACGGCCGAAGCGCTGGGCACGGGACCGGTCCGGGTGGGGTTGGCGCTGGCGTTTCTGTGGGCCTTCGTCGGGGTGAATCTGCGGGGTCTCGGTGCCTACCAGCTTGCCCTGGTGCCGATGATGTTCATCATGTTCCTGCTGGGGAGCGTGGCGATCTTCGCGGGCTTCATCTTCGACCACGGGGACTTCTCCGCCGCGCTGATGGCGGCCGAGGGGCGGGCCGTCCCCCCCGAGCCCGACGCGCCCTTCCGGATCGGGCCCTTCCTCGCGGCCTCGGCGCTCCTCTTCTCCAGCTTCATCGGGTTCGACGCGATCGCGCAGGCGGGGGGCGAAGCGCGCAAGCCTGCCCGGACCCTTCCGCTCGCGACCGGGTTGGCGGTCCTCACCGTGGGGACGTTCTATCTCCTCTTCGCGGCCGCCATCTATCACGCAGTGCCGTGGAGCTTCGTGGCGGAGGAGGCGCAGGTCCGCGATCTCACCGCGCCGGGGCTGCTCGGGTACCTGCTTCCGGTGGGGTGGACGGTGGCGATCGTCGCGGGCGCGGCCGTCGCGCTCATCAACGACCTCCCCGCGATGCTGCTGGCGGTGTCGCGCCTCATGTTCGCGTGGGGTGAGGACGGGATCTTTCCGCGGGGTGTCGCGGCCGTGCACCCGCGGCGGCGGACTCCGCACGTCGCGCTGGTGGCGAGCGGCGCGATGGCGTCGCTGGGCATTCTGGGAAGCCACTTCGCGGGGGACTTCTTCCTCGGCGTCGACATCCTGGTCACCTCGATGCTGGTCAACTTCTTCCTGATGTCGCTGTCGCTGCTGACGCTGGCGCGGCGCAACCCGGAGCGCGCGGCCGAGATGCGGGTGCTGCGGGGACGGGGGGGGCGGTGGGCGGCCGGAGTGGGAGGGATCGCGATTCTGGGCGTTTTTCTCGTCGTACACGTCCACAAGGACCTGAGCGCCGACGTGGGGGCGTGGTACTTCCATTCGACGTGGCTGTGGCTTGGCGTGATGGCGGTCGCGTCGGGGATTTTCGTGCGCGAGATGGGGCGGTTGCGGCGGGGTGGGGGGGATGTGAAGGCGGTGTTCAGGGAGTTGCCGAGGGGGTGAGCCGGAGGTGCACCGGCGGACTCGGTCCACTGTGATCGTGCCGCGACGCCACCCGTCCCATCGAATGCCGGCGGGTTTTGTCCGCGGGCTGCTCGGGGGCTATCCTCATTGGATGGTGCACCGCTGACCGAGGAGGACAGGAATGTCGGATCCGTACAGGGAAGCCACCCGCAACGAAACCGGGGGCAAGGAGACTCTCCCCCGGGCCGTTCTGCTCGCGGGCGGAGCCTTCATGGCGCTGCTGATCGCCGTGGTTGTGTGGGTGGCGGTGGGCAGGGGAGGGTCGTTCGAGCCGTCGCCCGAAGCGGTGACGCGGTTGAACTTCAGGCAGGCGACGGCAAGGGCCGCGGCCGTCGGTGCGGTGCTGCAGGCAGCTCCACCACGCACGGGACTTCAGGTCGGCGTAACCCATGGGCTGGCCGATATGCGGCAGCTCGCCACGGCCGCGGCGGCCGTGCTGGGGTCGATTCTGGAGGACGAGGGTTACACCGTCACCCCCGGTGATGAACACTCCGACTTCAGCCTTGATGTCACACGGCAGACCGACGATCAGACGCGATCGGATCGATTGACGATCCCTACGGTTGCGGACCGGATAGAGCGGGTGGCACGGGGGGATTCACGCCTGATGTCCACAGGTCCGCGCCTGCCCACCTGGGTGCCCGTGTACCCCGGGGCCCGGATGTTCGTCCTGGGATCGCCCCGCGTCGCTGGTACGTTCGACTATCTCGGTCTTATTGTGGAGGCTGGCGCCGAGGAGATCGTCGACTGGTATGAGGACGTTGCGCAGCGGATCGAGCTGGATGTGGCGGACCCTTCTCTCCAGGCCGAACGGCGGGTGACCACGGTCCGAATGGGGCCCGACGGCAGGATCCGCGAGAGGTTCGCGATGCGGTGGGATGATCGGATGGTATCGCTTGTCATTACCGAAGACGAGTATGGGGACAGCCTGGTTGTCCTGATATTCGGGGCGTGACCGCCGGCGAATGGGCCACGCACGACCGCTGTAGCGGGTGTGTCCACAACCAAGGATGAAGGGGTTGAGAATGTTGCTGGCATCGAACGGCGGGGTGTTGCGAAGCGGCAGGAGGATCTCCCGGTTCAACACGGTCGCGGTTACCGGAGGGTGCCTGCTGGTGCTGGGGGCTGGCACCGCGCCGAAGGTCGCGTGCCTCCAGGAGAGCGGGTCGGCTGGGGAGGTGCGGCAAAGTGCGGCCCCGGAGTTGGCCGGCGCGATCGCGACGGCGTTGAATTCGACGTTGGAGCGTCGGGGGTGGAGCGTCACGCCGGCTGGGGACGGATCCGGGTTCGCATTCAAGGTGAGCGGTCCGAAGGGTAGCCCGATGGAATTCGAACTCCCCACCCTGACCGATATCCTCGACAGGGTGGCGCGCGGTGAAACCGGCTTTGCGGAGTTGGGCGGGACCGGGATCGAGGAAGAGGGATCTCCGCCCGATTGGGTGCCGGTCTACCCCGGCGTACGCTCCAACGCGAGCACGTCCGTCAAGACGGCCGATCTCGTCGTTGGAGGAGGTTTGTACGTGGCGGACGCGAGCATTGCGGATGTGTTGATGTGGTACTTCAACTGGGCCGATCGCATCGGGACGAAGGGGAAGGGGGCGGCGGAGAAGCTGTATATCCCCGCCCCGGGTTCGGGCGGAATCGGGCGTTTCGCGCTCGCCTTCGATCTCTGGTCGGTGACGGTGTTCGCGACCGAGGACGACCGTGGCGACAGCCTACTGGTTGTTCTGTACACGAGGTTTGCCGAGGGAGGAGCGATTTCGGAGGGGGATGCGATCTCCTCGGGCGGAATCTGAACGCGAGGGCGAAGTGACGGCTGTCATGGGAGGCGGCCTCAGGGACGGCCGCCGCACCCTTCTCGCCGCGGACCTCGGGGTTTCCCGCATCGTCACCGGACTGTGGCAGGTGGCGGACCAGGAGCGCGACGGGACGGCACTCGATCCGGATGCCGCCGCCCGCGCCATGGATCCCTACGCCGATGCCGGGTTCACCACGTTTGACATGGCCGACCACTATGGCTCGGCCGAGGTGATAGCGGGTGCCCTCGCGGCGCGCCGCGACGATGTCCGGTTCCTCACCAAGTGGGTGCCGGAACCGGGTGTGGGGAGCGCGGAAGTGGTGGCCGCGGCCGTGGACCGCGCGCTTGCCCGCCTCGGCACCGACCGAATCGACCTCCTGCAGTTCCACGCCTGGAACTACGCCGACCCGAGTTGGCTGGATTGCCTTTTCGAACTGGCGGAACACCACGCGGCGGGTCGAATCCGACACCTCGGCCTGACCAACTGCGACGCCGCCCACCTCGACATGGCGGTGCGCAGCGGCGTACCGATCGTCTCCAACCAGGTGTGCTTCTCGCTGTTGGACCGGCGCGCGGCGGGCCCGATGACCGAGGTCTGCCGACACCATGGCGTGGCGCTGCTGGCCTACGGAACGCTGGCTGGGGGGTTTCTGAGTGAGCGGTGGCTGGGCCGCTCCCAGCCCCCGATCGACGAATCGCTGACGTGGTCGCAGATGAAGTACCGGCGCTTCATCGACCAGGCGGGCGGGTGGGACCGGTTCCAGGGGTTGCTGGAGGTGGTTTCCGGGGTGGCCGGGCGCCTGAATGAGGGCAACCCTTACGTAACGTCAGGGTTGGCGGAGGAGAAACGGCCAAACCCTCACGTAACGTCAGGGTTGGCGGGAGAGAAAAACGCCTTGCGGCCGCCGGGCGTTTCCATGGCCAATGTGGCCTGCCGTTACGTGCTCGAGCAGCCGGCCGTGGCCGCAATCATCGTCGGGGCGCGGCTGGGCGAGCGCAGCCACGTCGAAGACAACCTGAATCTCTTTCGTTTCACGCTGGACGACGAATCGCGGCGCGATCTGGACGAGGCCTGCGCGGAACTCGATCCGATTCCCGGCGACTGCGGCGACGAGTACCGCCGCCCCCCCTTCCTCACCGCCTCGGGCGACCTCACCCACCATCTCACGCACCTCCCCGCCCCCTACCCGGTCCGGCGTTCCGGCGCGACCGAGTTCGTTTCGAGCGGGACACCGTGGGAGGAGATGGCCGGGTACAGCCGCGCGGTGAAGAGGGGTGGCCGCATCCGCGTGGCGGGGACCACGGCCAGCCACGCCGGCCGCGTGATCGGGGGACGGGACCCGGCCGCGCAGACCCACTTCATCATCGACAGGATCGAGGGGGCGCTGCAGTCGCTCGGGGCGGGACTCGGGGATGTGGTGCGCACGCGGGTCTACATCCGCGAGGGAGTCGAATGGGAGCCGGTGGCGCGGGCGCACGGGACGCGCTTCGCGGACATCCGCCCCGCGAACACGCTGGTGTACGCCAACACGATCGGCGAAGACCTGCTCGTCGAGATCGAGGCCGAGGCGGAGGTGTCGTGAGCGTCCCGGAACCCGCCCGATCCCGAGTCGCTCCGGAACGTTCCATACCGTGAGCACCCGGCGGCAGCCGAGGGTCATCCTCTTCGACCTCCTCTCGGCCCTGCTCGATTCGTGGTCGCTGTGGGACGACATCGCCGGAGGGGAGGGGCCGGGGCGGCGGTGGCGCATGGAGTACCTGGAGCGCTCCTACGCCACGTGTGGCTACGTCCCCTATCTGAACCTCGTGGCGGATTCGGCGGAGGCGGTCGGGCTGCCGCGTGATCTGGCCGGCCGGGTCGCGGCCCGCTGGGATGAACTGGCACCGTGGCCGCGCGCGGGACCGGTGCTGCAGGGGCTGGCGAGAGATCGACCCCTGGGCGTGGTGACCAACTGCTCGGAGGAACTCGGCCGCCGTGCAGCGGACCTGGTGGGCGCACCCTTTCGGGCCGTGGTCACCGCGGAGCGCGCCGGCTTCTACAAGCCCGATCCCCGCATCTACTCGGCGGGAGTCAAAGCCCTGGACGCGCGTCCGCACGAGGTGCTGTTCGTCGCGGGGTCGCCGTTCGATGTCGCCGGGGCGCAGGCCGCCGGGATGCCGGTCGTGTGGCACAACCCGGCGAGATTGGCGGGGGGCGAGGCCGTGCGGCTTGCGGTTGCGGTCATCCGGGATCTGGCCGACCTGCGGTCCTTGGTGGCGTGACGGCCGCCCGGCGTTACCTTGCAGCCTTGACAGCCCGTGGCCCGACTCCCTCCGGCCCGGCCTCCCCGCCGCACCCGGCGCCCGCGGGGATTGATCCACGGGGTTGCGCCCGTCGGCTCTCCCACAAAGGAACACGCTCATGTCCAATCGACTTCGCCTGATCGCCCTGCCTGTCCTCGTCGCGGCCACCACCGCCTGCCTCCCCGACGTGGCCCTCGAGACCGACGTCCAGAAAGCCAGCTACTCGATCGGCCGGGACATCGGTACGTCCCTGGTCGACTACGAGGAGCACCTCGACATGATGGCGCTTTTCATGGGGGTTACCGACGCTCTCTCCGAAATGGAGTCGAAGGTGACCGATGAGGAGATCGAGGCCGCAATGACCGCCTTCAACGAGATGGTGCAGGCGGCGGCGGGGGAGCGCGCGGCGAATGAGGGAGCGGCCTACCTGGAGGAGAACGCGGCCCGGGAGGGGGTGATGATCACTGCGTCGGGGCTCCAGTACGAGGTGCTGCGCGAGGGGGACGGGGAATCGCCGGTTTCGGGACAGCGCGTGACGGTTCACTACCGGGGGACGCTGCCGGACGGAAGCGAATTCGACTCTTCGCACAGCCGCGGGGAGCCTTCCAGCTTCCGCGTGGACGGGGTGATCGACGGTTTCTCGGAGGCGCTGAAGCTGATGAAGGTGGGCGGTCAGATTCGCGTGGTGATCCCGAGTGATCTGGCTTACGGGGCAGAGGGCCAGGCGCCGCGCATCGGGCCCAACCAGGTGCTGGTCTTCGAAATCGAGTTGCTGGGGGTGGAATAGGGAGGCAGGTGCCCTGCTTCGCTCGCGTTACCGTCGCGCAATCAGGTAGAACACCAGCCCACTGCCGATCAGCGGAATCGCCATCAACGCCTCGGCGGGCCTGTCCATGGCGATGTAGGCCAGTGTGCAGAGCGTCAGCGCGATGTAGACAAGAGGTGTGAAGGGGAACCCCCACACCCGATAGGGGCGCTCGGTGTCCGGCTCCCGTACCCGCAGCACGAAGACCCCCGCCACGGTCAGCAGGCTGTTCAGTCCCAGCGTGAACCCCGCGAAGACCAGGATCGTTTCGAAGGAAGCGGTGACGATGAAGGCCAGGGAGAGCGTCGCCTGGGTCAGGATGGCGACCGCCGGGATGCCGTCGCGATTGGTGCGGCTCAAACGCCGGAACAAGGTGTAGTCCTCGCCGATCACCTGCAGCACGCGGGGACCCGCCATCACCATCGCGCTCACCGTCGAGACCAGCAGCACGGCGAGGGTGACGCCCATGATCGCCGCGCCCGCGGGGCCGAAGGCATGGGTCGCGGCCACGTAGCCGACCTCGATCTTCCCCGCCATCGCCTCCATCGGGGCCGCCTTGAGGAAGGCGTAGTTCAGCCCGACGTAGAGAACGGTGACCAGGAGGGTGCCGCCGCCCAGAACCCGGGGCAAGGTGCGTTGGGGGTCGGCCAGCTCACCGGTCAGATAGGTGGCCGCGTTCCAACCGGTGTAGGCGTAGGAGACATAGATGAGCGAGACGGCGAAGGCGCCGCTGAAGACCAGCGTGCCGTCGCCGGCAGCGGGCAGCAGGGAGACCGGTTGGGGCGGGTCGGCCAAGGCGACCGCGGCGACGCAGAAGGCCGCGATCAGCACGACCTTGATCGTGGTGAAGCCCCTCTGGAAGAGACTTGAACTCCGGTAGGTGGTGGCGTGGACTCCGGTCACCACCACCACGAGGCCGGCACCCAGCCAGGTGGGCGAAAGGGAAGGGAAGACGGAAGCCAGGTACGTGCCGAAGGTGATGGCGGCCAGGGCCGTTGGGGCGGCAAAGCCGATCGTCGCCGAGATCCATCCCGAGACGAGGCCGACCACGGGGTGGTAGATGCGCGAGAGGAAGGTGTATTCTCCGCCCGAGCGGGGGATGGCCGCGCCCAGCTCCGCATAGGAGACCGCGCCGCAGAACGCCGCCGCGCCCCCCACCACCCACAGCAGCAGCAGGGGGAAGGTGGACTGGAGGTCGAGGAGCTGGAAGCCGAGGCTTGTGAAGACCCCGGTGCCGATCATGTTGGCGACCACGACGGCGGTGGCGGCGTAGGGGCTGTAGCAGCCCTTCTTCCCTGATAGGCGCGTGGCCGCCGCTGGGGAGGGGTTCATTGGCGTCGGCCTTCCGGAAGCGCGAGTATTCACCGCGACGAACGCCGAGGGGCGGTCGTCGATACCGAAAACTCTTCCCTCCACTCGCTTTGAACCACCCTTGAACCGACTCCCCATCGTCGGTGTGATGGGCGCCGGAGCCCACGCCCACGAACACCTCGCCGTACCCTTGGGACGGCGGCTCGCCCGGTTGGACGTCCACCTGTTGACAGGGGGCGGTACCGGGGTGATGACGTCGGTGTCGCGGGCGTTCGCAGAGGTGGAGGACCGTGCGGGACTGGTGATCGGGATACTGCCGCTGGCGGAGGCGGCCGGGGGACCAACGGCCGGGGGCGACTACCCGAACCCCTGGGTCGAGGTCCCGGTCCGGACCCATATGGGCAAGCTGGGCGCGGATGCCTTCTCGCGGAACCACATCAACGTGCTCACCTCGGATGTGGTCGTCGCGCTGCCGGGCAGCTCCGGCACGGCCTCCGAAGTCGCGCTCTCGATCCGCTACGGGCGCCCCCTGGTCCTCTTCGGCGACCTGGACCGCGCCCGCGACCTCCCGGACACGGTCGCCACCGCCGCTTCCGTCGACGAGGTCATCGCCTTCGTACGGGACGCCCTGTCGCGCCTGGACGGGTCCGCGCCACCCCCGCCGTGAACGCCCCGCCTCCATCAAGCGGCCCACCATCCCGCCCCGCCTCCCGTCTCGGCGCCATCGAGGGCTTCTCCATCGACCGTGTCGCACACGCCGCCGGCACGGACCCCGATGTCCTCCGTCTCGAAAACCTCGACACGGACATTCCCCCGCCACCGGCCGCGATCGAGGCCACGCGGGCCGCCTTGGGGCGCGATGACGCCAACAGCTACCTCCCGTTCCTCGGCCTCGACGAGCTCCGCGCGGCGGCGGCCCGGCACGTCACCCGCCTGAGCGGCGTCCCGCACGACCCTGACACGCAGACCGTCATCACCGCCGGCGGCACGGAGGGGATGCTCAACGCGCTGCTCGCGCTCGTCGAACCCGGCGACGAAGTCATCGTCACCGACCCCACGTATGCCGGGATGATCCAGCGCGTCCGTCTCGTGGGAGGAGTTCCGCGCTTCGTCCCCTTCGCGGCCCGTCACGGCCGCTGGACCCTGGACCTGCAACGCCTCCACGATGCCGTGGGCGACCGCACGCGCGTCGTGTTCCTCATGAACCCGTCCATACCGTCGGGTGCGGTTCTGACCCGGGGGGACTGGGAGGAGATCGCGCGGGTTTGCGAGGCGCGCGGCATCTGGCTCCTCTACAACGCCGCGATGGAGCGCATCCTCTTCGGTGGCCGCGAGTACATCCATCCCGCGAGCGTGGGCGGGCTGGCCGACCGGACGATCACGGTGGGGTCGGTGTCGAAGGAGTACCGCATGATCGGGTGGCGGGTGGGCTGGGTGGCGGGGCCGCGGCGCATCATGGACGGGGTCGGGCTGGTCGGCATCTACAACGTGGTGACGCCGGTCGGCCTCTCGCAGCCGGGGGCCGTGGCGGCGCTCACCGATCCGGATGGGGCGGGAGTGGCCGAAGCGGTGGCCGAGTGGGAGCGGCGCCGCGACACGGTGCTGGACGAGCTGGCCGGGCTGCCGGTCGTGCCGGCCGAGGGGGGCTGGTCGCTCCTGCTGGACACCGGGCGGATGGGGTTCGACGGGGCCGCCGCTTCGGAGCGGCTGCTGGAGCGGGGTAGGGTCGCGGCCACGCCGATGACCCACTGGGGGCGTGAAAACGCAGGACAGTTTGTGCGAATCGTCTTCAGCAACGAGCCGGTGGGGCGGCTGGTGGGGTTGGGGGACCGGGTTGGGACGGCGTTGACAGCGTAGAGAGAGTGGTTCGGCCCCTCCTTCACGGCTAAGTTGCACATCCTGGTTTCCTGACCAGAGGGGTGTGCGCAGCCAGTGCAAGCGGGGTTTCATGTCACAGATCTCTCTCTCCCGCATACGATCGACGGTCATCCCCGGTCTCGCGGCCCTTGCCCTGCTCCCGGTCGCCCTCCCCCTCTCCGCCCAGAGCGCCTCCACCGGTGGACTGCGCGGTCGCGTCGTCGACCAGGACGGCACCCCTGTCGAGGCCGCTCTGGTCACCCTCGTCCATACCCGGACGGGCGCCGCCAGCACCGCCCTGACCGTCGCCGACGGGCGGTATTCCCTGCGCGGCCAGCGTCCCGGCGGCCCCTACACGGTCACCGTGACACACATCGGGTTCCGCGAGTTCACCCGTGAGGACATCGAAGTGCTGCTGGGCCGGTTCGTGGACCTGAACGTCACACTTGTCTCCGAGGCCATCGAGATCGAGGGGCTGGTCGTCGAGGTCGAACCGGACCCGGTCTTCAACCCGGGCCGCATCGGCATCTCCACCCTGGTCACCGCGGAGGTCCTCCGCGAACTCCCCACCCTGACGCGCAACTTTCTCGACTTCGCAGCCCTCTCCCCCCTGGTGCGCACCTCCGAGGAGGGAGTTTCGGTCGCCGGTGCCAACTACCGCTTCAACAGCCTCAACATCGACGGCGCGCTCAACCAGGACGTCTTCGGACTGTCCACCAACAACATCGCGGGCGGGCGCGCCGGGGCCCGGGTCATTCCTCTCGAAGCCGTCGAGCAGTTCCAGGTGGAGGTCGCGCCCTTCGACATCCGCCAGTCGGGGTTCACCGGCGGTGCGCTGAACGCGGTCACCCGCTCGGGTACCAACGAATTCGAGACCTCCGCCTTCGGTTTCCATCGCAGCGGCGCTCTGGTCGGTGAGTTGGTGATCGACGATGTGGCGACCATGCCCGACCTGTCCACGGCCCGTGCCGGGTTCACCGCCGGCGGGCCCATCCGCCGGGACCGCGCGCACTTCTTCGTCGCCGGTGAATGGGAACGACTCCGCGAACCGCCGACCGGCTTTCACGTGGGCGAGGCCGATCCCCTGCGTCTGTCGCTCGTGCCCGACTCGGTGGCGCGCATGCAATCCCTGCTGCGGCAACTGGGCGCGGATCCCGGCACCGCTTCCTCGTTCTCGCTCGAGAACCAGCTCGCGAATCTCTTCGCACGCGTGGACTGGAAGATCGGCGAGCGCCACGACGCCATGCTGCGCTACAGCTTCGCGGCGGCCGACGACGAACCCGACCCCAACCGGCTCCCGGGTGCCGCGTACGAGTTCTCGTCGGGTGGCAGCGAGATCCGCTCGCGCAACCACTCGGCGGTGCTCCGGCTGGTATCGTCTCTCGGCAACCAGATGTCGAACGAGTTCTCGGCGAACATCCAGTTGCTCAGTGACAACGAAACCGCCCGGTCCGCGTTCCCGGAGGTCGAGGTCACGGTGGACGGCAAGGTCGACAGGCTGTTCGTGACGCGGGACGTGCGCGCCGGTGCCAACTTCTTCGCCCAGGACAATGCGCTCGATCAACGGGTCATCCAGCTGTCCAACAACCTCAGCTACGACGTGGGCGACCATCAGCTGCTCGTCGGCGCGTCGGGCACCTGGTTCCACTTCGACCGGCGCTTCGTGCCCGGGGCGCTCGGCAGCTACGAATTCGGCAGCCTCGAGGACCTCGCCCGCAACCGTCCCAACCGCTACGAGGTCACGATCCCGCTCACCGACCATGGCGCGGCTCCGACCTTCGGCGTGCGCGAGTTCGGGCTCTACGCCCAGGACGAGTGGGAGGCCCATGACAGGCTCACGCTGCGCGCCGGGGCCCGCTTCGATGTCCCGATCTTCACCGGGCGTCCCGAGCCCAACCTGCTGCTGGAGCACGAACTGGGGATCGACGCCTCCAGGCTGCCCGACAAACGGCCCACCTATTCGGTGCGCGGCGGGCTCAACTGGCGTCCGTTCGAAGGCTCGCAGCTGAGGGCGGGCGCGGGCATCTTTACCGGCCGGCCCGCCTTCTCCTGGCTGTCCAACGCCTTCCAGAACAACGGGCTCGCGGTGACGACGCTCGTGTGCCGGGGTGAGCAGGCGCCCGACTTCGACCCCGCCAACCCACCCACGCAGTGTGTCGGGGGGGCCGACGTCGGCACATCACCCCCGATCATCAACTACTTCGACCCCGAATTCCGCTTTCCGCAGGACCTGCGGACGATGGTCGCCATCGATCAGCGGCTCCCCGGCGGCGTGGTGCTTTCGGCCAGCTGGATGACCAATCTGGCGCTCAAGCAGATCTTCATCACCAACGAGAACCTCTCGTCCTCCACCACATGGGGCGCACCGGAGGACGGATATACCTCCGGCTTCGGATTCTGGACGCGCCATGTGTGGGGGTTCCCGGTCGAGGGACTGGAGGAGACGCTCTGGGCGGGGGGCCGCCTGAGCGAATTTTTCGGCCCGGTGCTGCGGATCGGCAACCGGAACGGCAACTACGCCTACGCCGCAACGGCCGAGCTGCGCAAGGATTTCGGAAGCGCCCTGGAGTTGCGCGCGGGCTACTCGCTGACGCGTTCCGCCGACCTCCAGGATCTTCTGTCCATCGACGTCACGTCGAACTACGCCACGACACCCATCAACCACAACCCCAACGACCCGACATCCCAGCGATCGCGGTTCGACCGGCCGCACAAGGTGGTGGCGAGTGCCCGGACGACGATCCTGCCGGGCCTCGGCGGCACCGAGATCAGCGCCATGTACGTGGGGCAGTCGGGTGTCCCCTACTCCTACGTGTACGAAGGCGACGTGAACGGGGACGGCTTCAACGGACCGCGTGCCTCCAGGCTGGCCAACGACCTGATCTACATCCCGGTCTTTTCCCGGGAGCTTCCGACCAACTTCGTCAGCCAGCTGGTGTGGGAGACCCTGGTGGCGGCGGAAGAATGCCTCCTGGAACAGAAGGGGCGGATCCTGGCGCGCAACACCTGCCATACGCCCTGGTCGAACCGGCTCGACGTGCGCATCTCGCAGACGATCGATGCCCGTGCCTTCACCGCCGAGGTGACCCTCGACATGCTCAACGTGCTCAATTTCCTGAATTCATCGTGGGGGGTGGTGCAGGTGGCCAACCCCGTGGTGCAGCTGTTCCGGGTCCGCAGGGAGGACGAGGATCTGGGGCTGGACCCGCTGGTGGCCCGGTTCATGGGTGCCGTGCAACGGGGTCCGACGGGCAGCTTGCGCGCCTTGCGGCCCTTCGCGCCCGAAGTCCCCACCTCGCAGTGGCGGGCACAGTTGGGCGTGAGTGTGTCGGTCGGGCGCTAGTCCGCCAGCTGGTCACCCCACGATCTCGTCCATCCACTTCTCGATCGCCCGCTGGTAGTAGCCGGGGTCGAAGAGCACCCACTCGCCCAGGTCTTCCGGAACCTGAAACCGCGAGCCGGCCTCCTCCGCGGTCATCCCCAGCCGCCACGCCTCCCGGGCGTACTCCCCGACCACGTCGATCACGGAAATGTAGCGAGCCAGGTCATCGAGCCCCGCCAGCGGCCCATGTCCGGGCACGAAGACCTCCGCCGGCAGGGCATGCAGCGCGTACACCGACCGCGCCAGCCGAGTCGGCTCCGCGTCCATGTAGTTGGGGAACATCGCGTTCCAGACCAGGTCCCCGCACCACACCGGCCCCGCCCCCCCGTCCACTTCGACCGTCACGTCGCTCGCGGTGTGTCCGCCGCGCGGCACGACCGTCACCACCCGGCCGCCCAGGTCGATTTCGGTCTCCGCGTCCCCGGCCAGGATCACCGCGTCGGCCCACGCCGCCTTCAAGCTCTCGTCGGCGCGGGACTCCAGCACCATGTCCCTCGTCGCCTCGGTGGCCCGGAGCGAGGGCGGCGCCCCGTCCCCCGGGTCGAAGGCGTCCGCCCCCGCCGAGTGGTCCCCGTGGTAGTGGGTCACGACGACATGGGTCGGCCACCCGCCCGTAAGCGCGAGGGTCTGCTCGGCGACCCATGCCGCTCCCTCCGGCGACGCGAATGCCTCCACTACCAGCGTTGCCGTCCGTCCCATGATGATGCCCCCGTTGCACACCGTCGTGTAGTCCCCGTCCAGGGGCGTCGACACGATCGCGAACATGCCGAACCCCAGGTCCTCGATGCGCGCGAACGGTTCCTGGGCCACAATCCTCCGGCGCGGGGCACGCCATCGTCCGAGTGCCGCGGGAGACAGCAGCGGTCCCGCGGCCGCAAGATATCCCGCGCAACCCGCCGAGGCCGCGAGGAAACGCCGCCGGCTCAGTCCGCGCCCTCCCGCCGGCACCCCTGCCGGGGACGCTTCCGCCCCGCGGCCGGGGGTGGCACCACCGCGTTCCGGCCGCTCAACCACCGTGTCTCTCTCTCCGCAGTCGTGAAGTTTCACCACGAGCTTCCAGGTACAGGTTCGACAGGAGGCGCCCGCCCAGGAATGCGATCGCCGCGGCCGTGACGCCCACCAGATCCAGGCCCCAGCCCGCCACCGCGAAGATCAGCGCGATCACGGCGACTTCCAGGATCGTCGCCACCGTGATGGGCCTGGTCCGGCGCCTGAGCACGTTAACCGCCCGCTGGTAGGACAGCCAGACCGAGAGCGCGGGCAGGGGAACGAGCAGGATGAGGGGTACCCAGGCGTAGGCGGCCAGCTCGGGCGCGAGGCCGGACACGGTCTCGAACCAGAGCCGGAAGAACGGATCGAACGCGAAGACGGCAAGCCCGAGCGAACACGCCACCGCCAGCCCGGCCGCGAACCGCCCAACGGCGCGGCGGTTCTCCAGTTCGTTGCCCAGCAGCGCGATCGCCGCCTCCTGGTAGCTGATCCCGATGGCCCGGAAGATGAAGGACAGGGCCCCGATCACCGGGTAGACGGCCAGCGACTCCAGGGGCGCGTGGGCCCGGCCCATGAAGAAGGTGAGCATGGGATGCGTGGCCAGCCCGATGATCGAAGTGAGGGCGAGGGGATAGTAGAATGTGACGATCCCGCGGTAGGTGAGGGCTCCGGCGCCGTCCATCGGGACGCCGTGGATCGCCAGCGTGCGGCGAATCGCGGCCGCCCCCATCCAGCGCGCCGCCACGGCTTCGACCAGGACGCCGACAACGAGGCTGACGGCGCCCAGCCATGCGCCGGGAAGGTTGAAGAAGAGGAACAGCACGACTGCCGTGCTGGCCATCGCGCCGAGGCGGCACAGCGTCCCGGCCGCGACCCGCCGCGTGGCGCCCGCCTGGATCATGACGCCGTGGACGAACCGCCTGTACCCGATCGCGGCTGTCCACGGGACGAAGAACCAGAGCGCGCCGTAGGTCAGGCGGGCGACATCCGCGGGCAGGGCCAGCAGTCCGCCGACCAGCATATCGAAGACCGGCGGGATCAGGAGGACGCACAGGGGCAGGGTGGAGAGCGCGTTCAGTCCGTGGGTGAAGATCCGCAGCCGGCGGTAGCTGACGCGGTCGCGCACCAGGGCCGTGGCCGCGCTCATCAGCATCATGACCGGCGCCTCGACGAGGATCGCGATCGAGAAGGCGATTCCGTACGCCGCCAGGTTGAGCTTGGGATCGGGGAGACGCGCGATCAGCGCCGCCAGCACCGGTCCCTCCAGCGACATCATGATCCAGGTCGCGGCGAGCGGGGACCAGAACCGCGTGATATACCCGGCGGTGAGTGCCGGGGCGACATTCATGAGCGAGTGTGTTCTTCGAAGAGGGGGGTGAATCGCGACTGCTACGATAACCCCCGCCACAACGGACGCGAACCCCGTCGCCAGATGCTTGTGAAAACATTCACATGACCGAAGATCCCTTCAGCGACGCGAGCGCCTGGGGGCGATGCCGCCCGTCCGGCCCGGGAGGGTTCTGGCTCCGGGTGGCTCGGTTTTTCCCGGGCGGGTGGCCCTGGAGCCGGTTCGCCCTTCTGGCCCGGCGCCTCGCGCGCCGCCGGCTGAGCGGCCCCGTCGACACGCGACTCTGGGGACTTCGATTGCGCCTCCACCCCGACCGTTCCGTTTCGGAAGCCAGGATCCTCTTCATGCCGCGTTCGTGGGACCGGATCGAGCGGAGATTGCTCCGCGAGTGGATCGAGCCCGGCTTCACCTTCGTGGATGTGGGCGCGAACGTGGGTGCCTATTCGTTCTGGGTGCTCTCGCTGGTGGGCGAGGAGGGGCGGGTCGTTGCAGTGGAACCCGACCCCCCGCTCGCGCGTCAGCTGCGCTACAACGTGCGCATCAACGGGGCCGGGGAGCGCATGCGGGTGGTCGAGGCGGCCGTGTCCGCGTCGCGGGGGGAGGGCACGCTCCTGCTGGCGTCGCGCAACTCGGGGGAGAACCGCCTGGTTGGGGAGGGCGAGGGTGATGTCGCCGCCCCGCCGAACAGCGCCGTGCCGGTCAGGGTCATCACCCTCGCCGATCTGGTGGCCGAGGCCGGGCTGGACGGCATCGACTGCCTCAAGGTGGACGTGGAGGGACGGGAGGGCGACGTGATCCGGCCCTACATCGATGGGGTGCCGCGAAGCCGGTGGCCCCGCCGGATGATCGTCGAGCTCGCGCACCGGCCGACCGGACGAGAATCGGGACCTGAGGAGCTGGAGTCCTGGATCACCGGACGGGGCTACCGGCTCGTCCGGCGAACGAAGCTCAACGGAGTGTTCACGCTGACGTGAGTCGCCGCGGGCGGCCCGCAGCCCCGCCGACCCTCGATTGCGACGGGCGGCCAGTTCGCCTATGCTTCAGGAGGTCCGTGGACATCCCACGCGAGCACCGAGCCCGCCAAGGAGGAAGAAGATGAAGACCCTGCTTCGCATGACCGTGCCCGTCGTCGTGACCTGGGCCTGCGCCCTGCCCGCGCCCCAGCCGCTCGCGGCTCAGGTCCCGGAGACGACCGAGAGGTTTGCCAATCCGTGGCAGGTAATCGTCCGGGCCCGGGGCGGGTTTCTCGCACCCAGGTGGCAGTACAGCGAGGGCCGGTCGCTGCCCAAGCGCCCCACGGCGGGGGTCGAGGTGCTGATGCGCCCCGCGTTTTCCTGGTATGGTGGACGCCTTCTCCTGGAGCGGACCACCGCTTGGCAAGGGGCGAATGTGTTTGCCTGGTCCCAGGATCAGGGAATAGAGACCTACCAATCCGTCATCGCGGACTTCATCTACTATCCGACCTGGAGCCTGGAGGTGTTGCCCTACGTCTTCGCGGGCGGCGGGTTCAAAACCTACGCCACCGAGGGCTCCGAGGTCATCTTCTTCCCGCTTCCCTTTTTTGTGGGCGAACGCAGGGCGGCCCTGCACGCCGGTGTCGGGTTCGAGGTTCCGGTGAAGAAGTTCCTGCTCAACCTGGAGATCGGCGACTACTACGGGGAGATCATGAACTTCGGCAAGGTGCACGACCTTCACATGAACATGGTGGTCGGCTTCACGGGGTTCGGCGAGCTCATCGACAAGCTCTTCCAGGATCGGTCCGAGGAGCTCCTGCCGCCGGAGAAGGAACGGCGGTAGCGGACAGGCCTGCGCCTGGCGCGCGGCGGACGGCGGTCGGCGAAGGAACCGCGCGACCCGCTCTCCCGGGGTCGCTCGGGAGTGGGTAGTCGGCTGAGAGTCATACGCCACGACGGGGCCCGGGCCTTCCTCCAACGCGCGGAGCCGTGGCTGCTCGAGCGCGAGGCCGAGAACAACCTCGTCCTTGGTCTTGCCGACTCTCTTTCCCGCACCACCCAGGACTACGAGTCTCCCCTCTACTTTGCGACCGTCGAGCGCGGGGGCGAGGTCGCGGGATGCGCCTTCCGCACACCGCCGTACAAGCTTGGCCTCACCCGCATGCCCGTCGGGGCGGCGCCCCTCGTGGCCTCGGATGCGGGTGAGGTCTACGACTCGCTCCCGGCAGTTCTGGGGCCGGTGGATGTTGCGCGCCGGGTGGGGGAGGCCTGGGCCGCGCTCAAGGGGGTTCGCGCGGTGGACGGCATGCGGCAGCGCGTCCACAGCCTCGAGCGGGTCCGTTCACCGGTACGCGAGACTGCAGGCGGAATGCGCCTGGCCAACGAAGACGATCTGGCCATGGTCAAGTCCTGGATCCGGTCGTTCGTGAGAACCACCGGCCTCGCCGACATGCGCGAACCCGAAGCACGCGCCCGGCGCCTCGTGGCGTCGGGGTTCCTGGCCCTTTGGATCGACCGTGTACCCGTCTCGATGGCGGCCTTCCCCGCACGCACCCGCAACACGGTGCGGGTCGGTTATGTGTACACTCCGGACGAGCACCGCCGCCGCGGCTATGCGAGCGCCCTGGTCGTGCAGGTGAGCCGTCACATCCTCGATTCGGGATTCCGCCGGTGCGTCCTCTACACCGACCTCGCGAACCCGACGTCCAACCGCATCTACAGCGCGATCGGATACCGTCCCGTCCAGGATGTGATGGACGTGAACTTCCCGGACCCTTGATGCGGATGGCCCGCCCCCTGTAGGGTAGCCGCATGATCGATCTGCGCAGCGACACCGTCACCCGCCCGAGCCCCGCCATGCGCGGGGCAATGGCGAAAGCGGACGTGGGCGACGATGTCTACGGGGACGACCCCACCGTCAAGCGGCTCGAGGCTCGCGTGGCCGGGCTCCTCGGCAAGGAGGACGCGGTCTACATGCCCACCGGGTCGATGACCAACCAGGTGGCGATCCGCTCCCACACGGAGTCCGGCGACCTGGTGCTCATGGACGCCGCCTCTCATGTCGTGCGTTCCGAGGGTGGGGGACCGGCGGCGCTCTCGGGGGTTACCGCGCAACGGATCGCGGGGGACCGGGGCATCTTCACGGCGGCCCAGGTCGAGGATGCGCTGGGCACGCCACACGCGGGGTCCCCCACGACCCTTGCCCCGCCCGCGACCCTGCTATGCGTCGAGAACACCCACAACGGTGGCGGTGGCAGCATCTGGCCGCTGGAAACCCTGGACGCGGTGGTGGCCGCCGGACGACGGGCCGGACTGCGCTGCCACCTCGACGGCGCCCGCATCTGGAACGCGTCGGCGGCAACGGGCGTGCCTCCGGCCCGCTACGCGCGCGACTTCGACAGCGTGTCGGTCTGCTTCTCGAAGGCGCTGGGCGCGCCGGTGGGGTCGGCGCTGTGCGGTTCGGCCGACTTCGTGCGGCGGGCGCGCCGCTTCAAGCAGCTCTTCGGGGGCGGTTTCCGGCAGGCGGGGGTCATCGCGGCGGGGGCGCTCCATGCGCTGGAGCACCACCGCGGCGGGCTCGCGCACGATCACGCCAAGGCGGGCTTCCTCGCCGACGTGCTGGTGTCCATCCCGGGGGTGGAGCTGGTGCGGGAGCACGTCGAGACGAACATTCTGCGCTTCACGGTGCCGTGTAGCGCGGGGGACTTCGTGGACGCGTGTCGGGAGGAGGGCGTGGCCATGCTGGTGGCGGGGCGACGTGACGTGCGCGCCGTCATGCACCGCGACGTGTCAATGGGTGATGTGGAGAGGGCGGCGGAGGTTGTGCGGGGGGCATTGTCTCGCGCCGGTCTACCGACTGCGAGGCGCGAAAATGTCAATCATGATTGACATTTTGTAAACTCAAGTGTACATGTCTGGACGGACAATCGAGCCCGGACCGCGCCCAGGTCACTCCGTCCCCATCCCATCGATCAGTTCCTCGATCTCCGCCATGCGGACGCGCGCCTCGGGGAACCCCGTCAGAAAAGCGCCCCCCGGGCCCACCAGTTCGAAGAGCGCGGCCGCTTTGGCCAGCGACGACCGGGCCGGGTCGAGTTCCCCGTTCTGCAGCCGGAAGACCCCGTCCGTCATGAGCGCCTCGGCCAACACCCAGCAGCGCGCGGGTTCCACCTCTCCCGTGGGCGCCACCATGGCCGGAAGCGCCTCGACCGAAGCCGCGCGCGCAAGTTCGATGTCCATCCCCGCGCTGCCGGCCGCCCGGCGCAGCGTGTCCTCCACCTCACCGGCGGCTGCCCTTCCCCCGAAGATCGCCTTGCGAAGCGCGATCAGCGCCGCGCCCAGCTCCTCGATCATGCGCAGGATGTAGTCTCGCTGGACCATATCGGAATCGCCTCCCATACATTGTGTCGCGAAGCTCAGTGACCAAGGTTGTCCGCAACATGTCAACAAAGATCGCACCAAAGTGCTGGGCCGCGTTCGTGCCCCGGGTCATCCTGGGGCTGATCTTCCTTGCCGCCGGGTTCTGGAAGGTGTTTTCCCTGGGCGCGGTCGAGCATGCCCGGGATCTTTTCGTCGTGCCGTACGAGAGGAGCTTCCTGCCCGAGTGGTCGCTCTGGGTTGCCGGCACGATCATTCCCTTCGTGGAACTCGTGTGCGGTGCCCTGATGGTCGTCGGCTGGCAGCGCTACCCGGCCGCGGTCGGCCTCGGCGCCGTCCTCGTGCTGGTGACCTTCGGGCACCTGGTCGCCGATCCGCTGTACGCCTTCAATACACACGTCATCCCGCGCGTCATACTGCTGGTGCTGGCCATGGCGATGTTCGAGGATGACAGTCTGAGCGTCGACGCCTGGCTGGCACGGCGGCGCGCGTGACGATCCCCGTACCTGCGAACCCGAGGATCTCCATGAGGCCCCGTCCCCCGTCATCCACCGCCCAGCGCGCAACGCCGTTTGCGGCCATCGCCGCCACCACTCCGCGCCCGGCCACCGCCGCCCACGTCCGCCGCGCTGCTACGCTGGTGGCCACGGCCGTCCTGACCCCGCTCCTGGTCTCCCCTCCCACCCCCCTCCACGCCCAGTCCGGCGCTGCCAACACCCCCCCCGCCATCACCACCGCCTTCCTCTCCGCCCTCCAACTCCGCGGCATCGGCCCGGCCCTCATGTCCGGACGCATCGCCGACATCGCCGTGGACCCCACGAACCGGAGCGTCTGGTACGTGGCCACCGCGTCGTCGAACGTCTGGAAGACGGTCAACCGCGGCACGACCTGGACCCCCATCTTCGACGCCTACCCCTCCTATTCGACCGGCGCGATCGCCATCGACCCCACCGACTCGAACATCATCTGGCTCGGCACGGGCGAGAACACCAGCCAGCGCAGCGTGGGGTGGGGCGACGGGGTCTACAAGAGCCTGGACGGAGGCCGCAGCTGGACCAACACCGGGCTGCGCAGCTCCGAGCACATCGGCAAGATCCTGGTCGATCCACGCGACCCCGACGTGGTGTACGCCGCGGCGATGGGCGGACTCTGGGCGCCCGGCGGCGACCGCGGCCTCTTCAAGACCACCGACGGCGGCGACACCTGGACCCCGGTCCTGGAGATCAGCGAGCACACCGGCATCGCCGACGTCCACTTCGACCCCCGCGACCCCGACGTGCTCTACGCGGTCGCCTTCCAGCGCCGCCGCCACGTCGGGATCCTCGTCGCCGGCGGCCCCGAATCCGGCGTCTGGAAGAGCACCGACGGCGGCGAAACCTGGCGCGACATCACGCGCGGGCTGCCCTCGGGCGACCTGGGCCGCATCGCCCTGGCCGTTTCCCCCATTGACCCGGACGTCCTCTACGCAAACCCCGCCGCCACCGAGGACCGCAGCGGCTTCTACCGCTCCCCCGACCGCGGCGAGACGTGGGTCCGCATGTCCGACTACATCGTCGTCGACCCGCAGTACTACGGTGAGCTCTACCCCGACCCGCACCGGATGGACCGGGTCTACACGGTGGACGTCTTCATGCACGTCACCGACGACGGCGGCCGCACCTTCGAGCGGGTCAACTCGCGCTTCAAGCACGTCGACAATCACGCCATCGTCTTCGACCCCCACGACCCCGATTACATGCTGGCCGGCACCGACGGCGGCATCTACGAGACCTTCGACCGCACCCGCACCTGGCGCTACGTCCCCAACCTGCCGCTGACCCAGTTCTACCGGGTCGGCATCGACAACAAGTCGCCCTTCTACACCGTCTACGGCGGCACGCAGGACAACTCCTCGGTCGGGGGCCCGTCGCGCACCGACAACGTGCACGGCATCCGCAGCAGCGACTGGTTCATCACCCACGGGGGCGACGGGTTCGAGGTGCAGGTCGATCCGGAGGACCCGAATATCGTCTACACCCAGTCCCAGTACGCGGGGATCGTTCGCTACGACCGGGCGAGCGGGGAGGAGCTGGACATTCAGCCGCAGCCGGAGGCCGGCGAGGGGGCGCTGCGCTGGCACTGGGACTCGCCGCTGCTCATCAGCCCGCACGACTCGCGGCGGATCTACTTCGCGGCGCAGAAGCTGTTCCGGTCGGACGACCGGGCAGAGACCTGGACGGCGGTCA
Organism: Gemmatimonadota bacterium; assembly: GCA_028874995.1. Lineage (GTDB taxonomy): Bacteria > Gemmatimonadota > Gemmatimonadetes > Longimicrobiales > Gaopeijiaceae > Bin94. The sequence continues at coordinate 5,490 of JAPPGM010000036.1, read as the reverse complement.
GCGGGGACCTGAGCCGGGGACTCGACCGAAACCAGCGCCCGGTCATGGGGCGGATCTGGCCGCCGGAGGCCGTGTGGAAGAACGTGTTCACGTCGCCGTTCGGGACGATCGTGGCGTTCGACGAGTCGCCGCTGGTCGAGGGGCTGCTGTACGTGGGGACGGACGACGGGCTCGTGCAGGTGAGCGGGGACGGGGGTGGGGGGTGGCGCCGGGAGGAGGTTTTCCCGGGGGTGCCGCCGATGGCCTACGTGGCTGACGTGATGGCCTCGCGGCACGAGCCGGACCGGGTGTACGCGGTCTTCAACAACCACAAGGAGGGGGACTTCCGGCCCTACGTGGTGCGGAGCGACGACCGGGGGGCGAGCTGGACGAACGTCACCGGGGACGTGCCGGACGGACAGTCGAGCTGGACGCTGGTGGAGGACCATGTCGACCCGGACCTGCTCTTTCTGGGGACTGAGTTCGGGCTCTTCGTGACGCGTGACGCGGGTGGTTCGTGGGTGCGGCTGCGCGGCGGGCTGCCCACGATCGCCGTGCGCGACCTGGAGATTCAGCGGCGCGAGGACGACCTGGTGCTGGCGACCTTCGGGCGCGGGTTCTACATCCTGGACGACTACTCGCCGCTGAGGGCGATGGACGAGGCCGTGGCGGCGGGCGAGGCCTACCTGTTCGAGGTGAAGGACCCGTGGGCGTACATTCCCGCGCGCCCGCTCGGCGGGCAGGAGAAGGGGACGCTGGGCGATGACTTCTTCACGGCGCCGAATCCGGCATTCGGCGCGGTCTTCACCTACCACCTGCGGGACGGCCACGAGTCTCTGAAGGAACGGCGGCAGAGGCTGGAGCGGGAGGCGCTGGCCCGGGGCGAGGACATCGCCTACCCCGACCAGGCCACCCTGACAGCCGAAGACATGGAACGGCCCCCAGAGGTGTTCGTCGTGGTGTCGGACGGCGCGGGTGAGGTGGTGCGGCGCGTCCCCGCCCCCCGCCGCGCCGGCCTCCACCGCATCGCGTGGGACCTGCGGTACGCGTCGCTCGAGCCACCGTCGCCCGGCGGCGGAGAGGCCGACGGCCCAATGGTGGCGCCCGGCGAGTATTCGGCGCGGGTGGTGCTCGTGCGGGACGGCGAGTACCGGGACCTGACGGCCCCCCGGTCCTTCACGGTCAAGCCCCTCGGCACGGCCACCCTGGCCGCCGCCGACCGGGACGCCCTCCTGGCCTTCCAGCGCGAGGTCGCCCTCCTGCAGCGCGCCGCCATCGCCACCGACCGGGCGGCGCGCGAGACCTCGGAGCGGCTGGCCCTGCTGCGCCGTGCAGTGCGCGCCGCCCCCGGACTGGACGCGGCGGCGTGCGAAACCCGCATCGCCACTTTCGAGGACCGCCTCTTCGAGATCGGCCGAGTCCTGTCGCGGGACCGCACCGCCCTCGACCGGGCGGAGTTCGCGCCCCCGTCGGTCCTGCAGCGCATCTCGCGGATCGTGGGGGCGCAGTTCCGGTCGACTTCGGCGCCGACGACAACCCAGCGCGACAGCTACGCGGTGGCGTCGGCCCAATTGGCGGAGATGTCGGAGATGCTCAGGGCGCTGGTCGAGGAGGACCTGGCCGCGCTCGGGGCGGAGTTGGAGGCGACGGGTGTGCCGTGGACGCCGGGCCGGCCGATTCCGCGGTGGCCCGGGTGAAGGGAGCCGTGATTTCCGGAAGATCCGCACGTGGGTCGGGTGCCAGCGTGCCGCTCGCGCGCCGGCCCCTCACTAACTGGGCCGCGGCGACTGTCCTCCTGGCCACGGCCTGCGACTCTCGCCCCGCGTCCGACATTATACACACTATACACACTGACTCGGCTGGCATCCCCATCGCCACCGCCGTCACACCTCTCTGGGGCCCCGGTGACGGCTGGACCGTGGACGACGAGCCCCTCGTCGAGATCGGCAGTGTTTCAGGCGCCCCCGAATACCAGTTCGCCGAGGTCGTCGCGGCGGTGCGCCTCCGCAGCGGGGACATCGTGGTCGCGGACTACGGCGCCTCCGAACTGCGGCGCTACGACTCGGAGGGAGTGTTCATCTGGAGTGCGGGCAGGGAAGGGGAGGGCCCCGGCGAGTTCGAGAGTCTCGACTTCGTGGCCGCCATGCCGGGCGACTCCGTGGTGACCTACGACTGGGTGCTGATGCGCATCCAGGTCTTCGACCCGGACGGCCGGCTGGCGCGCATTCTGCGGGCGGAGCTTCCGAGCGACATCGCCTCGCCCGGCGGATCGGCGCCGGACCGGCCGGTCGGGGTGGTGGACGGTCGCCTGATCGTCCGGTTTGTCGAGATGGCCGACGTAACGACCACCGGGATCGTGCGGTGGATCAACTATCGCCTGGTGGCGCTGGACCTCAGCGACGGCTCCGCCACGTCGCTCATCGTGGTCGGCGGGGAAGAGGTCGATTTGGGCCGCCGCGATGACGGCGGTCTGGACGATGGCCGCTACGTGTTCTTCAACCTCCCCGAGTTCGGAGCCGCGGCGGGACCAGTCGCGGTCATCGACACCGAGGCCTGGCGGGTGCGCTTCGTCTCCCCGCTGGACGGCGCGATCGAGCGAATCATCCGAAGGGAAGTGGAGCCCCCCGAAGCGACCGATGCCATATACGAGGCCCACATCGAGGGCATCGTGAGGATGGTGGCCGGCGCCGGCGCACCGGCTGAACAGGTCGATTTCGTCAGACGGATGTGGCGCGAATACCCCAGGGCCGCCACGCTCCCCGTCCTTCGCTCCGTGCACGTGGACGCATCCGGACACCTGTGGCTGGCGCCGTACTACATCGTCGGCGCCGAGCCTCCGCCCTTCGAGGTCTTCGCCCCGGACGGCACATGGCTGGGAGCGGTCGCGTTGCCCCCGGGGCTGGAGCGGGGTTTCATCCAGTACCAGGCCCCGTATATGGAGATCGGGACCGACTACGTGCTCGGCGTGTGGAGGGACGAGTTGAATGTGCAGTACGTGCGGATGTACCGGCTGAACAGGTAGCGGATCCCCGACTTGCCCGACCCCCGGCTTGCCCGGGCCCGACTTGCCCGACCCCCGGCTTGCCCGGGCCCAGCTTGTCCGGCCCCAGCTTGCCCGACCTGCGGCTTGCCCCACTCCGACTTGCCAAGATTTTTAGGCTTGCCTAAATTACGGCGAAGCAAGTTGCGACCGACCCTGCCCGGCCCCCTCTCGAGAATCCCGCAAGATGCCCGATCCCGCCTTCGCGCTGCTGGTCTTTTTCGCGCTCGCGGTCCTCTGCGCGGTCATCTTCTGGCCCGGCGGGGGGATCGCTCACCGGCTGCGCCGAATCGCCCGCCTCAGCGAACGCGTCCGCATGGAGGACGTTCTCAAGCAGCTCTACAAGCTCGAGTACGATCGGCTGCCCGCCACGGCGGACAGCGTGGCCGGCGGCGTCCAGATCTCGCGGGCCCAGGCCATCCGGCTCCTCCAGCGATTGGAGGAGAAGAAGCTCCTGTCGGGGAACGGAGCCCGCTTCCGCCTCACCGAATCCGGCCGGGCCCAGGCGCTGCACATCGTGCGTACGCACCGGCTGTGGGAGCGCTTCCTGGCCGACCGCACGGCCACTCCCCCCGAGGACTGGCACGGGCAGGCCGAGACCCGCGAACACCTCCTCTCGGCCGCGGATGCGGACGACCTGGCCTCCGCGCTGGGGCACCCGGTCTACGATCCCCACGGTGACCCCATCCCGACCGCCGAGGGGGAGATGCCCGCCCGCGCCGGGGTGCCGTTTTCGTCGCTCCAACCCGGCGAACGCGGCCTGATCACCCACCTCGAAGACGAGCCCGAAGAGATCTACCGCGAACTCGTGGGTCTCGGCCTGGGACTCATGACGGCCGTGGAGCGGCTGGACGGAAACGCCGGCCGCGTGCGCTTCCGGAGCGGCGAGGAGCGCTTCGAGATCTCCAGCGCGCTGGCCCGCAACGTCACGGTGGAGCCGTCCACCGAAGTGGTCGGTGCGGGTCCGTCGAGGACGCTCGCCGAAGTCCAGCCGGGTGACTCGGCGACGGTGGTGGGAATCGCGCCGGGGTGCCGCGGCCCCGCGCGCCGCCGCCTCCTGGATCTCGGCGTGGTGCCGGGGACGGTGATCCACGCACGCATGCGCAGCGCCGCCGGCGACCCGGTCGCATACGACATCCGCGGAGCCCTGGTCGCTCTCCGCCATGAGCAGGCGGCTCACATCCGCGTGGACATGCACGGCGAGGTCGAGAAGAAGGCGTCGTGAAAGCAGCCGCCCGCGCCACCGCCCACGCGTCGTGCGCCCAGCCGCGCGCCCGCAACCTGGTGCGCCTGGGCCTGAGCCCTCACCGGTGGGACCAATTGATCGCGCTCGCGGGCAATCCCAACGTCGGCAAGACCACCGTCTTCAATGCCCTGACCGGTCTGCGCCAGCACACCGGCAACTGGCCCGGCAAGACCGTCGCCCGGGCGGAGGGCGCATTCCTGCACGACGGCCGCCGGGTCAAGGTGGTCGATCTGCCCGGGACCTACTCGCTCCACGCGGGCAGCGCCGACGAGGAGGTCGCGCGCGACTTCATCCTCTTCGGGCAGCCGGACGTGACCGTCGTGGTCGTCGACGCGACCCGCCTGGAGCGCAACCTCAACCTCGTGCTGCAGATCCTGGAGATCACTGACCGGGTCGTCGTCTGCCTCAACCTTGTGGACGAGGCCCGTCGGCACGGGGTGTCGGTGGACGCGACCCGCCTGGAGCGCGAACTGGGCGTCCCGGTGGTCCCGGCGGTTGCGCGCAGGAAGGAAGGGATCGACGCGCTTCTGAAGGCGGCGACCGAGGTGGCGACGGGTGCCCGGAGGAACCGTCCCCACCGTGTCGGATCGCACCCGGCGGCGGTCGAGGAGGCGGTGGACGCCATCGCACCGCTGGTCGCCGACGAATTCCCCGAACTGCCCAACGCGCGCTGGGTGGCGCTGAGGTTGCTCAACGCCGACGAGCGGGTGACCGAGGCGGTGCGGACGGGGGAGATCGGTCAGCTGAACGGCAGCGGTGCCAACGAGCCGGGTCTCGGTTTGGCGGGGGAGCCGGGGGTGGAGGGGACGGCCGGTGCGTCCACCGATCGAGCGGACTCCCACGGGCGCGCCCGCATACTGAAGGCGGCGACCCGCCATCGCTGGACGCTCAGGCCCGGCTTCCACGACGCGCTGGCCGAGAACCTCTACCGCGAGGCCACCCGGATCGCGGACATGTGCGTGCGCAGGAGGGCCGCCGGAGCGCGAGTGGAGCTGGACCGCCGGCTCGACCGCTGGCTCACCAGCCGCGTATTCGGCTTCCCCCTCATGCTGGGGATCCTCGCGATCGTGTTCTGGCTCACCATCGCCGGCGCCAACGTCCCCTCGGCGATGCTGGCGACCCTGCTGCTCGACAACGTCCACCCCGCCCTGGGGTCCTTCGGCGAGTGGGCGCGAATGCCCTGGTGGCTGAGCGGCTTCCTCTTCGACGGCGTCTACCTCGCGAC
>JAPPGM010000027.1 GCA_028874995.1 Gemmatimonadota bacterium | reverse complement strand
GGCCGGAGCGACCTAAGGCACTTTCCTTCCTTCTACCCTGGTTTTCAAGAAGCGGTGTGTCCGCCGCGCCCAGGGCCCGGGCCTGAGGGTTCCCAAGGGGGAACTCGGGGTGGGGTGGGCGGGGAACGGACAGCTATGGAGGGTAACGGGGGTGGGGGGGGATGTCAATGGGAACTTTGACAGGGACTTGGGGATCATTCCTCGCCCTGCACCGCCGGACGGGGAACTGGGCGCTGCCTGACAGCGGCGCCAAGGACAATAGCACTACGGTCGAGACCTGCGCTGGCACCCGCCCGTAAATGGACCGATCATGATTGCGCTCAGAAGGGAAAGGCTGTTGGCGAACCCGTTTCCCCTACCTCCCGCCCGCTTCGTCCCGGTCGTACACCAGGATCGACGGGGGCAAGGACGTGCGCAGGACCCTTATCCTGGTGGTAATCTGCAGTCGGCCATCCATGATTTCCAGAACCGACCGCACCTGTCCGCCCGAGCGCGGCCGGTGTTCGAGGGCAAGACTGTCGCCATCCCAGTACACTCGCGTGCGGATGGGATGCCGTCCCAGTATTTGCTCGATCCACTCGATCCACTCGCCACTCATCGGCAGTTCCAGGCTCCGTCCGGGCGTCGGCACGAAGACCAGTCTCTCCTCGTCCACCCGCAGGATCAGCGTGCTCCAAGGTTGGGCCACCGAAAAGATCGGCTCCAAGACCGCCATCAACCTCTGTGTCTCCTCCTCGCTCCTGCGGACTGCCTCCCGGCGGGCTTGTTCCATGTCCTCGAAATGGATCGCGGTCCCCACTGACTGGATATCCCAGTTCGGCATCTCACTGCTGGATTCGTCCACCGCCCACACGCCCGTGAGGCCCGAAAGAAGGGTTTCGGCGTCCGCCTCGGTCAGTGGGAGGGCCCCGCCGCCCGAGGCGCAGGCGGCCGTGAGCACCGTCAATCCGGCAAGCGCCATCCCGCCAACACCATGGCCGCAACTCGAAACCGTCCGGCCGGTTCTCATGTCATACGCTCCTTTCGCCGATGTCTGGTAACGTAACAGCCCGCGACCCCTGTCTCGTCCCGCACGACATCGCCCAGGGCCGGAGGCAAGGCATCGCACGAGTCGCCAGCGAACGTGAAGCTGTCTGTTGATTTCGCAACTCGCGGTTCTCGCACCATCCCTGGCAAGCACCACGGATGCCCTGCCCTGTGACTGGTCTCGACCCCAAATCGGGCAAAGGAGGGTCCGGAACGAGGCGGCCCAGCAGATTCCTCACGAGTTCCGAGCAGCCCGGCGGCGACCGTTCGCGTCCATGCTCATGCTGCCGATTCTCCCCGAGCTTGCTGTCGGCCAGCGCCGCGGCGTCATGAAATGTCGATTTTACATCACATTTTGTAATGTCCAGTTGACATATTCCACACGATTGAGGCCGTGATGCCCACCTGTTCGGTCTGATGACAAGCTTCGGCGACCTCCCGCGAAGCTCGCCGATCCCGCGGACTCGGGGACCAAACTCGAGTCAGGATTCCCCGTTTCGCGCTACATCCCCCCCACCGCCAGAAAGTCCCCCACCTCCTCCCCCGTGACGTAGAAGTCGCCAAGCTTGGAGCCACTCTCCGGCCCGTGCCAATCGGACCCCCCAGTCAGCACTAGGCCTTGCTTCCGGGCCACCTCTTCCAGTTCGGCCAGCCTGACGTAGACGCGCGTGGCCCGGTACGCCTCCAGCCCTCGCAGTCCGGCGTCCAGCAACCGCGGCAATAGGCGGCGAAAGTGCTCGGCAGGCGGATGGGCCCACACCGGAATCCCGCCCGCGGACAGTATCACTCCGGTAACCTCCTCGGGGGTCGCGATCAGAGTCGGCACGTAGGCGGGACTATCGTTGCCGATCAGTCGGCCGAACGCGTCCTTGACGGTGCCGGCATAGCCCGCTTTGACCAGCGCGCGTGCCAGGTGGGGCCGCGAATAGGCGACCTCGGCGGAGCCACGTTGCTCGTCCAGCTGCCTGCGGGTGATGGTGACGCCCTGGCGGGCGAGCCTGGCCACCATCTCGGCCATGCGAGCGTCGCGGCGTTTGTGGTTCCGTCGGGTGTGTTCAACGAATGCCTCGGACCGGATATCCACGAAGTAGCCCAGAATGTGGATGTCGGTGCCTTCAAAGGTGCTGCTCATCTCGATGGCGGGGATGATGTGCAGCATTCGGCCCCGGGCGGCCGCGATGGCGCGCTCAACCCCCGCCACCGTGTCGTGATCCGCCAGCGCCAGCACGTCGAGACCTCCCGCGATCGCGCGCTCCACCACCCCCTCCGGCGACACCGTCCCGTCGGAGGCGGTCGAATGGACGTGGAGGTCGAGTCTCATCGGCCGGAGCACCCCGCCCCGCTACCCGCTCTCGACCCGATCCGCCAGTACCGTCACCTCGTTGGATTCGACCTTCATCACGCCTCCCCCTACCTGGAACTCCCGTCTTGCCCCCGACTCCGGCTCCACCGACAGCGGCCCCTCCCCCATCAGCGTCAGGAACGGCGCGTGCCCGGGCAGAATCCCCACCCACCCATCCCAGGCCGGTGCCACGAGGGACCGTGCATCCCCCTCGAACACCACCTGTTCAGGCGTCACCACCCTCAGCCGCATCGACGCCATCAGCTCAGGCCTCCACGCCCATCTCGCGCGCGGCCTCGATCACCTGGTCGATCCCGCCCTTCATGTAGAACGCCTGTTCGGGCAGGTGGTCGAACTCGCCGGACGCCACGCGTTCGAAGGACTCGATCGTCTCTTCGAGGCGCACGTAGCAGCCGGGGATGTTGGTGAAGGCGACCGCCACGAAGAACGGCTGCGAAAGGAAGCGCTCGATGCGGCGCGCGCGGCTGACGATGATCTTGTCCTCTTCGCTGAGTTCGTCCATGCCCAGGATCGCGATGATGTCCTGCAGGTCCTTGTAGCGCTGCAGGATCTCCTTGACG
>JAPPGM010000065.1 GCA_028874995.1 Gemmatimonadota bacterium | reverse complement strand
AGCACTACGCTCACATCGTAGGGGTCGCTGGTTCGAGTCCAGCAGCGACCATTCAAGCCGGGACCTCCCCATGCGTAAAACCGGCGCCTTCGAAGCCAGGACGCACCTGCCCCAACTGCTGCGCCGCGTAGCTGCGGGTGAACGGTTCGTCATCACCCGGTACGGCCGTCCCGTCGCCGAACTGATCCCCTTCCGCGCGACCGGCACCGACCGAATTCGGGCCGCTATCGACGACCTCAAGGCCTTTCAGGCGACACTCTCTCTCGGCGGACTCTCGATTCGCGAGATGATCGAACAAGGCCGCTCCCGCTGATGCACCCCCCTCAAGCCCGAATCGGCGCCCCCGCCTCCTCGGTCCTGACCGTCGATATCGCCGCCTTCACCGGCTTGGTCCTCACCCCTCGTAATCGCCAGCTCCACCACCCGGTCCAGATCCTCCACCAGGTGCACCGTCAGCGAATTCCGCACCGCGTCGGGCAGGTCTTCCAGATGGGCCTCGTTTTCGAGCGGGAGGATGACTTCCATGATGCCCGCGCGGACTGCCCCCAGGACCTTCTCCTTCACCCCTCCGATGGGGAGCACCCGGCCCGTGAGCGTGAGTTCGCCGGTCATCGCCAGGTCGGCCCGGACCTTGCGGCCCGAGACGGCGGAGATCAGTGCGGTCGCCATCGTTATCCCCGCAGAGGGGCCGTCCTTCGGGACCGCGCCGGCCGGCACGTGGATGTGGATCTCGCGCTTGTCGAGCGCGTCCTCATCGATGCCCAGCGCGGCATAGTGGCTCTTGGCGTATGAGAGAGCGGCGCGCGCGGACTCCTTCATCACGTCGCCCAGCTGACCCGTCAGCACCAGGCCGCCCTCGCCCGGCATCACGCTGGCCTCGACGAACATGATGTCGCCGCCCATGGGCGTGTAGAACATCCCCGTGGCCACGCCGACCGTGTCGTCCGTAGCCCTCCGCTCCGGGTGCACGCGCGGGCGCCCGAGCATTTCCATCGCCACCGCAGGGGTGATGTCCATTCCCTCGGTCTCGGCTGACGCGATCTTGCGGGCCACCTTGCGGGCGAGCTTGCCCAGCTCCCGCTCCAGCTGCCGCACACCCGCCTCGCGCGTGTACTTCTGGATGACGGTCAGGATCGCGTCGTCACCCACGCCGAGCTCCTCCTCGCGGAGCCCCGACTCGCGCATCTGGCGCGGGAGCAGGTAGCGGAGCGCGATCTCGAGCTTCTCCTTCTCGGTGTAGCCGCGGAAGCCCACCGTCTCCATGCGGTCGAGCAGCGGTGGCGGGATGCGGTCCTCGTAGTTCGCCGTCGCGATGAAGAGCACCTCGGAGAGGTCGAAGGGCACGCCCAGGTAGTGGTCGATGAAGGTCGAGTTCTGGGCGGGGTCGAGCACTTCGAGGAGCGCCGCGCTGGGGTCGCCCTGGAAGGAGACCCCGAGCTTGTCGACCTCGTCGAGGAGGAAGACGGGGTTCTTGCTGCCGGCCTCCTTCATGCCCTGCACGATCCTGCCCGGCATGGCCCCCACGTAGGTCCGGCGGTGTCCGCGGATGTCCGCCTCGTCGCGGGCGCCACCGAGCGAGATGCGCACGTACTTGCGGCCGACGGACCGCGCGATCGACTTCGCGATGCTCGTCTTCCCCACCCCCGGCGGTCCCGCGAAGAGCAGGATGGGGCCCTTGCCGCCGGCCCCGTTGAGGGAGTCTTCGGCGGAACCGTCTTCCTCCGCTTCTTCCTCTTCCGCCACGGCCTTCCCCTCCGGCTCGCCGACGGCGGCTTCGCCCTCGGCTCCGGCTTCGGCAGCCCCCTCTTCGGCGGCCGCTTCGGCTTCTTCCTCCTCCACTTCGTCCTCGCCGAACCGCTCCTGCTGCAGCTTCCGCACCGCCAGGAACTCGAGCACCCGGTCCTTGACGTCCTCCAGGCCGTAGTGGTCCTCGTCCAGGATCTCCTCGGCGCGGTGGAGGTCGATCTTGTCGTCGGTGCGGGCACTCCAGGGCAGTTCCGTGATCCACTCCAGGTACGTGCGGATGACCTGGTACTCCGCAGCCTGGGGGGCCGTGCGGTCCAGGCGCCTGAGTTCCCGTTCGACTTCGTTGCGCGCGGTCTCGCTGAGTTCGAGCTTGGCGATCCGGTCGCGGAGTTCCTCGACATCGTCGCGGTCCCCCTCCTCGCCCAGCTCCTTGCGGATCTGCTTCATCTGCTCGCGCAGGAGCATCTGGCGCTGCCGCTCCCCCAGCTCCTCCTGGACCTTGGCCTGGATGTCCTCCTGGGCATCGATGCGGACGAGTTCGCGCTCGACGGCCACCAGCGCGGAGTTCATCCGCTCCTGGTCGTCGAGGATCTCCAGCAGCGACTGCTTCTCGAAGGTGGGGAGGTCCAGCTGGAAGGCGACCAGGTCGGCGAAGGCGCCGGGGTCGTCCACCCCCTGGATGAGCTGGTTGAGGTTCTCGGCCGTCGCCCCGCGGCGGGTGGCCAGCTCGGCGGCGCGCTCTCGCAGCTCGGCGTCGAGGGCCTTGACGGCGGGGTCTTCGGGGTCGGCCAGGTTCTCCCTCTCCAGGGGTACGACGGTGGCGCGGAGCATGGCTTCGCCGTCGTCCACGTACGCCACGGCGCGGGCGCGCGCCTCGCCCTGCACGAGGAGCTGGATGCCGCCGCGCACCCGGTGCGTCTGGATGATGCGCACCATGGTCCCGACCGCGTAGAGGATCTCCGGATCGGGATCGTCCTGGTTCTGGTTCTGGGCCACCGCAAAGAGTCGGCGGTCGCCGTCGAGCGCTTCCTGCACGGCTTCGACCGTGCCCGGCCGCCCCGCCGAGATCGGCACGGCGACGCCCGGATACACGACCGTGTCGCGCAGGGGGAGTACGGGAAGTGAGAACCGTCGGCTCATTGTCATTTCGCCCCTTGTCGCCGTGTGGCGGCTGTGGCGGGGCCGGCGGCTCCTGGCCGCGAGCCCGCGGGTGGCTTCGAACTGGCGGCGTCCGCCGCCTTCATCGCCCTGCTCCAGCGGTCCGTGGTTGTGGTTTTCGTCCGAGGTTCGTCCACGGAGAGTATGGGGTCCATGCGAGAACCTTGCCAGTGCCTTACGAGCGCGACGGGAGACCGGTTACGCGTCACGGTACTGCCATATTGGCAGAGAACGGTCATCGAATCGGTCATTTTGGCAGGTCGCAATGGGTGGAATCGGCCATTTTGGCAGGGGCCGGGGCTGTCCCGGATTCCGGCGTGCGGATAGCTTTTCGTCCTCCCGGTTTGCCCCGGAAAGTCACCCGAACAGGACAGAAGGACGCAATGCCATGTCGGCCCGACGTATTCTCCTTACCCTCCTCATCGCCGCCGGGGTCCATCCGGTGAGCACCGCCGCGCAGCAGTCCGATATGGGGCGCCGTTCGACCGTGTACGCTCCCCGCGCGGCGGCCGCGACCAGCCAGCCCTTGGCCACCGCCGCCGCGCTGGAGATCATGCAGGGGGGCGGGAACGCGATCGATGCCGCCGTGGCCGCCGCCGCCGTGCTGAACGTGGTGGAGCCTCATATGACCGGGATGGGCGGCGACGCGTTCGCGATCGTGTGGTGGGCGGAGACGGGTGAACTGGTGGGGATCGACGCGAGTGGGCGAAGCGGCAGCGGGATGACGGTGGAGGCGCTGCGCGCGCGGGGTCACGAGAGGATGCCGGGGAGCGGGGCGGAGGCGGTCACGGTGCCGGGGGCGGTTTCGGGCTGGGACGCGCTGGTGGGCCGGTTCGGGAGACTCGATCTGGCGCAGGTGCTGGAGCCGGCGATCCGGATCGCGAGCGAGGGGTTTCCGGTGACTCCCGTGATCGCGCGGCAGTGGGGCGGCGCGGCCGAGAAGCTGGCCCGGGACGAGGGGGCGCGCGGGACCTACCTGGTTGATGGAGAGAGGGCGCCCCGGGCGGGGGAGTGGTTCACGAATCCGGGCCTGGCGCGTTCCTTCCAGCGGATCGCGGATGAAGGGCCGGGGGTGCTTTACGGCGGGTCGCTGGGACGTGAGCTGGTCGGGGGGCTGGCGGCGCTCGGCGGGTTCGTGACGCTCGAGGATCTGGCCGCGCACGAGCCGCGCTGGGTGGAGCCGATCGGTACTGATTTCCGCGGCTACACGGTGTGGGAGCTGCCGCCGGCGGGACAGGGGATCGCGGCACTGGAGATGCTCGAGCTGGTGGAGCCGCTCGACCTGGAGGGGATGGGGCACAACTCCGCGGATTACCTGCACCACCTGATCGAGGCCAAGAAGCTGGCCTTCGCCGACCTGCACCGGTACGTCTCCGACGCCGAGACGATGGAGATCGACCCGATGTCGCTGCTGAGTCCCGGCTACGTGGACGCGCGGCGGGCGCTGATCGACCCGCGGAGGGCGGCGGAACGGGTCGAGCCGGGGCGGGCGGTGACCGATTCCGAGACAATCTACCTGACGGTCGCGGACGCGGACGGCAACATGGTGTCGTTCATCAACTCGGTGTACTCGTCGTTCGGGTCGGGGATCGTGATTCCCGGGCAGGGGTTCGCGCTGCAGAACCGGGGTGCCGGGTTCACGATGGCCGAGGGGCACCCGAACCGGGTGGCACCGCGCAAGCGGCCGTTCCACACGATTATTCCGGGGTTTGTTACCCGAGATGGGGAGCCGGTCATGGCGTTCGGGGTGATGGGCGGATCGATGCAGCCGCAGGGGCACACGCAGCTGCTGCTCAACATGCTCGTCTTCGGGATGGATCCGCAGGAGGCGGTGGATGCGGCGCGGTTCCGGCACCTGTCGGGGCTGAGGGTGGCGATCGAGGGGGTGGGTGGGGAGGTGGTGGCGGAGTTGGAGGCTCGGGGGCATGAGCTGGCGGATTGGCGGCGGACGGATTTCGGGGGGGCGCAGGTGATTCTGAGGTTGGCGAGGGGGTGGGCGGCTGCGTCGGAGCCGCGGAAGGATGGGCATGCGGGGGGGCATTGAGGGGCGTGGGGTGGGCGGGGGGTGCGTATTGAGGTTGGGACGGGGATGGCCGACGCAGGACGGAGACGAGGACGGTGGACGTGAAGAACAGTCATAACCCCAAGTCGGACTATGAGATACCGGTGGAGAGGTTGCCGGAAGGATTCGTGGAGACTGTGGGCAGGGTGCCCGAGGTGCCGGCCGTGGCGAAGTCGGCGGCGACGGTCGTGCTGGTGCGGGAGGGGGCGGATGGGCCGGAGGTGCTGTTATTGCGCCGGAACAGGGCCACGGGGTTCGTGCCGGGGGCATGGGTGTTTCCGGGGGGGCGGGTGGATGCGGCCGACGGCGAGGACGCGCTGGCAAAGCGCTGGGACGGGCTGACGCGTAAGGGCGCGGCGGGGCGGTTGGGTTTGGCGGAGGATGCGCAGCCGCCGGCGATCGCGTACTACGGGGCGGCGGTGCGTGAGGCGGTGGAGGAGACGGGGTTGTGGCCGGGGGTGGTGGCGTGCGCGGGAGGGAGCGTGGCCGGCAGGGCTGTCGGCGGGCCGGAGGGCACGGGGCACGGACTCTCTCCGCGTGAGGTCTCGCGGGCCCGTGAGGCGTTGCTGGGCGGAGGCTTGCCCTTCGCGCAGGTGCTCAAGGCGGTGGGCGCGCGGCTGGATGGGTCAGCGGTCGAATACATCGCCCACTGGGTGACGCCCCTCGTGGAGCCCAGGCGGTACGATACCCGTTTCTTCGCGGCAAGGGTCCCACCCGGGGCCGAGGCGGTCTACGACGAACGCGAGATGACGGGGGCCGTGTGGCTTACGCCCGGTGCGGCCTTGGCCAGGCATCGGCGCGGCCGACTCCCCATGATCTTCCCCACGATCCGCACTCTGGAAGACCTGTGCGATTTCGCGACCGTGGAGAATCTCCTCGCCTACTATCGCGGCCGCGCCATCCCGCGGGTGCAGCCCGAGATCGTGCGAACGGCTACAGGAGTGTCGCTACGGGTGCCGTGAGGGGTCAGCTTCCCCCCATCGCCCCCAGCACCGTCTCCACCACCTCGTTGAACGCCCCGCCCCGAATCCACCGGCACACGATCACCAAGTCGTTCGCCGGATCGACGTAGACCAGGTTCGAACCAGCGCCGACGTGCGTCCATGTCCCGGGCCGGTCGGCGTTCAGCGAGAAGTTCATGAAGCCGAAGCGGGTGTTCACCTCACCCGCCCTCGTCGCCATCTCGAACCAGTCCTCCGAGAGCAGTTGCTTCCCGTCCCAGTTGCCCCTGTGCATGGTGAAGAGGCCGAAGCGGGCCTGGTCGTAGGCGTTGAGGATCATCCCGCCGCCCCAGTGCGCGCCGCCGCTCGGCGACTGGATCATGCGCCCGTCGATGTTGACCCATGAGTTCACGTAACCGTGCCACGCCCATGTGGTGGACGCGCCGATGGGGTCCATGACGTACTCGCGCAGGACCTGCGGCAGCGGACGGCGCCATACCGCGGTGGCGGCCAGCGCCAGCAGGTTCACGCGCGTGTCGTTGTACTCGTAGACGGTGCCGGGTTCGTTGCGCGGCCGCGTGCCCCAGGTGTCGGTGTCCTGGTCGGGGCGGTCGGCCCACTCGGGCTTGCCCCACAGGGTTCCCTCCCAGTCGCTGGTCTGCCGGAGCAGGTGGTTCCAGGTGATCTTGCGGTTGTGGTCGGACTCGAAGAGGAGCTTGGGGCGGCGGCCGTGCTCGTCGGTGGGCTCGCCGTCGCCGGAATCGAGGACGATCGGGGGCATGTAGTCGCGCACCAGATCGTGCACGTCGCGGATGAGGCCCTTGTCGTACGCCAACCCGACCGAGGTGGAAAGGAAGCTCTTCGAGACGCTGAAGGTGTTGTCGGCCTTCGCGGGGTCGCCCCACTCGGCGACGATGTACCCCTTGTAGACGATCAGGCCGGTTTGGGGGGCGCGGGTGGTGAAGGGACCGACCGCGTCGCCGAGCGGTTCCCGTCCGAAGGACCTGAGGTGGTTGAAGGCGAGGTCGCGGGGGGACTGGGACTCGCCCGCGATGGCGATCTCGACGGCGCGCTGGATGGCGGCCGGGTCGAGGCCGAGCTGCTCCGGGGTGCGGCGTTCCCAGTCCGGGTGGCGACCGGGGAAGTACGCCTGGGCGGAGAGGGGGTGGGGGGCGGTGGCGAGGAGGGCCGCGGCGCACAGGAGGGTGCGTGCGAGGATCGTGGCCGGGGTGGGGCGGGGTGGGGTGGGGGTGGCGCGTGACATTGACGGATCTCCCGGTGGGTCAGCCCTCGTTCAGTTCATCCAGCGCGTCCAATATGTCCAGGTGGACATAGTCCTCGAAGGCGTCCCGTGGCAGCACTCCAAGCGCTTTCTCCAGCATCTCCCTGGCCCGCTCCTTGCCATTCTCCTTGTCGAGATAGGGCAGCCTGATCGCGTATGCGTGCAGCACGACCTTCGACTCCGGCGCGAGTTCGAGAGCGCGGTCGAAGAGTATGATGGCCTCTTCCTTCCTGCCCCCGTACAACCGTCTGGCCATGAAACCCTCCGCGTCGATGTCGGCGTGCCAGCCGCCGAGCGCAAGGGTGGCGTCGACATAGTCGGGATCGAGGGCAAGGGTCGCTTCGAGCAGATCCCGGATCTTGCCCGCGAGACCCTGGCGAAGCGCCGTCCAGGCACCCACCCTCTGGGCATACCGGCCGACCGCGTGGGCGGACTGGTAATGCGCGTCAGGGTTGGTCGAATCGGCTTTGACGGCCTCCTCGCCCATCCGTATGGCGCGTTCGACCATCTCTTCCCACTCTTCGTCGGTCGCCTCGTAGTGCGCATACACGGCCAGTGATTTCGCCGCCAGGGCGTAGGCTTCCGAGGTCCCGATCGCTTCGGCGAGATCCGCCGCTTCCACAAAACGGCCATCCGCGTAGGCGGATTCCGCCTCTTCGATCGACTGCGCACTCGCACCGGCCGCGAGGAACATGAGGCTCGCGGTCGCGGTGAGGCGGGCAAATCCGGTCGGGATCATGTTGGTCTCCATTGGTTCATGAGCGACCGCTCGAACAATCGTCCATCTTGTTTCGGTCCAACACAATGGCAAGAAACGGGACCCTGGCGCCAGTGTCTCGAAAGTCCGTCGCCAAAAGCCACCCGAGCACCGACAGCGGTCGAGGCGCCGGGCTGCCGGGGCGCGTCCTCAGCGGATTTCCGCCGGCAGCCTCCGGACGACCACCCTGGCCACGTCGAACTCGTCCAACTCGATGAACGCCGCCAATCCGTCGGGGCCGAAGGCGTCCGGGATCTGCGTGGCATCGGTGCGGAAGGTGCCGAGATAGTCCCCTTCAACGGTGAGGATGTCGATCGGGCCGTCGCTCTCCGGCTCCTCCCCGCGGCGCTGCACCCAGATGCGGCCTTCCCAGGTGGCGGACAGGGCGCGGAGGACGGGGATTTCGGGAAAGAAGACGGGTTCGGGCAATTCCAGTGAAAAACCGATGGGCACGATTTCGCCCTGGTCGGTCGTCGCGCTTGAGGTGTCGGTGCGATTGCGGCGCCCGGCCCGCCGTTCCCTATACTCCTTCTTGATCGACTCCGTCACCGGTTCGGGACGCAGCGGGCGCGTGATGATCCTCCGGACCTCGGGGCCGCCCGGGGACGTGATCTTCAGCGCGTAAGCCGAGGAGTCCGAGTAGACCAGTCCCCCATCGGGCATGACGCCCATCAGGAGCGCCGGCTCGAACTCGGCCGGCAGGACGACACCCTTGAACGCGTCGCTGAGGCTGAATGCGCCGCCCAACACCTCGATCTCCGCCTCGATCGCCTCGTCACCACGCGGCGGCAGCCATCCCAGCGCCACCGTGTCGGTCTCCACCACTTCGCCCGCGAGGCTCAGCCGGGTGACGGGGCGTGACCCGGGGGCATCGCTGTCGCCCGTGCCGCCGTGGTCCGGTTTGTAGACAGCACCGCCGGCCGGATCCGCGAAGACATCGGTCAGGACGACCAATTTGCTGTCCGTTTCGGCCATCCTCACCATGCGCACGAAGGTCCCCGAGGGGTCGAAGATCTGGTACGCATCGTGGCCGTTGTCCTCAACCGCGGTGCTGCCGTCACGCAGGATCACGATGTCGTAAGGGTCCTTGAACTCGCCGGGGCCTTCGCCCGCGGATCCGAACACGCGCACGAAAGCGCCTGTCCGGTCGAAGACCACGATGCGTGCGTCGCCCGAGTTGTCGTCCCCGCTTCGGTCGAACACGTAGAGGTGTCCGGCGGCGTCGAACCCCACCGTCTTCACCTCGGCGAACATCTCCCCGGTATCCCCTTCAATGACGCCGACGCGGTAGACTTCCTCGAAATCGGGCTCGATTTGGCGGTCGCGCCCGGTGACCTCGACGACCTGCTGGGCGGCGAGGGTGGGGCTCGCGACGAGCAGCGCGGCCGATATTGCGCCGACCGGGGCGCAGATGACGGATTTCATGTTGGAACAACCTTCCTGGCAAGGGACATCCGCGGGAACCGGTGTCCGGTTGGATCCACACCTTGCGGGCGACGGTTGTCACCGGCCGGTGAAAGAGGCAGAATTCGCTTGACCCCTACGCCGCCCCCGACTTCCTGCCGAACCGGAGGAAACCGTGAATCGACCCAGGCCAATCCCCCCGGCCCTCGCCCTCGCGCTCGCCGTCCACCTCTCCGCCTGCGAATCAGCACCCTCCTACAATCCAATGCTTCTCACGCCCGAATCCCTGACCGAAACCGCCCCGGATGTCTTCCAGGCCCGCTTCGAGACCAGCAAGGGCGACTTCGTCATCGAGGTACACCGCGAATGGTCGCCCAGAGGCGCGGACCGATTCTACAATCTGGTCGCCAACGGCTACTACGACAATGTTCGCTTCTTTCGCGTGATCGCCGGGTTCATGGCGCAGTTCGGGATCCATGGGGACACTGAAGTATCGGCTGCCTGGCGGGAGCAGAGGATCGACGACGACCCGGTCGTGCAGAGCAACACGCGGGGCTTCGTCAGCTACGCGAAGGGGGATGCCAACACGCGCACCACGCAGATCTTCATCAACTTCGGCGACAACAGCCGGCTCGACCCGATGGGTTTCTCGCCATTTGGACAGGTGGTCGAGGGGATGGAGGTCGTGGACCGGATCTACTCCGGCTATGGGAACACGCAGCCCAATGGCACCGGCCCGAACCCGCCGTTGATTCATACCCGCGGCAATGAATACCTGGACGAGGAATACCCGAACCTGGACTTCGTCACGCGGGCGACGATCGCCGACGGGTAGTCGGGGATCAACGAACAGCTGCTGGAAGCCTCCGAACCACGACACTCGCCACGTCGAGGTCGTTCAGTTCGATGAAGGCGGCCGTGCCGTTCGGGCCGAAGGCGTGGGGCATTGCGGTGACTCCGGCGGGGAAGGTGCCGATGTAGCGGCCGTCGGCGGTGAGGACGTCGATGGGCCGGTCGCCCTCCAGTTGATCGCCACGACGGGCCACCCAGATGCGGCCATCCCATGTGGTGGAGAGGGACACCAGGACCGGGACCTCGGGATACAGCGGCAGTTCCGGCATGTCGGAGACCTCGGCGTCATCGCCGAACCTCAGGCCCAACCCGTAAGCCATTCCCTGCCGCATGGCGCTGAGACGGGCCGCCTCTTCTCCCTTGTCGAATTCCTCCCTGATCGCGGAGTTCACCGGCTCGGGCCGGAGTGGACGCGTGATTGCGAGCACGATCTCGTTGCTGCCGGGGCGGGTGACCTTCAGCACGTAGGCCGAAGAATCGGAGTACACGATGCCACCGTCCGGCAGGATGCCGACCAGAAGATATGGCTCGAGAGCAAAGGGAAGGGTACGGCCACGGTAAACGGTGTCGGGGTCGAGCGTCCGTCCCCCCACCTTGATTTCCGGAAGACCCGCACCCGGCTCCGGACGAGGCGGAAGCCAGCCGGCCACCACCGTGTCGGCTTCCGCGGCCTCCCCGCTCAGGTCGAGTCGCGTGATCGGTCGGGAAGTCACCCCTGGCCTGCTCCCCGCGCCCAGGGCGCCCGCGGCGCCAAAGTCCCCGGTGAAGATCGCACCGCCTCTGGGGTCGGCAGAATGGGCGTCAGGAGCGACACTCCTCCGCGGCCGAGCACCGGTCGCGCCATGCGAACGAAGCGGCCCTCCGCGTCGAGAACCTGGTAGGCGCGGTGTCCCATGTCGGCGACGATCGTCGTGCCGTCCCGCATCAGGGCGTATCCGGTGGGCATGGCGAATTCGCCCGGCCCTTCACCCGCGGACCCGAACTCGCGCACGAATGCGCCGGTCGAGTCGGTTACCACGATCCTCAAGCTTGCGCCGAGGGGGTCTCCCCCTCCGTCGAAGACGTACAGGTTGCCGTGTTCGTCGAACCCCACCGAGTGCACCGACCCGAACATCTCCCATGACTCGCCCTCGGTCACCCCGACCCGGAAGACCTCGGCGAAGTCGGCGTCGAGGGGACGGTCCTCGGCGGTGATTGCGACGGTTTCCTGGGCGGCGAGGACAGGGGTGATGGCGGCGATGCTTGCCACGAGGGCGAGAGCGAGGGAAGCGATGCGTGTAACCGAGGCGAGGGACATCGCTAACAGTCCGCGGACAGAGCCGTACAATTGTATACTGGACATGACATTAAGTAATGTTGTCTTTACATCGTGAACAGGTGAAGCGGAGCGTCCAACGGGCCGGGTGCTCACTCGGCCTCAGGGGGCTCTTCGTGGGGATTTCGTCCAGTGAATCCCACGCCATCCCGATCACCGATTCGCCATCGGCTCCGAGGAGGACATCGGGGATGACCTCGAGCGAGCATGTGGCGCACAGGTCTTCCGTGAGGACCGTGCCCTCCTGGGGGCGGGCCGGTGAAGGAAGGGTGGACAGGGCCAGGAGGGTGAGGGTGGTGGAAAGGGTCTTGCTCATGGGCTGGCGGTCATCTCCTGACGGCCCGGAGGCCCCGCAATTCTGTGCTCGGAGGTTCGTCCACGGACTTGCCAAGGGTCAAACCGTTCCCGGGTCGTTCCAAGGCCGAAACCAGGCCCATGGCGTCAACCATCCGGCTCGCTTCTCGCGCCGCGAACATGAAGCTCCACCCGGAGACGTACGCTACACGCGCGTGGCCACTCATTCGTTCGGACTGGTCGTCCACCGCGGGAACCTCACCGTCGGGCCGGCCGACCGCATCGGCCATGCGTCCCTCGACCCACTCGACGTACCGGTCGGCAAGGGCCAATCGATCCGGGAGGCGGGTCTCCTGTTCGCGCAGCGCAATCGTAATCCCGGCCGAGTATCCCGAGACTTCAAAGCGGAGCACTTCGCCCTGTCCTTCGGATACCTTGCCCTGCTCGACCAATCCAAGGACCCGGGCGTCCAGCTCTTCCTCGCGTCGCGTCAGGATCTCTTCCAGCGAGGCCTGCCGGGTCTCCGTTTCCGCATCCGCCTCCGGAACAGTGGCAGCCACCCCCGCGGGCGTCACGGCCTGGTCGCAATAGATGAGTCCAAAGGGCAGCGCGCACACGAATACCGCCCCGGCCGCGTGGCGAAGCCATGGTGGGGTGGGCGAGGTCTTTCCGGGCGCGAGAATCACCTTGAGCCTCCTTTCGAGCACCCGGGTGCCCCTTGGTCGGCCGATCAGGCTTGCCACTGCCGGTGCCCGCCTGTCCGGGGTGGAAGACACCAGGTCAAGCACGCGGACCAGTGCATGGGCGTACCCGCGCGGATTGGATCCGGCGCTCGCGAGGGCGATTTCGTCGCAGCAGCACTCCTCGGCAACTCGCAGTTGGCGCCGCGCCCACCAGGCGACCGGATTCCACCAGAAAACCGTGCAGGTCATCCATTCCACCCAACGCACCACATGGTCCCGCCTCCTGATGTGAGCCAGTTCGTGTGCCAGCACGGCGCGAGTGTCCTCCTGGCTCAAGCGGTCCACCACAGCCGACGGAATCAGCAGGCGGACCTTGCCACCCAACCACCAGACCATGGGGGACATGCGGGCCCGGGTGATGTGGATTTCCGGCATGCGGGCCAGTCCCAGTGCTCGCCCGACATCGACCGCTTCACGCCTGATTGCCGGGGGCGCGGGACGAGAGGCCCCGGTGACCCAGCGGCGGAAGCGGACCGCGCGAAAACCGGTCCATCCGATGATGCCTGCGGTCCCCAGCAGCCAGACAACTGCCAATCCAGGCCACAGATGGACGGCCCAGGTCAGAATGTTCGATCGGTTTGCAGAGCGTTCACCGGCCGTTTCGCCCGCAGCCACCGTGACAGGAACGGCGTCCCCGGGAAGCTCGGCCCCGGACACAGCCACTGGAGATTCGGAATCCGCCGGGAGCACCGGAAGCGAAACCACTGCCGGGACCAGGAGAACAACCAGTACCAGCAGCCACATATGGTACGAGACCCCCGGACGGCCGACTCGCCGGTGCACCACCCACACGACCCCTGCAAGAAGGACCGAGACCACCAGCTTGGTGGCGCCGATCTGAAGCAGCAGTTCACTCATCCGGCTCCTCCAGGATCCGGCGCAGCTTGTCGATCTCGGCGCGGGACAGCTTGTTGTCTTCCACCAGCCTCGTGATCATTGGCACCAATGAGTCTTGCGTAAGCCGGTCGGCGAGCGATTCGAGCTGGGCACTGGCGTAGGATTCGCGGCTTATCGCCGGGGAGTAGAGGTTGACGCCGAGGCTCCGGTCGCGGACCACGAAGCCCTTGGTGGCGAGGCGCTGCAGGAGCCGCTGAACGGTGCCGTGCTGCGGTCGGGAGGCGTCAGGATAGAGGAACTCGAGGATCTGACGGGCGGTCAGGCGGCCTTTCCGCCAGAGCAGTTCCATGACCGCGAGTTCGGAGTTGGGCAGGGTGGGTGTGGTCATTGGCGAGATGCGCTCCCGAGCAGGTAGAGGAAACGACGCTACGTCGTATTGTTAAGACATTACGTCGTAGATGTCAAATTGGCCCGCCCGTGGCGGATCATCCGCGTCCACATCGTCATGCTGTGCGAGGGACCGGGGTAGACGCGGCGTATGGAGTATCCCCCGGAACAATGCCAGGGCGTGTGAACCGGCCGTCGGATCCCCTATTCGATCCGCCAGCGCACGACGTATTCCTCGTCGAGCGCACCCCTCAGAATGCCCCAGGCGAGCAACCCCCGGCTCGCCACCACCTCCGCGTCGTCGGGTACCCTGACACAGCGGAGCAGCTGTCCGTCGGGCCCGAAAACGTCGTAGAGCGACGGTTCCACCCAGGTGATCCGCGGCACGTTCCCGTCGGGGTCCTCGAGCCAGAGCTCCGGGATCGGCTCACTTCGCTTGTGGGCTTCGGAGTAGCGGTGGACCCAGATCCGGCCGTCCGCGTCCACCCACAAGTTGCGGTACGCGGGCTTTCGAGCTGGAACGTCGCGAAACGACGCCCGCGATCTGCGCTCGGCAAAGGCGACTCTCGCCCGCCACTCGGCGCGCTCCCCGGCCTTCACTTCGACGGCCTGGAATCCGTCCAGTTCCACGGTGAGAGTGTCGGCAGGATCGAGAATCGAGAATGCGTAGGTCGCGTTATGACCCGCCACGAGGTAGCCGAAGGGGCTCACCGCGTCGAGTGTCTCCTGGTGGAAGGGATGGCGGTCGCCCGCGCGCGTGTGGATCACGATCGATTCGCCCGCCTGCGCGCGCTCGGCCCGGGGTGCCGCGACGGTGTCGAGGATGGATCCCTCGGGCGACAGGCGTGCGTAGCCGTAGCGGATCCCCGCCACGCCAAGCGGGTCGGTTCCGGACGGTGACGAGGTGAAGATCCTGAGGTAGTACCGGCCGGCGGAGTCCGTGAGGAAGGCCCGGTCCACGAACGGAAAGCCCCAGGAATTCTCCAGTGCGACCCTGACGATCTCGTCGTACTCGCCGTCCGTTCCGTACACCGTGATCCTGCCGCGCCGGTCCCACGCCGCCAACCGCCCGTCCGGAAGAACCGATATGCCGGCGATTGAACGGAATTCGCCGGGGCCTTCGCCTTCCCTTCCGATCCAGCGAACGAACCGCCCGTCGGGGCTGAACCGGCGGATCGAAGGCGGGTGGGCGTCGTCCACGTAGATCGCACCGGACTGCGCGACCGCGATGGAGTTGATGTCGGAGAACGAGTACTCGGCCGTGCCGCCGAGCGATCCGATTCGGACTTCTTCGATCAGCTCGTGGGCGCATTCCTGAGCTGGGGTGGTCGTGGCAACTCCGGACCGTTGGACATTGGTTGTCGCGGCCGTGCCCCACAGGAGCGCCAGGACGGCTGCCGATCCGGATGCAGTTCTTTCGAGGAAGAATGTCGTCAACCCTTGGACCCACATGCCTAGAGCCCAATTCCGGGATCGCTCGAAGCCGCAGTCGCCGCCATTCCGCTCACCTCACCGCCGCGGGCAACCTCCGCACCACCACCCTGGCAACATCGAAATCGTCGTGCTCGATGAACGCAGCCATGCCGTTCGGCCCGAAAGCGTCGGGCATTTCCGTCGCGTCTTTCAGGAAGGTGCCGACGTAGCGCCCGTCGCCGGTGACGACATCGATGGGCCCGTCGCTCTCCGGTTCGTCGCCGCGGCGCCGCACCCAGATGCTGCCGTCCCAGGTGGTGGAGAGGTCGCGCAGCACGGAGAGTTCGGGGTAGAAGGTCGGTTCAGGCATTTCCAGGGTGAACGTCTGGTCGGAACCGCCGGAGGGATTGCCGCCTCCGGTGCCGACGCTTCGCATCATCATGAAGGCCCCCGACGCGCCGCCTCCCTCCCTGCGCGCGGCCTCCCGCGCCTCGAGGTAGGCCTTCTCGATTCGGGGCGTAACCGGTTCGGGGCGAATTGGGCGTCGGATGACCCTGGCCGCGTCGGCTGCATCCGGCGGCGTGATCTTCAGCTCATAGGCGGAAGAGTCGGAGTGGACGAGGCTACCGTCGGGTAGAACGCCGGCCATGAGGAAGGGCTCGTAGACGGAGGGCTGCGAAAGTCCGCTCAGGGCGTTGGCCGCTCTCGCGTCGCCCTCGACGGCAATCTGTATACCCGCGGGCAGCTTTAGCTCCGCCGGTTCGCGGCGCGGCAGCCAGGCATCTACAACGGTGTCGGTGTCGACGGCATCGCCGTCGAGTGCGAGTCTCGTAATCGGACGGGATGTCGGCGGAGCAGCGCCACCGCCACCGGGATTCATGACGAGGATGCTTCTCCCGAATTCCCCCGTGAACACGGCGTTTCCTCGGGGATCGGGCAGCAGGTTGCTCGAGACACCACCCGGGCCGGCACCTTCGCTTCCCCGTACCATCCGCAGGAATCTGCCGTCCGCGTCGAACAGCTGATAGGCGCGGTGTCCGTTGTCGCTCACGATCGTGGTGCCGTCCCGCAGGACCGCGAACCCCGCGGGCATGTTGAACTCCCCGGGCCCCTCGCCCGAGGTGCCGAATTCGCGCAGGAAGTTGCCGGATTGGTCGAAAACGAGGATGCGCAGCCCGTCCGAGCCCAATCCCAGCACGCGTGTGCCACCTCCGAAGGACATGCCGCCGCTCCCGTCGACGACGTAGAGGTTCCCCTTCTCGTCGAACGCGACATGCATGACGGTGGCAAGCATCTCCCAATCCTCGCCGTCCAGCGCACCAATGCGGAAGACTTCCTCGAAGTCGGCGTCCAGGCGTTGATCGCGCCCGGGGAGGTCGATGACTTCCTGTGCCGACAGGGTGAGGGCGGGGAGGGTAGCGGTAAGCAGGGCAATGCCGGTGGTGACAAGGGTTCCGGGGGTCATGAGGTGTTCTCCTGCGGTGTCAGGCTAGATGATTGGTGCCAATGGAGTTGGATGACTTCGGGTGTTGGTCCCGTTGCCCGGGCAACGCGGGTCAAGAGCGGCTGAAGCACGGTCAGCGCACCGCCGCGGGCAGCCGTCGCACCACCACCGTCGCCACGTCCATCTCGTCCAGTACGATGAAGGCGGCCAGCCCATTGGGGCCGAAAGCGTCGGGCAGCGCGGTCGTGCCGGCGGGGAAGGTGCCGACGTAATCCCCTGCCGGGGTCAGCACGTCGATGTGCCCGTCGGTCTCCGGATACTCACCCCGGCGCTGTACCCAGATGCGGCCCTCCCAGGTGGCGGCCAGGGCGTGGATGACGGAGAGTTCGGGGTAGAAGACGGGCTCGGGCAGCTCGTAGGTCGTGCTTTGTACCTCGCCGCCCCGCCCCCGCACCTCGACCATCCTCGTTCTGCCACCTCCCCCCAGCGCCCCTCGCAGGGCCTCCCTGCGTTCCTTCTCGGCCTCCTCGATCGCGGGCGTGACACGCTGAGGCTCGAAGGACCGGACAACCGCGCGCTCCACGGGCCCGCCGCCGCCACCGGTGATCTTGAGCGCGTAACCGGACGAATCCGAGAACACCACCCGCCCGTAGGGCAGAACGTCCATCAGAAGCTCGGGCGCGAAGACGGCAGACTGCCCCCGGCCGAGTTGGCTGAAGGTGACGGGGCGCCCTTCGATCACGACCCCGGGCACTTCGTCGTCGGCCGTCTCAGGGGGAGGAGGCAGCCAACCCTCGGCCACGGTATCGATTACCGCGACACCACCTCCGAGGTCGAGGCGGACGATCGGCCGTGAAACCGTCGTCGGCGGGGCCGGCCCCCCTATCGTGCCTGCCCGCGCCGGCGGCACGGTGGCGTAGATCCCGCCGCCGCGAGGGTCGGCCGCAACCTGGGTCGCGAAGACCAGCGGAAACCCTCCTGCGGTCATCCGCACGATCCGCAGGAAGCCGCCGGCGGCGTCGAAGAGCTGGAAACCCCGATGTCCGATGTCGTTGACCGCGGTTGCACCGTCTCTCATGACCACCATGGACATCGGTGAACTGAACTCGCCCGGGCCTTCGCCCGAGCGGCCGACTTCGCGGACGAAGCCGCCGGCGGCATCGTAGACCAGTATCCGAGGGTCCAGCCACGGCCCGGTGACACCGCCGGTGCCGTCGAAGAGGTACAGGTTGCCGTCGCCATCGAAAGCGACGTTGCGCACCGTGCCGAGCATCTGCCACGACTCGCCCGTGATCGTGCCGATCCTGAAGACCTCCTCGAAGCCGGCGTCGAGGGGGCGGTCTTCGGTGGGGAGTTCGATGACTTGCTGGGCGGGGAGGGGGCGGCCATGCGCGGCGATCACGAACGCGAGCAGCGGGACAGGCGCGAGGGTTCGGAGGGTGATGACTTGTTGTAGCATGCCAGGCTCCCGGTTGCGGAACATAATACGAAGCTATTCGTATCTAGCTCCGGTGCCCGTCACCTGTCAAGTCATCGTTGCAGAAAGTGGGGCGAAACGTCCAGGGTGGATGCATCGCCGGTCGAATGCCGGCGGGTTTTTTCCACGGGCTGTTAGTCCGGGGACTCCTGTTGCACCTTTACGAGCGCGAGCGAAATCATGGTGTCCGGTTCAAGAATCCGCGTCCGGATCAGCGTGCCGCCCATGTGATCCGGATCATCCTCCGTGGGGGGCTCATCCACCCTGTACCTGAAAAGACGAGATTCCGACACCAGCACGATTGGTGTTTCGCGCTGCGCCACCAATGGAACTGGCAAACCCCACGAGATAGTGGATTCGGTCTCCCGACCAGACTGGGCAGTTCCCCAGATCTCATCGGGGGGCACGTCAATCACGACAAACTGCCAATACCTTGCAGTCCCGTCTTCCACACCCATCCATACTCCGGTGAGCGACATGGCCGACTCGGGTGCAACTTCGCATGCAGCGGTCAAGACCAGGAGAGGGCCGAACGCGCCCCAGACAAGCCAGCGATGTCCTGCCACCCAGGATTTCATGAACTTCCTCCAAGGGAGAAATCGAAGCCTGATCAACTCCGTGATCCCCAGCCAGGCTGTCGGGCGAAACGCTGGAGTCGTGCTCTCCTTTTCTACACTCCGGCCGAGGGGCCGTTCCGCAAGCCTCGCGCGCTCCAGGAGCAAGCACCGGCGCTTCCGACCCGAGGAGCAACTCAGAGCAAAGCGTTGGAACGCAAGAATCACTGCCGCGGCACCGGCTCGTCCAGCGAATCCCACCCATAGGCCCGCGCGACCCGGTTCGCGATCTCCACCATCACCTCGCCACCCCGGTCGGCGTTGGTCATCACGGCGATGCCGTAACCTTTTGCCCGGTGCGCCTTCAGGAGCGCCCGAAATCCCCAGTTGCCGCCCCCGTGGCTGAAGTACCAGCCTTCGCCCTCCTGGCCGATCAGGAACCCCACGGCGAAGGGGCCCACGCCCACCGGACTCAGCATCTCAAGGACGGACTCGCGCGTGAGAGCCCGGTCCGGATCGCCCCGCGCCGCCCTCTGCACCTCGATTGCGAACCGGGCCAGATCGGTGGGCGTCGTCCACATGCCGGCAGCGGCCAACTCCGGGTACACGTGCCACTTCGGACCGCGCGACTGGCCGCTCGCGCCGTGTGCCCGCGCGGCGTTGAGGTCGCGATCGGCCGAGAGAGGCTGCTCGAAGGTGCTGTGCACCATTCCGGCCGGGTCCAGGACGAACTCCTGCACGATGTCCGCGAAGGGTCGGCCGAGCGCGTCGGAGAGCGCCAGCTGCATGACCGTGACGCCGCCGCCCGAGTACTTCCGGACGGTCATCGGCGGGCGTTCCATGAAGACCTCGCCGACGTTCGACGGCTCCTCGCCGTTCAGGATCTGCACGGTGGTGGGAAGCGGATCGCCGGGATCGTAGCCGGGGAAGCCGAAACCGTCGCCGAGCCCCGACGTGTGGCTGGTGAGCATGCGGGGAGTCACGGGGCGGTCGCGGGTGAATTCCCCGCCGTCAAGCTGCCAGCTGGTCAGGATTCCGTTGATGTCCTCGTCCAGCGTGAAATGGCCGTCCTGCACGGCCCTGAGCACCGCCATGGCCGCTACAGGCTTGCTGATCGACGCCGCCTGGAAGAGGGTCTCGGCATCCACCGTCGCGCCGGTTTCCACGTCTGCCATCCCGTAGCCTTTGGCCCAGTGCACCTTGAAGTCGTGGATTGCCGCGACGCTGACACCCGGGACGCCCCGATCCTCCATCATGCCCTCGACGGTGTACCGGTCGAGTCCATCCGACCGCGGATCCTGCACCCCCTCGATCGCCTCGATGTAGTCGGCCGCCGTCCGCAGCACTCCGGCCGGTCTCTGCGAACGCCAGGAAGCGCGGCCGTCGCGAACTTCCAGCACGGTCCCGTACCCCGCGGACATCCGGACGAACCGCCGCAGGATCGCGTCCGCCGTCTCGCCCTCCGCCACTTCCGGGTAGCCCCGCGTCTCGAGGAAGAGATCACCCGGCGTGCCCTCGTCCAGCACGACCGGTGTGAAGGTCGCCTCGCGAACCCCAACCGCGCCGATGGACAGAGTACTCACCACGCTCTGCCACACCTCTGCCGGATAGTTCCCTATCTCGGTCCGCGTGTGGAAGATGAAGTTGCCGAGCCCATACAGGATCAGGCCGCCGCGGTACTCCTCGACGCCCGCCAGCCGCGGTTCGCCGTGGCTCACATAGAGGTCGGCACCCGCATCGACCGCCGCGTGCGCCCAACGTTCCTGCCACCCCGGCCCGGCGTCGACCTGGTAGTGCTGATAGGCGATCACGATGTCGCTGTTCGCGGCGGCTTCGCGGATCGCGCCGAGGTTGCGGTCCCATGCCGCGAGGTCCCCGGGAGACAGCAGATTGACGCCCGGCTTCGTCTCCGTCGCCATCGCCCCGGGAGGCGTGTTTACCGTGGCGAGCGCAACCATCCCGACGCGCACACCCCCCACGTCACGGGACGCCGGGGCCACCGCCTCGCCCAGGGTGCGCCCCGTGCCCGCGTGGGTCATTCCGCGCCCGGTCACCTCCTCCAGCGTGGAGACGATCCCCGCGTCCCCGTAGTCCCACGAGTGGTTGTTCGCAAGCGAGACCAGCGACACGCCGATCTCGTCCAGGTAGTCGAGCACTTCGGGTCCGGCGCCGTGGAAGTAGACGTCGTCGCGGGTGGGCGTACAGTCGCACCCGGGCCCCGCGATCGCGACCTCAAGGTTCGTGAAGACGGCGTCGGCGGACGCGAGGATCGGGGTGATGGTGGCCAGCGGGGCGTCGAGGTAGCGGCGCTGCGGTCCTCACAGGACATGGTGAGACAGGCCGCAATGGCGCTCGCGGCGAGGGCGCGGAACCGAACATGTGTGCGTGGCATCTGTTTCTCCTGAACGTTGGATTCCCAGTCTCTTCCGGGTGTTCACGATCCGCAACCACCTCAGGCCGGTTTGACCATGTAACCGCCCACGCGCCGACGCGATGGTTCATGCGAATACGAGCAATTCATGGCTGAGTGTGTGGGGCAGATGTTAGTATCGAAGAAGCGAATCACCGAAGAACCGATGAAGGGAGCGACGACGATGGAACAGGTAGACATCGAATACCAGCGAAGCCTGGAGGAATTCGGCCGGAAGTGGTTCCGCCAGGGGCGCGACGAAGGAATCCGCCAGGGTCGTGATGAAGGACAGTTCAGCATGCTGTGCCATTTGACCAGCAAGAAATCCGGGCGAGAAGCCACTGAGGAATTGACGTCCCTGCTCGACTCGACCGGCAATTCCGTCCCCACGTCTGCACTGGCGACTGCAGCGATCGAGTCCGCCACGTCCGAAGAGTTCCTCAGGCGAGCAGGACGGATGCTCCGCGGACAATGATCACTACCTCCTACGCCGCCGTGCTGACGGTCGCCGCTCTTTTCGCCCCCCCCACCTCCCCCACCTGCGAAGACCTCGCCACCTTCACCTGGAGTGGCTTCACCCTCGACGACGTCGCCACGGTCGAGGCCACCGAATCCGACCCCATGCACTGCAGCGTCCGCGGGACGATCGACACCGAGATCCACTTCGAGCTCCTCCTCCCGCTGCCCGCCGACTGGAACGGCCGGTTCATCATGGGCGGTGGCGGCGGGTACGTGGGGAGCGTGCAGAACCAGGCGCTGGGGTTCTTCGGGTCGAACCGGGTGCTGACCCGCGGGTTCGCCACGGTCGGGACCGACACCGGTCATCGCGGCATCGGCACCGACGCGAGCTGGGCGCTCAACCGCCCCGACCGCGAGGTCAACTTCGGTCACCGCGCGGTTCACGTGACCGCGCAGACGGCCAAGACGATCATCCGAATCTACTACGGGCGCGACATCGACTACTCGTATTTCATGGGCTGCTCGCGGGGCGGGGGGCAGGGGATGATGGCGTCGCAGCGCTACCCGGATGACTTCGACGGTATCGTGGCCGGGGCGCCGGCGTACCACTGGACGGGCGTGGGCGCCCTCTTCCTGCAGACCCAGCAGGCGCTGTACCCCGATCCGCACGACCTCTCGACGCCCGTGATCGACGCCGAGGCCGCGATGGCGCTCGAGACCGCGATCCTCGAAGCGTGCGACGAGAACGACGGCGTCAGGGACGGGTTCATGACGAACCCCCTCGCGTGCGATATCGATCTGGCCTCGATTCCGGAACTCACCGACGAGCAGCGCCGCGCCGCCGAGGTGATCTACGGGGGCGCGCATGTCGGGGGCCGACTCGTCTATCCGGGCTACCCCTACGGCGGCGAGGCCACGGGCGAATGGCCGATGTGGATCACGGGGGGAGGTGGGTCCGGCACCCCGAACCTGCACTACGCCTTCGGCACCCAGATGCACAAGTACATCATCTTCGACAACCCCGAATTCGACTACTCCACCTACGACTTCAGCGACTACGACGCCTGGGAGGCCGACACCCGCCGCGCCGCGAAGCTGCTCAACGCGACCGACACCGACCTGAGCGCCTTCAAGGCCGCGGGCGGCAGGCTGATCCTCTGGACCGGCTGGTCCGACGCGGCCATTCCGGCCAAGGGCACCATCAGTTACTACGAGGGCGTGGCGGCCGGCGACGAGGAGGCGGACGACTATCTCCGCATGTTCATGTTCCCCGGCGTGCAGCACTGCGGAGGCGGTCCGGGTCCCGCGGAGGTCGACTGGATCACCACGATCCGGAAGTGGGTCGAGGAGGGCGAAGCGCCCGCACGGCTGGTCGCAACGAAGGCGAACCAGGGGGAAGTCGTGATGCAGCGGCCCGTTTGCGCGTGGCCGGCCGAGGCCGTCTACAAGGGCTCGGGGGATCCGATGCGCGAGGAGAACTTCGAGTGCGAGGTTCCGCCAGGTCGGTAGCAGGCGACCGGAAAGCCCGTCTGGCTGGCGACACTCGGGCGCTGGTAGTACGATCCTCTGACCGCAGCCAAACCACCTCAACATCCGGTCCCCCAGGAGTCTCCCAATGCGGCCCTCCCCGGCCTCGGCAGCCAGCGGAAATGATCGCCCCGGCATTCGACCGGCGGTGCATGCCCGCGGATTCATCCAAGGACTGCTCGTCTCCACCCTCCTCCTCGCCGCTCCGAGCCCCACCACGACCCAAGAACGCCAGAACCCTCACGGAGAGTGGCGCTTCCAGAGCGCCGACGCCTGGGGGACGCGTTACTCGCCCGTCGACCAGATCAACGCGGATAACTTCAACGACCTCGCGGTCGCGTGGGTGTGGCACGCCGACAACTTCGGGCCAGACGTCGACCAGCAGATGAAGTCGACCCCCACTTACATCGACGGAATCCTGTACACGGTAGCGGGACAGCGGCGCACCGTGGCCGCCATCGATCCCGCCACCGGCGAGACCCTCTGGACCTACCGCGAACCCAACACCACCCGCTGGGAACGCTCCATGCGGCAGAACTACGGCAAGGGCGTGGCGTACGGCGAACCGGACGGCCGCGGGGTGATCTACTACACGTCCCCCGCCTTCTTCCTGCACGCCCTCGACGCGAAGACCGGGCGGCACCTGGAAGGCTTCGGCCAGCCCGTCCCCATCGACGGCTTCCCGGAGACGGGCGTGGTGGACATGCTGGTGCCGCTGATCGACGGCTGGGCCCGGTGGGAGGGCTTCGAGGACGACTACGACCCCGACTACGGCATCCCGCGCGAACTCGGGTACATCACGACCTCGTCGCCGCCGATCGCGGTGAACGGTACGGTCGTGGTCGGGAATTCGGCCGAGCAGGGGTACTACCAGACCCGTATCGAGAACGTCCCGGGCGACATTCTCGGCTTCGACGCACGCACCGGCGAGTTCCGGTGGAAGTTCCACGTCATCCCGCGCCCCGGCGAGGTGGGGCACGAGACGTGGGAGAACGACGCGTGGCGGTACACGGGGGACGTGTCGTCGTGGGCCCCCATGTCCGCCGACTATGAGCGCGGGATCGTCTACATCCCCACCAACCCGCCCACGATCGACTACTTCGGCGGCTTCCGCCCGGGCCACAACCTCTTCTCGACCAGCGTCATCGCCCTCGACGCGGCCACCGGCGAGCGAGTCTGGCACTACCAGGTCGTCCACAACGACCAGTGGAACTACGACCTTCCCAACGTGCCGATCGTCGTCGACCTCACTGTGGACGGTGACCCCGTCCCCGCAGTGATCCAGACCACGAAGACCGGGCTCATCTTCGCCTTCAACCGCGAGACCGGGGACCCGATCTGGCCGATTGAGGAGGTGCCCGTCAGCCAGACCGAGGTGCCCGGCAACTGGACGGCTGCGACCCAGCCCGTGCCCACCTGGCCGGAGCCGATGGAGCCGATGGGGATGCCGCCGGAGGACGTGATCGACTTCACCCCGGAACTGCGCGCCGAAGCGATGGAGATCCTGAGCCGCTACCGGGTGGGAGGACCGTTCGTGCCGCGTCTCTACGAGGGCTACGAGGGTCCCGTCGCGGAGAACATCCGGTGTTACGGTGGACTCAACATCACCCACCCGGCCACCCTGGACCCCACGACGGGGATCCTGTATGCGTCGCACCGGCGGAACTGCAGCGGCGGCCGCGTCGGTCCCGGCGCGGACGCGGACGACCCCGACGATCCCAAGACCACGGGCACGACCATATCGCAATGGGTCGCGGGGGCGGGTGGCGGCCTGCCGCGCGTCCAGGGATTGCCAATTTGGAAGCCCCCGTACAACCGCCTGTCCGCATACGACATGAACACCGGCGAGCGGCTGTGGTGGATCCCGGTCGGCGAGGTGGCGGAGGCCGTTCGCGAACATCCTTCCACGCAGGGTGTGGACCTGTCGCACGCCGGGGGCGGCGGCCTCTCGATCCAGATGGTGGCGGGGGACCTGCTCTATGCGACCGAGGGGTCGAACGGGCCGCCGGTGCTGAACGCGTACGACAAGATGACGGGTGAGCAAGTGGGACGCGTGGAGATGCCGGGCGCGGGCCAGTACGGGATGATGACGTACAGCCATGAGGGCCGGCAGCATGTGGTGGTGCAGGTGGGGCGGCCGGGGAGGCTGATGGCGCTGAGGTTGCCGGAGTGAGCGGGCCCACGCGGCAACCGGCTGCCAACGCTCTCGGGCCCGCAGCCCCGAAAGCGACTACCAGCTCAGGGGACCGTTCCGGTCTGGAGATGGACCGCGAACAGATGCTGCAGCTGGCGAATCAGGTCGCCGAGCTCCTGGTGGGCCGTTGGGAGAACCTCCGCGGGGAGCGCGCCTGGGAGGGGGACTTCGAGAAGTCGCTCCGGGACCAGTTCCTGGAACCCCCTCCGGAGGATGGCCGGCCGGCCGGTGAAGTCCTGCTCCAGGCCGCACACGGAATCATGCCGCTCGCGGCGCGCATCGACCACCCCCGCTTTTTCGGCTTCATTCCCTCGTCCCCCACATGGCCGGGGGTCCTGGCCGACTTCCTGGTCGCCGGACACCAGGTCAACCAGTGCACCTGGCTCACGTCGAGCGGTCCCAGCCAGCTTGAGCTGGTGGTCATTGACTGGATACGGCAATGGGTGGGCTATCCGGAGGGTGCGGGCGGACTCCTTACAAGCGGCGGATCCGTGGCCGCGATTACCGGTCTCGTGGCGGCTCGGGAGGGTGCGGTGCGTGGCGGCCAGCCGACCGTGTACATGAGTGACCAGAGTCACAGTGCCCAGATTCGCGCTGCCAGGATCGTGGGCGTTGAGGCCGAACATGTACGCCTGATCGCCAGCGACCGGCGTTTCCGGATGGACATGGACGCACTTGCCCGAACCGTGGCCGCAGACCGGGCCGCCGGACTCAATCCCATCGCGGTATCCGCGAACGCCGGAGCGGGCAGCACCGGCTCGATCGATCCGCTGCCGGCAATCGCCGACTTCTGCGATGCGGAAGAGATCTGGCTGCACATCGACGCCGCGTATGGCGGGTTTGCGGTCGTCACCGAGCGGGGGCGAGAACTCCTTCGCGGCATGGAACGCGCGGACTCGATCGGACTAGATGCCCACAAGTGGTTGTTCCAGCCATATGAGGCCGGCTGCCTCATGGTCAAGGACGTGAACACGCTGGAAAACGCGTTCGCCGTGCCGCACGACATGCTGCAGGACACGGTCTGGGGTGCAGGCCATCCGAACTTTTCGGATCGCGGGCCCCAACTGAGCCGCTCGGTTAGAGCCCTCAAGATCTGGGCGTCGGTCCGGACCTTCGGGATGCGGGCGTTCCGCAGGGCGATATCGAAGGGCATGGAGTTGGCCGTGCAGGCCGAAGACTACGTCCACGCCAGCCCGATGCTGGAAATGCTGAACCCCACTTCGCTGGGGATCGTCTGTTTCCGGATCAACCCGGCCGAGGGCAATCTCGGCGAACCGGCCCTCGAAGAGATCAACCGGGAGGTTCTCGCCAGCATCTTCTGGGGGAATCCCGCGTTCATTTCCTCCACGCTGCTCCACGGGACATTCTCGCTCAGGCTCTGCATCCTCAACCACACGACGACCTGGGAAGATGTGCGCGAGACGCTCGAAGCGATCGAACTCAGCGGGAGCGCGGCGGTGGAGACGCGCCGGGCCAAACCCTAACGTAACGTCAGGGTTGGAGCGCGTGCCGAGCCACAGAGTCACTTTCGCACGAGGGCACTTCCCTCAAAGCCTGTCCAGGAGCCCCCTCCCAGGCACCATCTCCCGCAGGAAGTCTTCCACCGGCAGACACCAGATCCGGTCGATCCTCAGGCGTTCGCGGCCCCGGTAGAGCATGACGGCGTCCGACTCCGGATAGTCCGTGCGGAAAGTCCGCAGGGCCCGCAAGTCCGTCGAATGTACACGGCGCGCGTTCTTGACTTCGAAGGCGTGGAATCCGCTCCGCCCATACACAACGAAATCCACCTCCGTCCCGGCCCGGGTTCGCCAGAAGTATGTGGACACGTCGTCCGACGAGTAGGCCGCCCAGGCCCGCAGGTGTTGGGCCACCAGGCCTTCCAGCGCCTGACCGTCGATTTCGCCGGGCCGGTCGAGCGGGCCGGTGGGCCGCAGTGAGCGGAAGACGCCGGCGTCGAACAGGTAGAACTTGTCCCGGGCCACGGTCGCCCGCTTGGCACGCTTGCGGAAGACGGGCAGCCTGAACGCCATCAAGAGATCCTCCAGAATACCGACATACGCCTCGACCATTCTTCGCGACACTTCGCACTCCCTGGCGACCGAAGCGAGATTCAGCTGTCCCCCGTGAGAGAAGCTGATCGCCTCCAGGAACCGCGCGAACGCTCCGACGTCACGCGTAAGGCCTTCGGCACGCACCTCCTGGTCGATGTAGAGACTCGCGTAGGCATCGAGTGTGCGTTCGGGGGCGGAAGCGTCCACAATCAGGGGGACAAGGCCGCGGCGAAGGGATCGGTCCAGGTCAAAATCGGGAAGCTCCGCCGCCATGAAGGGGTGGAGCGTCTGGTGCAGGGCGCGTCCGCCCAGGAGGTTCACGTCCCCTCGGCGCAGCTTGCGCGCGCTGGACCCGGTCAGCACGAAGCGTGTGGGCGAGGGCTCCTCCAGAACCGCGTGGACAACCGACAGCATCCATCAAGACAACGGTGCTTCGCGCCCAAACCCTGACGTTACGTCAGGGTTGCTTGGGCCGTATCCCCCAACCCCCGCCCCTTCCACATGTAGAACACCACCGGAAACACCAGCAGCACCACAATACCCGACGTCACCACCCCGCCCATCAGCGGCGCCGCGATGCGCTTCATCACATCGGCCCCCGCGCCTGCGCTCCACATGATCGGCAGCAGCCCGATCACGTCGGTGGCGATCGTCATCATGATGGGGCGGACGCGTTGCACCGACCCGCGCCGGATCGCCTGCCTGAGCGCGCCCCGGTCGGTGAGCAGCCCGCGGTCGCGGTAGTCGCCCACGGACACGTTCAGGTAGAGGAGGAAGACGATCGCGGTCTCGGCGTAGAGGCCTGCCAGCGCGATGATCCCCACCCATACCGCGATGCTCAGGTCGTAGCCCAGGATGTGCAGGAACCAGAACGACCCGGCGACCGCGAAGGGGACGCCCAGAAGCACGAGGAAGGTCTCCGCGACGGAGCGGGTGGTCAGGTATATCAGCACAAAGATCAGAAGCAGGGTGAGGGGGATGACGTACGCGAGCCGTTGCTGCGCGCGCTCCAGGTACTCGTACTGGCCGCTCCACGACAGCGTGTAGCCGGGGGGCAGGGCGATCCCCGCCGCCACCGCCTCCCTTGCCCCCTGCACGTAACTCCCGACGTCGATGTCCCGAACGTCGATGTATACCCACGCGTTCGGCTTCGCGCCCTCGCTCTTGATGCTCGGCGGGCCGACCACGTATTCCATGCTCGCCAGGCGCCCGAGCGGTACCTGGTGTCCCTCCGGCGTGGCGACCAGCACCGACCTCAGCGCGGGAAGATCGTCGCGCAGCTCACGGCTGTAGCGCAGGTTGACCGGATAGCGCTCCAGCCCCTCCACCGTGGTCGTCACGTTCATCCCGCCGATCGCGGTCTGAATGACCTCCTGCACGTCGCGCACCGTCAGGCCATGCCGCGCGATCGCGCCCCGGTCGATCGCGAAGTCGAGGTAGTTCCCACCCATCACCCGGTCCGCGTAGACGCTGGCGGTGCCGGGAACGTCCCGCACGACGGCCTCCACCTCCCGCCCGAGCCGCTCCAGCATGGCCAGGTCCGGTCCTGCGATCTTGATCCCCACCGGTGTGCGGATCCCGGTCGAGAGCATGTCGATGCGGCTCCGGATCGGCATCGTCCACGCGTTCGTCAGGCCCGGGATGCGGAGTGCCGCGTCCAGTTCCTCGATCAGCCTGTCCGGCGTCATCCCCTCCCGCCATTCGCCGCGCGGCTTGAGCGCGATCGTCGTCTCGATCATCGACAATGGCGCGGGATCGGTCGCCGAATCGGCCCGCCCCACCTTCCCGAACACGTGCCGCACCTCCGGGAAGGTGTAGATGATGCGATCCGTCTGCTGCAGGATCTCGCGCGCCTCGGTGATCGACACGCCCGGGAGCGTCGTGGGCATGTAGAGCAGGTCCCCCTCCCAGAGCGGCGGCATGAACTCGGACCCCAGGCGTGACAACGGCACCACCGTCGCCCCCAGCCCCACCACCGCAGCCCCCATCACCCACCGGCGCCGCTTCAGCACGAACCCCAGCAACGGCCAGTAGACCCCACCCAGCACCCGCCCCACCGGCGTTTCCGCCGCGGGCCGAATCCGGCCCCGCACCCAATACCCCACCAGCACCGGCACCAGCGTCACCGAGAGCAGCGCGGCCGCCGCCATCGCGTACGTCTTCGTAAACGCGAGCGGTTTGAAGAGCCTCCCCTCCTGCGCCTCCAGCGTGAAGACCGGCATGAACGACACCGTGATCACGAGCAGCGCGAAGAAGAGCGACGGGCCGACCTCTCTCGCGGCACGCGCGATGATCGACATGATGTTGAGCGTCAGCCCCTGCAGGTGCACCACGATCATCGCCAGCAGGATCCCCACCGGCAGCGCGATCACGGCCACCAGCCCGCTTCGCAGGTGAAACAGAAAGACCAGGCACATCAGCCCCACGATCAGCAGCTGCTGCGCGAGGCTCATCCGGATGCTCCCCACCGCGCGGTCGATCAGCGAGGTGCGGTCGTACGCGACTTCGATCTCGACGCCCTCGGGCAGCCCCGGCGCGATCTCTTCCAGTCGGGCTCTCACGTCCCGGATCACGCGCCGCGTGTCCGCGCCCGGCCGCACCACGACAATGCCGCCCACCGTCTCTCCCTCCCCGTTCCACTCCGCCAGCCCCCGCCTGCTCTCCGGTCCCAGGCTCACCCGCGCCACATCCTCCAGCAGAATCGGCGTCCCGTCCGGCCCCACACCGAGCCCGATCCGGCGGATGTCGTCCACCGACCGGATGTACCCCCGCCCCCGGGGCGGGGGCGGGGTCGGGGCGGGCGCCGGGGGGGGGGCCCCCGCGGGGGGGGGGGGGGGGGGGGGCGGGGGGGGGGGGGGGGGGGGGGGGGGGGG
>JAPPGM010000044.1 GCA_028874995.1 Gemmatimonadota bacterium | reverse complement strand
TTCACGTGCGGCTTCGTTCGCTCGAAGGTCTCCTTCGCCATTCTTGCTCCGTGTTTCGGTTAGCTGTGCGTTTGGGCGGGGCCGTCAGACACCCGCCAGGACTCCCTGCCCGGCATTCCTGCGCCGGGACTTCCCGGACTTCTTCGCCGGGACGACTTCCTCGTAGTGCGAGAACTGCATGGTGAACACGGCCCGTCCCTGGCTCAGGGACCGCAGCCGCGTCGAATACCCGAACATCTCTCCGAGCGGGACGCTCGCGCCGATCACCTGCGCGTCGCCACGGTCGGTCATCCCGCCCACCTTGCCGCGGCGGGCCGAAAGATCGCCGATCAGGTCCCCCATGTACTCGTGCGGCGTGACCACCTCGACATCCATGATCGGCTCCAGCATCACGGGCGAGGACCTCCTGAGTCCTTCCTTGAGCGCCAGCGAGCCCGCGACGCGGAAGGCCATCTCGCTCGAGTCCACGTCGTGATAGGAGCCGTCCAGTAGCGAGACCTTGATGTCGACCACCGGATAGCCGCCCACCACCCCGGAGTGAAGGGCGTCCCGAACGCCGCGTTCCACCGCCGGTATGTACTCCCGGGGAACGGCACCCCCCTTGACCCGGTCATCGAAAACGAAACCGGATCCGGATTCTCCAGGCTCGATATCGATGACCACGTGCCCGTACTGGCCCCGTCCCCCGGTCTGCCGGACCAACCGTCCCTCGATCCGCGACGCGGCCTTCCGGATCGTCTCGCGGAAAGCCACCTGGGGACGTCCGACGTTGGCGTCCACCGAGAACTCCCGGCGCAACCGGTCGACGATGATCTCCAGGTGAAGCTCGCCCATTCCGCTGATGATCGTCTGCCCGGTTTCGGCGTCGGTGTGCACGCGAAAGGTGGGGTCTTCCTCCGCCAGCTTGGCCAGGCCGGTGCCCAGCTTGTCCTGGTCGGCCTTGGTCCTGGGTTCGATCGCGACGGAGATGACCGGTTCCGGGAAGTCCATCGCCTCGAGGATGATGGGGTGGTCGGGACTGGCAATCGTATCGCCCGTGCGGACACCCTTGAAGCCGATCACCGCAGCGATGTCGCCCGCGTAAACCTCGTCGCGCTCCTCGCGCTTGTTGGCGTGCATCTGGAGAAGGCGACCCGCCCGCTCCTTGCGCGCCTGCGTGGCGTTGTACACACGGGTGCCCCTGGGGAGGGAGCCGGAATAGATGCGCAGGTAAGTCAACCGGCCCACGAAGGGATCGGTCATGATCTTGAAGGCGAGCGCCGCCAGCGGCGCGTCGTCGGAGGACTCGCGCGACTCCCGGACCCCGTCGCTGTGCGGGAGCCGTCCCTCGATCG
Organism: Gemmatimonadota bacterium; assembly: GCA_028874995.1. Classification (GTDB taxonomy): domain Bacteria; phylum Gemmatimonadota; class Gemmatimonadetes; order Longimicrobiales; family Gaopeijiaceae; genus Bin94. The sequence continues at coordinate 1,770 of JAPPGM010000044.1, read as the reverse complement.
CCTGCACGTCGAGCGGCGAGGGGAGGTAGTCGATCACCCCGTCGAGCAGCCGCTGGATCCCCTTGTTCTTGAATGCGGAGCCGCAGAAGACCGGGAAGAAGGCGCCCGACGCCGTCGCTGCACGCACGGCCAGCCGGACCTCGTCCTCGGTCAGCGCCTCACCGAGCAGATACTTCTCCAGCAACTCGTCGTGGTGCTCCAGCGCGGCCTCGACCAGCTCGTGGCGAAGCGCTTCGACCTTCTCCCTGAGCGAATCCGGGATCCCGACCTCGACGATGGTGGCTCCGAGTTCGTCGTCCCACACGTACGCCTGCATGGCCACCAGGTCGATCACGCCCGTGAAGAGGTCGGCCTCGCCCAGGGGGTACTGCACCGCGAAGGCGTTGGCGCCCAGGCGCTCACGCATCATCCGGACGACGTTCTCGAAGTCGGCGCCGGTCCGGTCCATCTTGTTGACGAAGGCGATCCGCGGGACGCCGTAGCGGTCGGCCTGGCGCCACACCGTCTCCGATTGCGGCTCCACGCCACCCACCCCGCAAAAAACAGCGACCGCCCCGTCCAGCACCCGGAGCGATCGCTCGACCTCGGCCGTGAAGTCCACATGGCCGGGCGTGTCGATGATGTTGATTCGGTACTCCGAATCGTTGCGGTGCCAGAAGGCGGTCGTGGCCGCCGAGGTGATCGTGATCCCGCGCTCCTGCTCCTGCTCCATCCAGTCCATGGCGGCGGCCCCCTCATGGACCTCGCCCATGCGGTGAAGCCTGCCCGTATAGAACAGGATGCGCTCCGTCGTCGTCGTCTTACCGGCATCGATGTGCGCCATGATGCCGATATTCCGGAGCTTTGGCAGTGGTGTGAGCCTGGGCATATCTCTATTTCGTCAACTCTCGTCGTTCTGCGCCTGTCAAACAGCTGCCCGCCGGAGGTCTCCTCCCTTCGGCCGGCCCCTCGGGAGCCGGCTGCGGGCGGACGGCCTACCAGCGGTAGTGCGAAAAGGCTTTGTTGGCTTCGGCCATCCGATGCGTATCGTCCTTCTTCTTAACGGTCGCGCCTTCCCCGCGGCTGGCTGCCAGAAGCTCGCCGGCCAGCCGCTGGGCCATGGTCCGTTCCCCCCGCTTCCGCGAAAACCCGATCAGCCACTTGATGGCCAGCGCCTGGCGCCGCTCGGGCCTCACTTCGATGGGGACCTGATAGGTGGCGCCGCCGACGCGCCTGCTCTTGACCTCGAGAGCCGGCTTCGCGTTGGTGAGCGCCTGTTGGAAGACATTGATGGAAGGCTGGCCCGCCTTCGTCTCGACGATGTCCATCGCCTCGTAGAAGATCCCTTCGGCCAGCGACTTGTTCCCGTTCAGCATGAGTCCGTTGATGAACTTCTGGCAGATCGGCGATCCGAAGCGGGGGTCGCCCGGAATGTCGCGGCGCAGGGCTCGGGTTCGGTGGCTCATCGCGTCAGCTCCAGTCCGTGCGCCCTACCTGGGCCGCTTGGCTCCGTACTTGGACCGTCCCTGCTTGCGGACCGACACGCCCGAGGTGTCGAGCGTTCCGCGGACGATGTGGTAGCGGACGCCAGGCAGGTCGCGGACCCGTCCCCCGCGGATCAGCACGATCGAGTGCTCCTGCAGGTTGTGACCCTCGCCCCCGATGTAGGCGGTGACCTCGTACCCGTTGGTCAGCCGCACGCGGGCCACCTTCCGGAGCGCCGAATTGGGCTTCTTGGGGGTGGTGGTGTACACACGGGTGCAGACCCCCCGCTTCTGGGGGTTCTTCTGG
>JAPPGM010000025.1 GCA_028874995.1 Gemmatimonadota bacterium | reverse complement strand
AGCGACTGCCTCCTAAGCAGTAGGCCCCAGGTTCGAGTCCTGGCGGGGACATTGAGGTTTTCAGGGATTGGGGTTCCGATTCCCGACATTTACGAGGACACCGATCCGCTTGGCGATGAGCGAGGAGTGCATCGTAAACAGCTTGGTGGCCTTCACCATTGATGGCTTGGGAAGCCCACCTGCCGCGAAGTCCTCGCGCCAGAGCCGCATCGCGTTCGGGTCATCCGTGATTTGAGAGGTCACCGCTGCCAGCACGAGGTCCTCTCCGGCGGCGTTGAAGGAATCCGGAGACAGGACCAGCGCGGGGCGCCTCTTGGATGAACTGAGATCGGTGAAGGGGAAGGAGACGAGAACGATGTCGCCCTGCCTATAGGCCATCGTAGACGGCATCCTCCTCGTTCTCCCAGAACTCGAAGCTGCGCTCCGACGCCTTCAACCACGGAACGGCGGCCGCAAGCCGCTTCAACTCACTCTCGGAGAAGACTTGGTAGACCTCGCCCGGGGTGAGGTCTTCCACCTCCTGCAGGGGCGCGAACACCCCATTCCTGTATTCGGCCTTGATGCTCATGGTCAATTGACACTATCAGGGAACCGGCGGAGGCGGAAGTCCCAGGTGACCAGCTGCTCGGGAGATCCGACGCCCGTCAATCCGGCCCCCAGGACAGTTCGTACACCGCAAGCGTCTCGACTCCCAGACTGTCCCGGACCACTACCAGAACCCAGTTATCTCCGGCATCGAGAAGACGCATGTTGCTCGGAATCGTCACCTGGCGAACCCGCTTGCCGGACGGGTCGAAGACATTCCAGCGTTTGCCGGGGTGCCCCGGCAGCCGAGGGAGCCACATGATACCGTCCCACTCTCCGATCCAGAGGGTACCATCATCCAAGATCAGAAGGTGTGAATACGCCGGGACAGAGGAGGGCAGCACTCTCTCATAGTCGGGCCAGTCCTCCCTGAGGAATCGGACTCTCGCCGCCTCGTCATGCCCCTCCGTAAACTCATCCTGCAGCTGCTCAATGTCCGCCGGGGTTACCGCGCGGTCTCTCCCAGACCATTCGAGCGTATCCAGAACCGTCCCGTCCCACCCGACCAACTCCAGCATGTAGTCGTCGCCTGTTCCGATCCACACGCCTTGATCGGTTCCTCCAAGGACCAGTTGCCTGGACCACGGACGGTCCCAGTAGCCGTCATCGAGAACGCGCTCCGGCCCGGGTACCTCGTCCCGGATCAGTTGAGCGGCTTGCATTCCCCGCGAGATCCATGAGATGGGCACGTGCCATCGCACGATCCCCGTTTCAGCCGGGAATTGACCCGCCGCGAAGTAGATGACCCTTCCATCTGGCGCACAGGTCACCTCATACGGAACGGACGCTCCGGAGGGTAACTGCCATGCCGCCAACCGCTCGCCGTCCTGGCTGAACTCCGTGACTCTGAAGATGCTCCGGTCATAGACGACAATCCTCTCTTCCGAGCAACCCCGCAGGAGCCGCAGGCGCTCGAACTCACCAGGGCCCTCGCCCCGCCGACCAACAGTCCAGCGGTGCGTTGTGTCCGGCCCGAACTTCCTGATTTCGTGGAAGCCTGCAACGCCTACGACGATACTGCCGTCGCTGAGCCGGCGCGCGCCCGAGATCCGAGAGAATACCTGTGCCTCGGGGCCATCCGCACCGCCAACGGCCCATATCGGGTCATTCGAAAGGGAGGCTCGAGCCGGGGCTTCCTCGTCTTCGCCCGGGTAATCACTTGGGTCTCCACACGACCATAGGACGAACAGCAGAGCGATCACGGCGGGGGCAGCCATCGCCGAGGCGACGGAACCACTCGATCTCGGTATGTCCTCGGTCGTGCGAAATGGGATCTTGAGCGATGCGTCTCGTTCGCTGTGGCGACCGGTCATCCCGATGAGTCTTCCCGTATCCGCTTCGTGGTCTCGTATTGAAGCATCGTTAGCTCCGCTACCCTGACGTGCTCCGCGTGCATGGACCGCAGCAACTCGTACCTCTGCGACAGGTAGTCGTGCTCCTGGTCCCGAGTCTCCCTCGCGTCCATTGCTTCCCTCGTCGTGGCGATTCGTTCCCGCAGGTATTGGATCTGAACACTGAGTTCCTTCAGCTTGTTCATCACCTCCTGTTCCGTTGCTTCGGGGTAGTATTGGATCCCCGTGCCGATCGGCGGAGGGATCCGATAGGTCAGCGTGTCGCCAACGCTCTCCGGTTCGACGTACGCGTAATCCAGACGGCCGACGCTCGCTCCCGCGGAGTGGGTACCCCCTGAGAGTACCGCGGGCTCGGATAAGGTCGAGCGCGCCTCCTCCTCACCTCTATTGGCGCAGGCACCCGCCAGCGCGACGATCAGGCAGACGGCCCCGGCTGCCAGCACAATGTAGGTGTGCTGCCGCGACGTGAATCTGGTGTCTGCGAATCTCTTCATGGCTTCCAACCTCTCCTTGAGTGTGAGCGACGGCGACGACATGCTGGCCGCCACCGCCGGCATCGGGTATCGCGCGGGCATGTGGGCGTGGGCCAGCAGTTCGGCGTACGGCTTGGGACGAACGATCCCGCAGGCCACTACCTCAGCGTCACAGGAGGTTTCGCGGCAGCGTTCGATCCCTCGCCTGAGGAGCCAAACCAGCGGATGGTAGGCGAAGGCCGCCGAGATGAGACAGTCGACAATGGCCCAGCTGTAGTCCGCCCGGCGGATGTGGACGAGTTCGTGCGCGAGGACGGGCCCGAGCGATCCAGGGGCGTCGAGCAGGGAGCGCGGGACGAGAATGACCGGCCTCAGGGCGCCGAAGGTCATCGGGGCGTTGTCTGGAGGTCCCTCCAGCAGTTCGACTGGATGGCCCACGCCGAGCCGTTCGGCAAATTCCCGGAGCGTGCGCCGTGCTCGCGGGTCGTCAACGCGCCGGGCAACTTGCCGAAGCCTGCGAAGCTGCCGCAGATCGGTAGCCAAGACAGCGAGGCGCGCCACCGCAAGCAGGAGAATGGCAACCGCCGCTACACCGAGCAGAACCAGAGTCATGTCCGCGCTGCGGCTTGCATCAGAAACGACAGCGATGCCGCCCGAAACCGACGGAACCATGAGGGCATCGGTCGGCGACGGCCCCGGGCCGACCGGGGCGCCGGCGGGTGGGAACAGTCCGGGGACCCAAGGCGCCGCAAGCACCGATACCGGCAGCGCCAACAACAGTGCCTGGCGAAGACGGTATCCCGTGATCGGGTGTTGCAGTCGCCGCGCCCGCCGCAACACGAACAAAGCGACCCCTGCCAGCCCCGTCCAGATCAGTACGGGAACCCAGAACGGCCATACGCTCGCGCTTCCTATTGCCTCGAGCAGTTCAAACATCGTCTTCCTCCTTGGCGGCCATGCACGCCAACATCTTCTGGATCTCCGCACTCTCCTCCTCGGTCACCGTTTCACCCCGAACCAGCGTCTGCACCAAGGCAGCGGCCGATCCGTGGAAGACCTTGTCGAGGAGGTCCTTGACCAGTTCCTGCCGGACCTGCGCGGGTGGGCGCGCGGCCGTGTACATGTACCGCGACTCGCTGCTGTCACAGTTGAGGAAGCCCTTTCGCACCAGCTTCTTCATGACGGTCATCACGGTCGTATAGGCGACGGACCGATAGCCCAGCATCCTTTCATGCACATCGGCCACCGATGCCTCCCCTATTGCCCACACCTGGTGGAGCACCTCCATCTCGGTCTCGCCCAGCCGGCTCAACGATCTGCGTTTCAACTGTTTCTCCGTGCCGTGGTGGTCGGGCGCGGTCGCCATTCGATCCCCGCGCGGAATACTATCATGGTAATACTATCGTGATCGTATTGCAAGTCGATCACAGGATGACAGGGGCAGTAGGTCCGCCCTACAGGGTCCGAAAACGGGCGGGAGGCGTGGCGGGGGGATGCCCCTTCGATCCCCCACAGAGTTCGCAGAGCACCTTCAGTGGCTGGTTCATGAGGTCGGAAGCGAACTTCCGGGGTTTGGAATGTGCGCTTCCATCCCAAACCCCAAGCGGGCGCCCGTTTTTCTCGAAGCAACGTGCCTCGCAGCGCCCCTTGCGACGCTTCCGCTTCGGTGCCCGTTCTTGCCCGGCTGGATTATTCGTGAACGCTCCCCGCCGGGCTGGGCGTCGGGAAGGCCGGGCAGGAGTACTCGCGCGGCGGATGCGCCGTCCAGGTGCGGTCCTGCTGCACCGGGTTTCCCGGTCGGGAATAGGGGCGGTACGTGGTGGTCAGGAAGCCGGAATCATGACAGAGGCGCCCGGACGACGTACGGGACGTCCATCTGGTCCGTGACCCAGGTGTAGATTGCACCGTGTTGGACCCATATCCTGCTCCAGGCCGGCGTGAACGCGAGGCGAACCGAGCCGAGGTAGTCGCCGTTCTGTGAGTACCGGTCGTAAAAGGCGGCGGCACCCTCCGGCGTGACCCTCTTCACCCAGAGCCGGTTCTCGTCATCCACGAACAGGCTCGCCAGAATCGGCTTGATGTCCGGCATCAGGCCCGCGACCTCTTCTGCTTCGCTACGGATATCGGGCCTGTGCTCCAGGATCCCCTCGACGTAGGCGTCACGTTCTTCATCGGTGACCCGCAGCACGGGCAGCCCGGCTTCGATGACGAGCAGCGTATCTCCTTCCTCGTTGGTCCGGACGACGCGGTATTCCGCAGTGTTGGCGCGCCAGAATCCCCCGGAAGGGTTCACTACGATGCTCTCTTCCGCCTCGAACATGAGGGGGAGGAACTGCCACAGCCCGACCGCGTCCTCATAGGAGTAGGACCGACTGCTGCTTTCGCCGAGGAAGACCGAGTCGACGGCTCCGCTGGACAGGTCGTGAAACTTGTAATAGTCGCGGTAGGTCCTCGTACTCAGACCGGGCGGGGGCGGATAGACGATTCCGTCGTCCGAGTGGGAATCATCCCTCCAGTAGCGCCCCCGTTGGTCGAACACACCGTCCCAGATGTAGCCGTAGCTCCTGACCGGCTTGTCGAAGCGGCGCACCTCGTTTCCGTCCGGATCGACACCGATGATCACCCACCTTGCGTGATCGTTCATCCACAGCAGCGTGTCGCCGGAGAGGAGAATGCCGTTTGCTTCGGTGATCTCGCCCGGGCCTTCACCTCTTCGTGCGACCGTCCGCAGGTACCGCCCATCGGGATCGTACGCCCGCACCTCGGTGGCCTGGTAGTCCAGCACGTAGATGGTGCCGTCGCTGGCAGCCTGGACGCCCCGGATCTCGCCGAAGATCAGGTTCGGGTCGTCCCCATCGAGGTCGCCGAACTGCAGGTCCACCTGCGCTTCGGTGACCTCCGGCACGGTGTCGTCAATGGCGGGGAGGTCCGGGTAACGCACGAGCAGCGCGCCGTTCGGGAGGGTCTCGCGCAGCGCGGTGGGTCCCGCGGACTCCGCGCAGGAGGAAACTGCGGCGGCGGCGATGATTGCCAGCAATGGGCGGGACATTGAAACTGCCTCCTGAACTGTGGCCGTAGCGGAAACGGCATTGTCTCCCTTTGGTATGGTTTGGCGTCGACCGGCGGGTTGTAGGTTGCTTCGTCGCCGGATGCCCGCCGGTGGCTAGTCGCTCCTGGCGGGCTCGAAGCGTACCCGAACCACGCGCACAACATCCAACTCGTCGCGAGTCGTGCCGTAGAGGGCTGACGCGGTGACCCACGGGAGGTGTCCCAGGTCGACGTGGCGGGGCCAGCGATAACGCGCCACGAGCACCCCTTCGTCGTAGACGTCGGCCTCGCGCATCTCGTCACCCCGGACTGCCGTTTTCTCCACCCACAGCCTGCCCCCACGGTCGAAGAAAATGTTGGCGAGCGGAGGCTTGTGGTCGGGAACCCCGAAGGGAGCGCCTCCGCGCAGGCGCTCCAGCTGATCGTCGAGATCCGCTTGCGCACTATCCCGCTCGGACGTTGTCAGCGCCGGTCCCGGTCCCGGCGGACCGTCGATCTGCAGCGTGTTCCCGTCGGGCTGGTGTAGCGTGACGGAGTATTCGGAGCTGCTGGCAACGCCCCAGGCCCCCCCGGGGCCGTGTGCGACAAGCCAGCGTGGCCCGTATGGTTGTTCGACCAGAGTCATCATGCGGCCCTCGGTGAACCAGGCCCGGCCCGTCAGCTGCTCCTCGACGGTTCCGACGTGAACGGTATCCACGGCCGTGCCGGGACCCATGTGGAATCTCGCGCCGACCAGCCTGCCTCCGACCACGATGCTTCCCACATCGATGAGCCGGCCGGTCGAATCGAAGGTTATGGGAGCAGAGCGGTGCCCGGTCCGCCTGATCAGACCCTCCTCGTAACGGGCGCCTCCCTCGTCCAGAACGAAGGCGTGATAGCGGAAGCGCTCCCGCACCCACAACCGGTCGTCCGGCGCGAAACCGGCACAGCACGGCGGCCATTCCATCTCGCCGGGGCCCTCTCCCGGCCCCCCGAAGTGGAATAGAAACCGCCCGTCCCGATCGAACACACGGACCTGGTGGGACCCCTGGTCGATCACGATCACCCGGCCGTCCGGATCCGTCGCAACGGAGGGCACCCATGTGAACAGGTAGGGATCCTCTCCCTCGACTTCACCGATCCGCAGGTTGATCGAACCTTCGAAGGTGGGGATCTGGTCCCCGGTAACCGGTTGCACGATGGCCGCTGACACACCTGTGCAGCTGATCGCCATCACCATCAGCGCGGTTCCAATGCGGCTCCGACCCGGTCGAAAAGGCGTGAGAATAGCCATGATTCTTCTCTCCAACCGCGAGTGCGTCTGCTGGGACATGGGGAGGGTCAAGACGGGCCGACGGGCGCTCGTGCTCCCGGCCAGGGCGAGAAGGTGGGCTGCGTACTCGGAGGGACGCGTGCCGAGCATCAACACCTCCTCGTCACAAGCCTCTTCGCTCGCGGTTGCCGCGAGCATCGTCGCCACCCAGCTCAGGGGATGGAACCAGTAGAGCGCAAGGACGGTCCTACCCATGAGGTGCCGGAGGACATCGCGACGACGCACGTGGACCATCTCATGCATCAGCACGACCCTCCACCGCTCGGGCGACCATTCTGCCGCCGACGCCGGGAACAGGATCACACGCCTCAACAAACCACCGGTCATCGGTGTGGCGGTCACCTGGCTGACTAGGAGCCGCACGTCGTTGTGGATCCCCAGCCGCTGGCGGAGCGCTTCGGCCTGCCGAATCAGTACCTGGTCGCGAACCGGGCTTGCGGTACGGACAAGTCTTGCGAACCGGACTCCGCCTAGCGCCAGCGAAGTCAGCCCGATGGCGCAGCCAACCGCCCAGAGGAGCAGCGGCCGGGGGATGGAGCGCGCCGGTGACCCAGGCTCTCCGACCGGGACCTGCCTGGGGGACCCGGCCACCGGCAGCAACGGTTCGGATGCGGGCAGGGGGACGACCCCATCTGCGCCAGCCTGGATCGCATGGATCTCAGGGAATCGCTGCTCGCTCGTGGTGCTGGCGGAAGGGACAATCGGCACTTCCCATGAAAGGCCGAGGAAGCTGAAGACAGGTAGTCCGAGTAGCAGCGCGAATGTGATCGTCCACAGCAGATGACGCACTCCAGCGGGTCCCCTTCGGGCGAGCCACGCCAGAGCCAGCGCGGCCGACAACAGGATCGTGGCCCGGACGACAAGCTCGAGCAGACTCGAGGCGGCCAGTGGTGCGAGCGAGCCCATCATCTTCCCTCCTCCGATGCCCGGTCGATCAGCGCCTTGATTCGAGCTCGCTCCTCCGGCGTGAGCTTGCTGTCCTCCAACTGGAGCAGCATCGCGACCGTACCCTCCACCGAACCCCCGAAAAACGTCCTGACGACATGCATGAGCGCGGATCTCCGCGCGCGCTGCACGGGGACCGTGTGGGAGTAGACGTAGCGAGGACCGTCATACTCGCTCACCAGATGTCCCTTCCTCACGAGGATGCTCAGCACCGAACGGACTGCCGAGTTGGTGGGAGGGTCGGTCATTCGCTCTCGAACCTGCGCGGCACTGGCGACGCCCAACTCGTGGACAATGTCCATGACTTCGCTCTCTCGCCGGCTGAGTCGAGGTAGTTCAGTCAAGTGGCGCCTCGCTTTCCAGGTGGTGTGGAAGAACGGCCGGATGTCGGTCAACCAAGGGGTCGGACTGCACGGTAACACGGTGATGCGGAAAAAGCAACATGATGCTGAAAAATCAGCCATCTTTCGCACGCGTGTCCACACCGCCGAGCTCCTCGTTGGTGCGGATCTCGTCGAAATGGCGCTTCGGAGGCGCCCCCCACGCCTCATGCCTCGACCGGGTCTGCCCAGTTGAGGACCGCCAGAAGGAGCCTCAGTGAGTATGAGGTGGTCCCGGTTCTTGGACAGGTCGTTGAGGTGGAATCCACTTTGGAACAGGAGACACCGAGATGGCCAGGAAGAGACGACGATTCACGGCGGAGATCAAGATTCGTGATCGGTGGACCCGTGATCGGTGGACCGTCTTGTCGTGTGTCGCTCGCAGGCACTACCTTCGCGGCATGTCGAGGCCGCACCACGCATCCCGGATCCGGAGGCCCGCCGCCGCTGCGCTTTCGTTGCAGTTTGCGGCGGTCTTCGGGTTGTCCGTCATCGAGGCGTCGCACAACCACCTCGAGCCGCACACCGTCCAGTGGCATGGCCAAACGGGTGACCACCCCGGCGACGACCAGTCCGCTCACGTCCAGTGCATTCTGTGCGGCCATGGCGGCATGAGCATGGCGGTCGCGAATCGCGCGGTTGTGGTTCACGCGCCGGCGGTCCGCGTTGTCCGCGCTCACCTTCCGGCAAGTTCCCGCCTCGCCGCGGTTGACGCCGGCTTCTCGACTCAACCCAGGGCTCCTCCGGTCACCTGACCTCCTCGGAGTCCCGGAAGCAGTCCGCGGACAAAACCCTCCCGGCATTTGACCGGAGATTCATTCGAGGCTGGACCGCTTCGCTCACCTCGTTCGCATTGTAATGAGAACATTACAAAATGTCATGTATAGTATACATTCTCTGTCTCCGACTTCGCTCTGCATTGCTCCTCAGCCGATCGCCGCGGTTGCTCCACCGGAGGCACCACTGGCGCATCCTGGTCCTCTGGGCGCTCGTAGCGTCCTTCCCCCCGTCCGGGGCCGGTGGACAAGAGGTCCCGGTCGCCTACGCTACACCGGCGACCGGCACGCTCGACGTCGACGGGCGTCTCGAAGACGATGCGTGGGAAGAAGCCCGCGGAATCGGCCCCTTCGTTCAAGTCGATCCCGTAGCCGGAGCCCCGAGCAAGGCCCCGACCGATGTCCGCCTCCTCTGGGACGGGACGGGGCTTTACGTCGGGGCCGAGATGACGGAGCCGGACGCCCGCACAGCCACGCGAGCCGAAGGGTTGCGCCGCGACTTCACCTACGAGACCAGCGACGTGTTCGGTGTGCTGCTCGACGGCTTCGGCGACGGCCGCTTCGCCATGGCTTTCATGACGACCCCCGACGGGGTGCAGCGCGACCTGCTGGTCTTTGACGGACGCGACGCGGACGAATCGTGGAACGGGATCTGGCAAGTGCGCACCGCCCGCATCGAAGGAGGATGGGCGGTGGAAATGTTCATACCGTGGGAAACACTCCGCTACTCGGGAAGCGAGGGATGGCGGGTGAACTTCATTCGGGAGGCGCGCGCGATACAGGAGACGAGCGGCTGGTCTCCCTGGCATCGCGGCGTCGAGCCGTGGGACATGGCCTTCGCCGGGCACCTCGAAGGGATCGCGCCGCCGCCGCCGGGCATCAACGCGAAGATCCAGCCGTACATGGTGGGGCGTACCGCGTCGACCGGGAGCGCCTTGTTCAGCGACCCGACGTCCACGGGCGACGCGGGAATCGACGTGAAGTGGGCGGCGACGCCCAACACGGTGGTCGACCTGACCTACAACATGGATTTCGCCCAGGCCGAGGTGGACCGGCAGGTGGTCAACCTCGACCGTTTCCCGGTCTTCTTCCTCGAGCGGCGCACCTTCTTCCTGGAGAGCGCGGGTCTCTTCCACACGGGCCTCGACCTCATCTCGCCCTTCTACAGCCGCCGCATCGGACTCGACAGCGGGGGGATGCCGGTTCCGGTCACGGCCGGAGCGCGCGTGACGCATCGATCGACGAGGTCCAGCGCCGGTGCGCTCCTCGTGCGGCAGGAAGGCGTCGGGCCGGTAGACGGCAGCGTTTTTGGTGTGGGGCGCTACGTGCGGAACATCGGCGCGATGGGGCGCCTGGGGGGGATGATCACGACCCGGCACGACCAGGGCCTGCCGGCCGGTGCCTCCGCCCTCAACACCGTCGCCGCCGTCGACTGGTTCTTCCGCCCCACGACGAACCTCTTCACGCGGGGGATGGTCTCGCGCTCGTTCACCGAGGGAAGCGGGGGCGACGGCTGGGCCGCGCACGCGATCGTGGGCAACTACGCGCCCTGGGGCTACATCGGCTGGCTCCAGGAGTACGTGGGTCCCCGGTGGGAGCCCCGCACCGGCTTCCGCTTCACGAACGACGTCATCGTGACGAGTCCGGCCGTCACACTGGATCTCCGCCCCCGTTGGTTGCCGGAGTGGGTGCGTTCGTACGGGCCGGGTGTGACCTTCTTCTTCTTCAACGAGGCGTCCTCGGGCGACTTCTTCTCCGGATTCGTGAACGTGCGGCCGCTCACCTTCCTCCTGGAGAACGGCGGCCAGGTGGCCGTCTCTCGGCGGTCGGAGTGGCAGCGCTTCGAGGGGCCCTTCCGGCCGATCCCGGGGCTCGTCGTTCCCCCCGGCCGGTACAGCTTCGCCCGCTGGACCGTGGCGGCCTCGTACGACCCATCCGCCAATGTGACCGGCAGTGCGAGCTTCACGATCGGTCCGTTCTACGACGGCTCTCTCGACAAGAGCGGACTCTCGGCGAAGATCATCCTCTCCCCGCATGTCGTCGGTTTCGCTTCCTGGGAGCGCAACCGGTTCCTCGGCGTCGGCGGCTCGGACGGCACCACCCACCTCTTCACGCCCGAACTCCGCCTGGCCCCGAACCCCCGCTTCGAGGTCTCCGGCATCTGGCAGTACAACACCGCTGTCGAGGCTTCCAGCCTGAACGCACGCCTTTCGTGGGAGTTCCGGCCGCTTTCGTTCCTCTACGTCGTCTACAACGAAAACGCGTCGCACGACGGGGCTCTCGAGCCCTTCCCGGCCCGCCGCCAACTCATCGTCAAGGGGACGTGGTTATGGCAACCCTAGCGTGGTGACGCTGAGCCATTCCGAACGGCAGCGGGACCCGCAGGTCCTCCTCGCGGGTGACGAACCGCGCAGGCGTCCTTGACAGTCCTGTCTCTGTAGCAACATTGAGTCATGGGGATCGAGGTCGATGGGGATAAAGCGCGCAGAGACAACCGGGGCCCGAGGGCCGGACGTGGGACGGGCGGCGGACGTGTTCGCCACACGGCCCCCACGCGCCGGCCTGTGAACATCCCCAGCGCGTACGCAGCAGGATATGAAGCGGCCCGGGCCCGTGATCCCCGGCTGGCGGAAGCGTACATCCGCCATACGACCATCGGCGATCCCCTCGCGGACGCGGTGATCCGCGATCTGGGATCCCTGTCTCCGGAGGAGATCCACGATACCCTGGCCGAGGTGCTGGAGGGTCCGGAGGTGTCGCACCACGGCGTCCCCGATTCCCTTCTGGCCTTCGTCGAGGAAGCAGGACGGATCCCGGGCTGGTTCGACGGAAAGCGCGCACGAATCGCTTCCCAGGCCTTTCTTCGCAACTCGGACATCGTCCTCGCGGCCCTCGTGGGCGGCAGCATCGTGGAGGGGTTCTCCACACTGATCAGCAAGTCCTTTCGAATCCGGGGACGGCTCGTCGTAGCGGCCATCCGCCGTCTCAAGCACAACGGCATGCAGCTGGTCGAGCAGTACCTCCCGGGCGGCATGGAGCCCGGTGGGGACGGATGGAGGCTGACGCTCCGGGCCCGCCTGGTGCATGCCCAGTCGCGGCATCTTCTCAACGGCTCCGACGAGTGGGACCGGGAGCGGTACGGCACGCCTCTCAGCGCGGCCCACATACTGCTGGCCGGGGCCGCCTTCTCGGGCCGTCTGATGGGACATGTCGCCGCACTGGGGGGCGACTTCACGCGCGACGAGCGCGAAGCCTTCGTTCACGTCTGGCGCTACGCCGGAGTCCTGTTCGGCATCATCATGGCCAACAGCGTGGTGAACAGCGCGCCCATCATCGTCGGCGTCAAGGCACCCCCGGAGCGCCGCAAGATGGCCCGCACGGTGACGCAGGTGTCACGGGAGCTGATCGGTGACGAGCTCGCGGATTCGCTCAGGTTCCCGCGGCGGAAACGGAAGATCGTGCCGTGGTTGCGGTTCAGGCACCGCGCCCGGCGAACGGTCGGCAGGATGCTTCCCGGCCTTGCGGCAAAGCAGAACCAGGATCGATTCGAAGCCCTGATGGAGTTTGCCAGCTTCGACGAGTTCGAGCACTCGTATAGGCTGCCGACGGCGCTGCATGATGAGCGGTCGTCGGATTGGTAGTGGCATCCCGGCCTTGAGTTGCCATCCGGCTTGCGGAGGTCGGCCGAACCAGCCAAGAGTTAGATTCCCGCCAGCCGGAGGGAACGCCATGCGAACGCTGAAATCCGAGGACGCCCCGTCGATGGCGGTTCGTGCGTGCGTCTACGGAATCGTTCGGCATCCGCTGGCGCTCGTCTTGTGTCTTGCTGTCGCTCCCGCGCTCGTCGTTTCCCAGGTATCCGCGCAGGAGTTGGAGCAGGGGCATGTGTTCGAGGGCAATGTGCGCGACGCGGAGACCGGCGAACCCTTGGTGGGAGCACACGTATCGGTGGTCGGGAGGGGAACCTGGGCGGTGACCCGCGGGGACGGGACCTTCCACCTGACCGGGATGGCCGCGGGCGTGTACACCCTTCGAGCCGATCGCTTGGGATACCGGGGCTCCACCGCGGTGGTAACCGTGGGGAACGTGCGTGCGCGCCGAGCGGTGGCGGAGTCGGCAGAGGTCGTGATCGAGTTGGCCCCGTCTCCCATTGCGCTGGAGGACCTGGTGGTGACGGCCACGATCAGCGAGCGCGCCGCGGCCGAGGCGCTCCGGCCAGTCAGCGTCATGACGGGCGATGTCTTGCAGCGCCAGATGACGGCGACCGTCGCGGGGACCTTGGCGTCGATGCCGGGGCTGGCCGCCACCAGGATGGGTCCATCGGTTGCGCAGCCGGTGATCCGGGGACTGAGCGGGGATCGGGTTCTGATGCTTGAGGACGGGACCGCTGTTGGGGATGCGTCGAACCAGGGCGCGGACCACACGACCGCACTCGATCCGTCGTCGGCACGGCGAATCGAGGTTGTGCGGGGTCCAGGCACGCTGCTCTACGGGGGCAACGCGCTGGGCGGGGTCATCAACGTCATCCGCGACGAGATTCCGACCGCGGTGCCCCACCACCTGACGGGCGCGGCGACACTGCAGACGCAGACCGCCACGGGCGCGCTGGCCGGCAGCGCAACGGCCGTGTTCGCCATCGCGGAGCGCGTGCCCCTGCGTGTGGAGGTGGCCGCGCGGACGGCGGGAGATTTGAAGACCCCCGCCGGCACGCTTCTCAACACCGACGGCGAACTGTGGAGCGGGGGTGCGGGGACGGCTTATGTGGCCGATTGGGGTCGCCTGGGGGCGTCGTTCCGCGGCTACCGCAACTACTACGGCATCCCGGGCGGTTTCGTGGGTGGCCACGAGCAGGGCGTGCGCATCGAAATGGAGCGAGTCTCATCGAAGTTCCGGACCGTGGTCGATGAGCCGGTCGGACCCTTCCACAACCTCCGCTTCGACGCGACTCACACCTGGTACACGCACCGCGAGATCGAGGCATCGGACATTCTGGGCACGCTCTTCGAGCAGCAGAACGGGAGCGCGGACGTCCTGGGCCGGCATGGGAGGTGGGGACCGTTTACGGCGGGTGCGATGGGCGGCCGTGCGTCCTGGGAGGATTTCGGATACGGCGGATCCCTGCACACGCCGGACACGCGTCGGCTCAAGGCGGCCCTGTACTTGCTCGAGGAGGTCGATCTGGGTTCCATCCAGATCGAGTCGGGGCTGCGCTACGACTGGACCCTGGCCGATCCAGGGGAAGATCGGGTTTCGGACATCGGCGAGATTCGCGACCGGAGATTCCACTCCTTGTCGGGGTCGTTGGGGGTCCTCTACAAGTCCGCGGCGGGGCTGGTGCTCGGTGCCAGCGTTGTCCGAGCGTTTCGCACACCCGACGTCACCGAACTCTACTCGGAAGGGCCGCATCTGGCGGCCTACGTCTTTGAAGTCGGGAACCCGTCTCTGGAGGCCGAGGTCGGGAGGGGGCTCGATGTCTTCCTCCGCTTCGAGTCCGACCGCCTGAGGGCCGAGGTGACCGGCTTCCACAACGACATCACGAACCACATCTACGGGGAGGACACGGGCCGCCTGAGCCGCGTGCTCCTCCCCGTTTATCAGTTCCGGGGCAACGACGCCGTGTTCAGCGGCTTCGAAGCCAGCGTGGACGTGGACGCCGGGCGGGGGCTGGCGCTTGAGGGAGTGGCCTCGTCGGTGAAAGGCAGTCTAAAGGGGACCGGCCAGCCTTTGCCGCTCGTTCCTCCGCTCAAGGGACATGTGGCCCTGAAGTACGAAAGACGGTCGTGGTATGTCCGGACGGAGGCCGAGATGGCGGGCCAGCAGGACCGGGTCGGCGAGTTCGAGACGCCGACGCGTGGGTACACCGTCCTCAACACCGCGGCAGGGGTGCGCTTCACCTTCGGCGGGCGTCTGAACGTCCTGACCGCGAGCCTCGCCAACGCCGCGAATACCGAGTACCGCAACCACCTCTCCCGGGTGAAGGAGATCATGCCGGAGGCTGCGCGGAGCCTGAGCGTCATCTATCGGGTGGTGTTCTGACCCCTGTCGGCGGCTCCACGCGTCCGTCCAGCCTTCTCCGCCGGAGCCTCCTTGACAGCTCAGTTTCCGTCGTAACATCAATCACGCGGATCGAGTTCGACGAGGCGAACCGCGGCGACTCGTCTGGACACGCCGCGACGACGCACACAGGATCATCAGCATGAGGAGGCCAATGAACGAGAACGACGGCTCTGCGGCCCGAGGTTTTGACCCCGACACCGCTCCCGATCTTTCGAAGGACGGCTGGCCCGAGAAGTTCGGCAAGGCGCCCGTCCGCCGGGGGCGTCCCCCGAAGGCGCGGCCGAAGGTATCGACCACCATCCGGCTTTCGCAGGAGGTCATCGACCATTGAGCCTCACCTGGTCGTACGGAACTCACGGTACCAGCGTGCCACGCGCGCCCCGCCGCAATTCCACGAGTCCGTATCGGGACATCGGTGCTCTGCGATCTGGCCGGCTGGAAGACGGTCGAGACGGCTCAGAAAGGCCATCGAGGAGTACCGAGGGGTTGATCGCGCGTGCAATTGGCGAACATAATTGGCGAGCATCGAACCCCCCAAATCACGTAAGTTCAATCGGGGCGGCCGGATTCGAACCGGCGACCTCCTGCTCCCAAAGCAGGCGCGCTACCGGGCTGCGCCACGCCCCGAGACCCCCCGGCATAGTACCCGGCCACGCCCAACACACGGGCCGCGACCCCGCCACACCGTGCCGGTGGTATCTTTCACGAAGATCGCCCATTCGCCGCTCGCGCGGTAGGCTGGCCGAGGCGAGGACACCAGTGAAAGGAGACTCCTTTGCGGCGGAGACGACCAAGCGCCATTGGCGGACCCAATCCACCATCCGCTGTCCCCACGCGGCTCCCCCTGCTCCGGACATTGCCGGCCCTCCTTCTCCTTCTCACCGCCCCACCCTCATTCGCCGCCGCGCAGGAACCAGACTCCCCCCCAACCCCCCCCAACCCGCAAGACACCCTCCACCCCACCCCCCCACCCCCCGGCTCCTCGCTCTCCGTCTACCTCCTCACCATCGAGCCGGGCGACCTCGTCTACGAACTCTTCGGCCACAACGCCCTCGTCGTGCGGGACTCCGAGACCGGATACGAAGAGGCCTTCAACTACGGCATCTTCGACAAGAGAGCGGCGGGCTTCTATGTCAGTTTTGCCAAGGGGCTCATGATGTACCGGGTCGATTCCGACCCGCTCTCCATTGTGCTCGACGATTACCGCGACCGTAACCGCAGAGTCTGGGCACAGGAACTCGACCTGGAACCGGCCCGCAAGGCTCGCCTTCTCCGGATTCTCCAGACCGACGTCCTTCCCGAGAACCGCGTTTACCGGTACCACTACTACCTGAACAACTGCTCCACGAAGCTGAGGGACGCGCTCGATACCGTGCTTGACGGGCAGTTGCGCGCCGCCACCCAGGGAACCCCGACCGGCTCCACCTGGCGGCGGGACACCCGGCGTCTGACCTCGACGGACGCCGTCGGCTACCTCGCCATCGACCTGGCGCTCGGTCCCAAGGGAGACGAACCGACCGACCGCTGGGAGGAGATGTGGATCCCGATGAAGCTGCGCGACACGGCCGGGGCCCTGTTGGTGGCCCGGGCCGACGGCACGCGCACTCCGCTGGTCCGCTCGGAGGAGTTGTGGGTGGATTCGACGCGGGAACACGAGCCCGTCACGGCACCGTCCCTCGACCTGCTCTTCCTGCTCTGCGGGCTCGTCGCCGGACTGGTCCTTTCGTTCCTCGGGTACCGGTCCGCGGCGGGTTCGAGGCTCGGACGACTGGGTCTGGGCCTGACTGCTTCGATATGGGGACTGTTCTGCTTCGTGGCCGGCGCGGCGTTCATCGGCATCTACTGGACTGACCACGACTTCATCCGCTGGAACCAGAACGTGCTGCTCTTCAGTCCGCTCGGGCTCGGCGTCGGGGCGGGCGTGCTGCGGATGCTCAGGAAGGGTCGGACGAGCGTCTGGGGACGGAGATTCGTCCTGGGGGCTCTGGCGCTGGCTGTCGTCGCGCTGATCCTGAACCTGATCCCGGCAACGTCCACCGGGAACCGGCAGTTCATCGCCTTTGCGCTACCGGTTCACCTCGCGATTTGCTGGGTCATGCTGGGCATCCACCGGATGGACCACGCCCTGGTCTACGGGGACTCGGTGTCGGGACGCGGCCGGTAACGGTCAGCCGCGCAGGGGATCCACCCGGTTGCGGTCGTTGATGGCCCCCTCGGGGCCGCGGGCGTTCTTCCGACAGTTGCTACGGCCGGCCTGCCAGAAAATCCGCGAATGCCCGAAACGCCTTCCCACGGTGACTGCGGGCGTTCTTTTCCGCCTCGGAGATCTCGGCGAAGGTGCGCTGCAACTCGTCGTCCTGGAAGATGGGATCGTAGCCGAATCCACCGGTGCCACGGCCTTCGCGAGTGATTCGCCCGGGCGCTTCGCCTCGGAAGTGAGCGGTCTCGCCGCTCGCCGGGTCGATGAAGCTGGCCACGCACACGTATCGCGCACCGCAATCGCTGGCCGGCACATGTTCAAGGCGCTCCAGCAGGTACCGGTTGTTCGCCTCGTCGCGCGAGAGATCGGGATAGCGGCCGGGGGGCGCGAACCGTTTGGTGCGGACTCCGGGGCGCCCTCCCAGCGCATCCACCTCGATGCCGGAGTCGTCGGCGACAGTGGGGAGACCCGAGAGACGGGCGAAGTAGCGGGCCTTGGAGGCGGCGTTCTCTTCGAACGTGTTGAACGGCTCCAGCGATTCCTCGACGGGGGAGTACGCTATGGCGACGTCCTCCAGGGTGGCGAGCAGGAAACCCCCGCTCCAGCCGTCCTGCATAATCCGAGCCACTTCCCGGGCCTTGTGGGCGCTCCGTGTGGCCAGCAGAACCTTCACCGTCCCTCGCGGATTCGGCGCACCAGCGCGCTCGTCGAGTACCCCGGAACGAGCGGCACGATCACGACCTCTCCCCCGCCCCCCCGCACCACCTCCACACCGGCCACCTCCTCTTCCGAGTAGTCACCCCCCTTCACCAGCACGTCCGGCCGCACCTCGGCGATCAGCCGCTCAGGCGTCTCCTCGTCGAACAGCGTCACCCAGTCGACACACCCCAGCGCGGCCACCATCGTCGCGCGAGCGTCATGGTCCACGAACGGCCGCCCCTCGCCCTTCCCCAGCCTCCGCACCGACCGGTCGGTGTTCACCGCCACCAGCAGCGCATCGCCCAGCCCCCGCGCCCGCTCGAGACAATCGATATGTCCCGGGTGGAGCAGGTCGAAGCACCCGTTGGTGAAGACCAGGCGGAACGGTCGCCCCGGGCCCAACCGCTCCACCACTTCGGCACGGTCGATGATCTTCTCCCATGCGGCACGGACCTTCACGAGTGCCCTGCCCGCGCAAGATCACCCGACGTCACGGCCATCACTACACCACCCGGTCCCACTCCGACGGCACACCGTCCGACCAGTCCCGACACGGACTCGGACCCCACACCGCAAGCCCCGACTCCGACGGTCATTTCCTCGTCTCCCGCTTGTGAATCCCGTCACAATGTAAACTGGACATGACAAATTGTAATGCCGACGTTACATCCTGGACAACCTGAGCGAGGAAACGCCGGGGAGGCGGTTTTGCACCGGAAATCAAAAGAACTGCAGAAACAGGAACGCCGCCAGCAGAATCGAGACCCAGAGCACCATGCTCCCCGCCGGCCACGTCCGCGCCAGGATCCCCTTGGGCCCATGCGCCCGGAATGCCCCCCGTAGCGTCCGGTCCACCGTCTTCAGCACGCTGCCCCGGAACGCCCTGTCCACGCCCGCCACCACCGAACCCGTCCACCGCGTCACCTTCACCGCCGCCCGTCTGTACACCCAGTCCACGTCCAGGTTCACCGACGGAATCTCGGCCGGGTAGATCTTCCACAGGTGGAACGCCGCGACCGCCCCGATCGCGAAGCAGAGGAGCTGGATCTGCGTGAGTATATGAGTATATGTGTAGGGTTCATACTCCGCCGCCTCCCCCCCGTACGGAAGAATCCCGTAGAGCAGGTCCGGCCAGATTCCGATCGCCAGACACGCGGCCGCGGCAATCCCCATCGCAACCAGCATGTTGCCGGGAGGCTCGCGGGTGCGGATCCCGGAGTCGTGGGCGAAGAAGGCGAAGTAGGGGATCTTGATTCCCGCGTGCTCGACCACACCGGCGGACGCGAAGAGCATGACCGGCCAGATCCAGTAGTGGTGCTCGTACAGGAGCGCCGACATGATCATGCTCTTGGACACGAAGGCGTTGAAGAGGGGGACCGCGGAGATCGACAGCGCGCCGATGATGCAGAGGATCGCGGTCCGCGGCATCGTCTTGTAGAGGCCGCCCAAGTCCGACGCCTTCGTCTTGCCCGTCATGTGCATGACCGCGCCCATCGCCATGAAGAGCAGCCCCTTGAAGAGCACGTCGTTGAAGGCGTGGCTGACGGCCCCGTTGATCGCCAGGTGCGTCCCCACCCCGATCCCGCACACCATGAAGCCGATCTGGTTGATCATCGAGTAGCCGAGGGCGCGGCGCAGGTCGTTCTCGATGACCGCGTAGAAGATGGGGAAGCAGGCCATCACCGCGCCGACGTAGATGAGTATATCCGTTCCCGCGAATCCGCGGGCCAGCGCGTAGACGGCCACCTTGGTCGTGAAGGCGCAGAGGAAGACGGTGCCGGTGGGGGTCGCCTCGGGGTAGGCGTCGATCAGCCAGCTGTGCAGGAGGGGGAAGGCCGCCTTGACCCCGAAGGCCAGGAAGATCAGCCACGCGGCCAGTCCCTCGAGCTCCATCAGCCCGAACTCCAGGCTGCCCGTCTGATGCGCGTGCACCATGGCCCCGGCCAGCAGCGTCACCCCGGAGACGACGTGGACCAAGAGGTAGCGCAGGCCGGAACGGACGGCGCGCGGCGAGCGCCGGGCCCAGATCAAGAAGACGGAGCTGACCGCGAGCAGTTCCCAGAAGACGAAGAGGGTGATGAAGTCGCCCGCGAAGACCGCGCCCAGCGCGCTTCCCGCGTAGACGACCGCCGAGGTGTGCTGCAGGGTGGGACGGTCACCGTCCCTGAGGTGGAGCGAGTAGACGATCGAGATGAAGGCGCCGAGGTGGAAGAGGTAGCCGAAGAGGAGGCTGAGGCGGTCGGCGCGGACGGGGGTCAGGGTGTAGCCCAGGAACTCGAACTGGAGCTGGTAGCCCTCCTGGATCCCCATCACGTTCAGCGCGCCCACGATCGGGATCAGCAGGAGCCACGCCGCGCGGACGACGGGCATGCCGCGCAGGAAGGGCACCACCAGCGCGCCGGCGAGGAAGATCAGGAACGGGGGGACGCTACTCATCTTCGTAGTAGTCCTCCCTGCGCATGACGAACCGCCTCAGCACCTTCGAGATCAGGATCAGAAGCGAGATCCCCACGAACCCGAAGACCGGGTACATGATCGGCCACTCTTCGAGGGGATGATGCACCTCGCGGTCCACGAGGACGTCCCACCCCAGCACGATCGCGCACAGGGCGAAGAACATCACCAGGATCCGGCCCGCCCAGGGCGGCGGCACGCTGTTGGGCTTGTGCTCGCTCATGGTCCCGCCACCATGCTCATGAGCCGGTAGAACGGCTCCGGGTAGACGAAGAGGACGACGCAGGCAACGGACGTGGTCACGATCGCGGCCATCGACCACTTGAGGATGGCGGGGGCGTGACCGTGCGCGTCGTGGGTGTCGGCGCTCGCGTGGTGGTCCGCGTGGCCTCCGTGGCCGCCCGCCTGCTCATCCCCCTTCCCGAAGAACCCCTTCAGCGGAATCTCCATCAGGTACGCCAGCGACAGCAGCGAACTCACCATCAGCACCGCCACCAGCCCCACCTGCCCCGCCTCCAGCGATCCCACGCCCAGGAACCACTTGCTCCACGACCCTCCGGTCGGCGGCAGCCCCACGATCGAAAGCGTCCCGATGAAGAACGCCGCGAAGGTCACCGGCATCTTGCGCCCCAGTCCCCCCAGCTGGCTGACCTCGCTCTTGTGCGCGGCCACCATGATCGCCCCGGCGCAGAAGAAGAGGGTGATCTTGCCGAAGGCGTGCATGGCGATGTGCATGCCGCTCCCGATCACCCCCCAGCTGTTCGCCAGCATGGCCCCGAGCACGACGTAAGAAAGCTGACTTACCGTGGAGTACGCGAGGCGCGCCTTCAGGTTGTCCTTCGTGAAGGCCACCAGCGAACCCAGGATGATCGTCGCCGCCGCCACCCACATGAGCCACACCGACGCCCCCTCCGCGCCCAGGAAGTCGATCCCGAAGACGTACACCGTCACCTTCAGCACCGCGAACACGCCCGCCTTGACCACCGCCACCGCGTGCAGCAGCGCGCTCACCGGGGTGGGCGCGACCATCGCCGCAGGGAGCCAGCGGTGGAAGGGCATGACCGCCGCCTTGCCGATCCCGAAGACGTAGAGCCCGAGCAGCACCGGCACGACCGCCCCGGCCGCCTCCCCGTTCAGGATCCCGCCTTCCTGGAAGTCCAGCGTGCCCGTGATCGCGTACGTCCACACGATCGCCAGCAGCTGGAACGCGATCGAGGTGGTGAAGAGGATGCCGAGGTACACGCGCCCCGCCCGTTTCGCCTTCTCGGTGCCCGCGTGCGTGACCAGCGGGAAGGTGGTCAGCGAGAGGACCTCGTAGAAGACGAATAGGGTGAAGAGGTTGCCCGCGAAGGCGACGCCCATCACGGAGGCGATCGCGAAGGCGAAGAAGAGGTAGAAGCGCGTCTGGTTCTTCTCGTGGTGGCCGCGCATGTACCCGATCGAGTACATGGTGGTGACGATCCACAGGAATGACGCGATGAGGGCGAAGAGGACGCCGAGCGGCTCGGCCTCCAGGACGATCGGGATCCCGGGAATCGGCTCGGCGAGCACCAGCGATGGACGGCCGCCCTCGCTCACCGCCGCGTAGACCCGCAGGACGATCGCGAAGAGCGCTCCCGCCGTGACCAGGCTGGCCGCCTCGCGCGCGTTGGGGTTCCGGCGCAGAAGCAGGATCAGCCCGGCGCCGACTACGGGCACCACAAGCGACAGCAGCAGCATCGTCTCCACGGTCACGGGACACCCCCGGTCACGGCGCGACTTCCGGGCATGGCCCGATCCCTGAGCATGGCCCGATCCCCGATCATGGCCCGACCCCAGTCATCAGCACCTCGGCAGCCCGCTCCGCCACCTGGGCCGTGCGCACCGCGCTGATCCCGAAGTACAGATTCGCGCCCACCAGCGCCCAGGTCGGCACCAGCAGCCGCCACGGCGCCTCCCGCGGCCCCCCCTCATCCCCTCCATACGGCCGGAAATACGCCGCCTCGACCACGCGCCACACGTACACCAGCGCCAGCACCGAAGCCAACAGCACGATCACCGCCACCGGCCACCACCCCCGCTCCAGCGCCCCCAGAATCAGGAACCACTTGCTCACGAACCCCACCGTAAGCGGCACGCCCACCAGACTCAGTCCCCCCAGCACGAAGGCCGCCATCGTCCACGGCATCCGCTTCCCCAGCCCGGCCATCGCATCGATGTGCACCGACCCGATCCGGTAGACCACGCACCCCATCGCCATGAAGAGCGCCCCCTTCATCAGCGCGTGGTTGAAGAGGTGGAGCAGCGTGGCCGTCAGCCCGGTCACCGACGCGAAGGACAGCCCCAGCACCATGTACCCGATCTGCGCCACCGACGAATACGCCAGCAGGCGCTTCACGTCGACCTGGAAGATCGCCACCAGCGACATGCTCACGATCGCCACCAGCGCGAGCGGCAGCAGCACCCGGTCGAGCGCCATCACGCCGAAGGAGAAGGGCGCGCCGAAGATGGTCAGGAAGAAGCGGAGCAGCATGTATACCGCGACCTTCGTGGCCGTCGACGCCATGAAGGCGGTCACCGCGGAAGGGGCGAAGGCGTACGCGTTCGGGAGCCACAGGTGGAGCGGGAAGAGCGCCAGCTTCAGGCAGAATCCCACGCCGAGGAACCCGTACGCGACCTTCACGGTCCGCGAGTCCCACACCTCCGGGAGCAGCACGGCCAGATCCGCCATGTTGAGCGACCCCGTCATCACGTACAGGAGGCCGATCCCGATCACGATGAAGGTGGCCCCCACCGACCCCATGATGAGATAGCGGAAGGCCGCGGTCAGGGCGCGGCGTCGCGTCCCCATCGCGATGAGCGCGTACGCCGAGAGCGACGAGATCTCCAGGAAGACGAAGACGTTGAAGACGTCGCCGGTGATCGTGATGCCGAGCAGCCCGCAGAGGCAGAGCAGGTAGGCCGCGTAGAAGAGGGGGATGCGACCCCGCGCGACCTCGTCCGCGACGCTGGTGATCATGTACGGCGCCACCACCGAGGCGATCGTGGACACGATGACCAGCACCCAGGCGTTGACGATGTCGACCCGGTACTCGATCCCGATGGGCGGGACCCAGTCCCCGATTGCGTAGGAGATCACCCCGGCCGACATCACGTCGCCCAGGAGGGACAGGGCGATCGCCAGCGTCGCCCAGCTGGCCAGCACCGCGATCACCGCAGCCGCGCGCGCGTTGCGGATCAGGGCGCAGACGGGGGCCGCCAGCAGAGGCACCACCACCTGGAGCACCGGGAGGTGGGTGGACATCAGCAGCGGCTCCTCACTCCGCCGCCTCCGTCTCCGCCTCGATGCGGTTGATCTCGTCCTCCTCCATCGTCCCGTACGCCTCCTTGATGCGGACGGCCAGCGCGAGCCCCAGCGAGGTGGTCGCGATCCCCACCACGATCGCGGTGAGGATCAGGACGTGCGGCAGCGGGTTGGAGTACACGACTTCGGCGGCGGGCTCTTGGAGCGCTTCCGTCCCGCCCAGGCCCGCCTCCGCACCATTCGGGCCCGCCTCGGCACCATTGTGGCCCTCCCCCGCCCCCTTCGGGTTCACCAGGATCGGCGGCGTCCCCCCTGTAATCTTCCCCATGCTGATGTACAACATGAAGACAGCGGTTTGAAATACATTCAGACCAACGATTTTCTTGATCAGATTGCCACGGGAAATGAGGATGTAGAACCCGACCATCATCAGGAAGATGACGACCCAATAGTTGTAGTGGGAGACGAAGAGATCGAGCCTCACGGATCTCTCCTTCCCCGCCCGGCGAAGTGGTAGAAGACCGTCACCATCACGCCGAAGACCGTCACCAGCACCCCCAGCTCCACCAGCAGGATGCCGTAGTGCTGGCCGTGCTCGGGGTGCGTGGGGTCGGCGGCGAGCGCGTTGTAGCCGAGGTAGTTGTGGCCGAGCAGCATCGTCACCACGCCCACTCCCGCGAAGATCAGCACCCCCAGCGCCGCGCACATCCGGGTGAACCAGAGCGGAAGCACCCTCTGCACCGCTTCCAGTCCGTAGACCAGGGCCAGCAGCGCGAAGGCGGCGGCCAGGATCACGCCGGCCTGGAACCCTCCACCCGGACTGTAGTCGCCGTGGAAGTGCACGTAGAGCGCGAACATGATGATGAAGGGGGCAAGGAACTTCGCGCCCACGCGGACGATGATCTCCTCTCTCATTCGTCCCCCTTCCCGGCTCCGGCGGCGGAGTCGTTCCGTGGCCTCTCCGGTCCACCGGCGGATTCGCCCCCCTCCGCGGGAGACGCGCGCGACCTCGCCCGCCTCGCACCCGAGAGCAGCAGCATCACCCCCACGGCCGCCGCGAAGACCACCGTCGTCTCGCCCATGGTGTCGTAGCCCCGATACGAGGCAAGCACCGATGTCACCACGTTGGGGATGCCGATCTCGTCGTAGCTCTCCTCCAGGTAGTGGTCCGCGACGTGGTGATGCACCGGGTTCTCGGGGTGTCCGAAGCCGGGCATGTCCATCGTCCCGTAGACGAGCGCCCCACCCGTCACCACAACCACGACGAGCGGGAGCAGCGGGGTGTGACCGGGCCGGTGCTCGTGGTGCCCGGCCAGCGCCAGGGCGCCCAGGAAGAGCACGGTCGAGATCCCCGCGCCCACCGCCGCTTCGGTGAAGGCCACGTCCACCGCGTCCATGACGGTGAAGAGACCGGCCGAGAGCAGCGAGTAGATCCCGGCCAGCATGACCACCGCGAAGAGGTTGCGGACCTTGAGAAGCGCGAACCCGGTCGCGCCCAGCAGGGTGAACAGGACGATGTCGACGACGATGCTCACGGCGCGCCACCTCCCTCGCCCGCACCGTCGTCCGTACCCCCGTCCCCCGCTCCCACCGTGTACGGCTCGGCCCCGCCGGAAAGCGCCGCCTTGGCCAGCGCGTGCGTGGCGATCGGGCTCGTGAACCACAGGAACGCGAGAATGAGCACGAGGCGCAAGGTGACGAAATTCGCACCGCTGTACACGCAAAGCCCTACGAGGATCAACCCCGCTCCCATGGTATCGGCCATCCCCGCCGCATGCATGCGCGTGAACACGTCCGGAAGCCTCACCATCCCCAGCGCGCCCGACACCAGGAAGAAGGCGCCCGAGAGGAGCAATGCCCAGATCAGCACGGAGAGCACCTGTTCCATCACGGCTCCATCTCCATCGCCCTGCGCCGCCTGGATCCCCCACTCGTCCCCAGATCCCCGTACTCGATGTACTTCAGCACCGCGATCGTGCCGATGAAGTTGATCAGCGCGTAGGCGAGCGCGAGATCGAGGAACTCGGGCCGTCCGTTCAGGAAGCCGAGCACCGCGATCAGCACCACGGTCTTGGTGCCGATGTTGTTCAGCGCGAGCACCCGGTCATACGCGGTGGGCCCCAGGAGCGCACGGCACATGGCCAGGCACATGGCGACCAGCAGGGCGGCGGCGGTCACGGCGAACACGGTCCTACGCCGCCTCCCCCTCGAGCACCGAAACGCGCCGGTTCATCTCATTCTCCTCCGAACCGTCGATCTCCTCCTGCACGATGGCGTGGACTTCGAAATCGTCACCGACGATCCCGGTCGTGACCGTGCCCGGGGTCAGCGTGATCGAGTTGGCGTAGATGAAGCGCCCGAGATCGGTCCGCTGCGAGGCGCGGAAGTGCACGATCGAGGGGTCAACACGCACCCTCGGGGCCAGGATGATCCGCGCCACACGCACGTTCGACTTGAAGATCTCCCACACCAGCCACGGGACGTAGCGAATCCCCCTCCACACCAGGTGCACCGGAACCGATTCGCGGTCCACGATGCCCATGCGCGCGCCGAAGAAGACCGCGATGGTGCACGCCAGCACCCCGAAGAACAGGAAGAGCCCGGTGTAGTGGTCCGAGAGAGGGAGCCAGAGGGCGAACAGAATCCCCCAGAGCCAGAGGACGCGGTTCAAGTGATCGATTCTCCCTCGTGCGGTGCGGTGATCGGAAATCTGCCGCGGGCGAATCTACCAGTTGGACTGCGCCCCGTCCACTATCTCCTGCACCAGCAGTTTGATGGCCTCGGTGCGGCCCACGTCCTCGGTCTCGCTGGCATCCAGGTACTGTCCCACGACGCGGAGCCGGGAGTCGTCCCACAGGATCGTATAGTTCTCGCGGTCCAGCACCTCCACATGGACCTGGATCACCACCTCGCGCTGCAGGACCTGAACGCTCTCCTCCTGCTGTCCGCGGCGGTACAGGGGCGCCGTCAGCTGATAGTTCAGGATCGTTCCGCTGAGCACCGCGTCGGCCGTCTCCTCTCCCGCCGGGGTCAGTCCCAGCGCTCTTGGAAGCTGCCGCAGGAGAGCATCGTGAATCTCCTGGGTCAGCTCGAAGCGGCCGGTCTCGTTCTCGAACGGAAGGACCGCGATCGTGCGGATGTGGTCGGGGAAGCCGGCGCCCGCAATGAAGGAGTAGTTGCAGCCAACGATGCCGAGCCCGGCAGCGACCAGGACCGCGCCCGCGGTGAGCCCCGCCCTGTCCCGGTTTCTTCCGGCCCGCAAGTGGGCCGCGGCGCCGCGGTGACCCATCGCGCTACCGCCTCCCCGGGTCCCAGATGTACGGCGGAAACGGGTCCACATGCTCAAGGGACTCCAGTCGCAGCTCGAGTTCACGATAGTCACGAAGGTTACGATAGGTCGCCTCGCTTGGGTAGGCCGACGCCTCACCCGCCCCGGTGACCACCACGCGTTCGACTTCGGCTCCTCCCCGCAGCAACGCGGCCTCCACCACCCTGCGATCACGCATCCGGAAGCGGACCAGGTCCCCTCCGGGGAGCCCGAAACGCAGTTCCGTCGCGCCGCCGCCACGGCGGCCTTCCAACACCTCTGCCCCGTCACCCGGCCGAAAGACGCCCAGCGCCGCCCACAGCAACGCGGGAGGGGGAACGAGTTCCAGCGGCAGCTCGCCGGGCACCCGCAGATCGTCACCCACCAGAGCCACGATCGCCGCGGTCTCGCCGTTGTCGAGGAAGAGGTCCAGGCGCGCCTTGTCCGGAGGCTCCACGCGCGCCACTCCGATCCCGACATCCCGGAAGTCGGGTTCGCGGGCGCGCCAGGCGAAGGTGAGCTGAACGGGCTTCGAGATCCGGCCGGCCTCGCTGGCTGCCCGCACCTCGGTGTCCAGTTCGGGACGCGGCAGGGGCTGGGCGGAACGCAGGGCGGAGCCGGCGCATCCCGTCGCCGCGAGCAGTATCAATAGCACCCCGCGCGGATTTTTCCGCGGACCGCTAGCTTCGTCCTTATGCCCCCCGGACCCGTATTCCTCGTCTCCGATGTCCACCTCGGCGCCGTTCCGCCCGAAACCGAAGAGGCCTTCCGGCGCTGGCTCCTGCACGTCAGGGAATCCGGAAGCCGTCTGATCATCAACGGGGATCTCTTCGACTTCTGGTTCGAGTACCGCAGGGTGATCCTCTCCGGACACGTGCGGGTTCTCGCCCTTCTGGCGGACCTCGTCGAGGCGGGAGTGCCGGTGCTCGTCATGGGAGGGAACCACGATTGGTGGGGGGGCGACTTTCTCCGGCAGGAGATCGGCGTCGACTTCCGCCAGGAGCCGGTGCGGATCCGCGCTCAGGGCAAATCCGTCCTCATTGCCCACGGTGACGGACTCGGGGCAGGAGACTTCGGGTACCGCATTCTGCGGCTGGTTCTCCGCAGCCGGCCGACCCGCTGGCTCTTTCGCTGGATCCACCCGGATCTCGGAGCGCGGCTCGCGGAAAGCGTCTCGGGTACCCGGGCCCAGATCAGCGCGGGTGCGATCCCGGCGAACGGGGGACGGACGGCGTTCCTGTCGAGTTGGGCAGCCGCCCGTCTGAAGCAGGATCCCACCCTCGACATCGTCGCCCTCGGGCACGGCCACAAGCCCGTGGTGACCGAGGTCGCCCCGGGGCGCTTCTACGTCAATTCGGGCGATTGGGTCCTCCATCGGTCCTACGTGACGATCGACGACTCCGGCAAGCCGGAGTTGCACGAGTGGGACGGATAGACGCGCGCACCCTGGCAACGTTCACCCCACCGGAACGCGAATCGTCAACGAGATGGTCCCGCCAGGGTCTCCCTCGACCGTGAGCGGCTCGGGGAAATCCTGGAGATGGGCCGACACGAAGGCGTCCACCCCGGACATGAGCAGGAAGAAGATCGCCACCGCGGCCCAGTCTTCCCGTTGCTCCCTCCGCGAGTCGGCCAGTTCACGCAGGCGGGCGATCTCGTCGTGTTGCTCCAGCCTGGAGTCGATTTCCTCCTGCTCGGTGATTCCCTGGCTCATGAGGCTCGCCGTGACCCGGTCCTCCCACAGGGCAACCTGGTTGCGCGCTACCCGCAGCTTGCGCCAGGTCTTGAACACCATCCATCCCGCGGCCGCCTCGATACCGAAGTAGAAGGCACCCCGGGTGAGCGACCCGGAGGCCGCATGTCCCCAACCGGGAATGAGCGCGCCGCGCAGGAAGGCCCCGGCGGGGCTGAGGCGCCGCGTCAGGGAATCCGGTGGGACCAGGGAATCCGGGGCCGCGGCTTCGCCGGTCACCTCCTGGGCCGACGCCGGTTGTCCCCAGATCAGGGCCGACCCGATGAGGACCAACGCAACCCTCCACCCGGCCGGAGCCCCCGCTCTCGCGACTCTCATGCCGCCCTGGCCGGAACGAGGACCGGAAACGCGCCCGGAACCACCTCTACCCGGAGCTCCCGGGCGGGTCCCGGCGACAGCTCCCCGTCGATCTCGAACCACATCGATTCACCCCCCGGCCGGCGGAGCACGGCGCGCCTCAGCCGGCGCATGGTCACGATGGGCGAGTCCCCGTGCGTGCCCCGGATAACCCGCGGCACCAACCGCAGAATCGGAAGCAGGCCGGGCGCGCCGACGTGAAACAGATCCAGCCTTCCGTCCGATGCCTGTGCTTCCGGGTTGATCATGAAGCCCCCGCCGATCGATGGTCCCACCGTGATCATCGTTAGAGTCGTCGCGCCCGTGATGCGTTGCCCGTCGCCGGCATCGGTGTCGATATGCACCTCCGGGGCCCGGAAAGTCATGATCGCGTTCAGAAAGGACGCCAGGTACTGCAGGAGCCCCGGCAGCCGCGAGAAGCGGCCGCGGCAATGGAGAACCTCCACGTCCACTCCCACACCCATGACGTTCACAAAGGTCCTCTCCCCCTCCTCCCACGCAACGCGCCCGACATCGAAGTGCCGGACGACGCCGTTGTCGAGCAATCCCATCACGGCCGCCACGCTGCGGTCCGGGCCCACCATTCGATAGAAGTCGTTGCCGGTCCCCACCGGGAAGACCGCGACCGCGGGCAAGGGCTTCACGCCACACCCGATCAACCCGTGCGCGACCTCGTGCACGGTGCCGTCGCCACCAACGACCACGATCCGGCCGACGCCGTCCGAAACCGCTTCCGCGGCCAGATGCGAGGCGTGCCCCGGACCTTCCGTATGGCGGGCGTCATACGCAGTCGAGCGCCCGTCGAAGGCCCCGAACAGTTTCGTGGCGGCCTTCCGGCCCCGGCCGGCGGCGGCGGCGGGGTTGACGATGACGCGGAGCGGTTCGCTGGGCATGGTGGAAGATAAAAGAACCTTGAACCCGTGAAACTCCTCCGGGTCCTGGCCGCGTAGGTGGCAAGACACGCGTGGGGCAAGCTCTGCCAAGCGTACCTTCAGCGATTGCACGACTCACCGCCACCGCATGCGAACCCGAACCGACCGGCAGCGATTCCCAGTGTCATCGATGATGGCGTTGATCGGGGCGTTGGCGTGCATTGCAGGCTGTGACGGGAACAGCGGGCCGGCGCCGGTCGGGGTGTGCGACCGGACGCCGGAGGTTCAATGGGCGATTCTCGAGCGGTCGGGAGTGCCTCGATGCGAGGACGTCACAGCCGCGGACCTGGCGCGGCTCGGCGGGTTGCCCGTGTGGAAGGCCCCCTCGCTGCGGGCCGGGGATTTCGCCGGAATGACCGGATTGGAGATTCTGGGGATCTACGAGGGCTCGCTGGATTCGCTGCCGGAAAGTCTCTTCTCGGGGCTTGCCAACCTGAGAGACCTTTACGTGAATCACAACGAGTTGACGACGTTCCCGGAAGGGGTCTTCTCCGGGCTCGGCCGCCTGGAAGACCTGAATCTGGCCCACAACCGGCTGGACTCGCTGCCGGAAAGTCTCTTTTCGGGACTTGCCAACCTGACAGACCTGCACCTGGACGGCAATCGTTTGGCGCACCTGCCGGAGGGGATCTTTGCGGGGCTTGCGCGCCTGGAAGTGATGGGGGTGCGGCATAACCGGTTGGCATCGCTGCCGGAGGGTGTCTTTTCGGGGCTTGGGAACCTGATATACCTGTACCTGGACCAAAACCGGTTGGACTCGCTGCCGGACAAGCTGTTCTCCGGGCTCACCAGCCTGGAAGTGGTGACCCTGTATGAGAATCAGTTGACATCGCTACCGGAGGGAGTGTTCTCGGAGCTCGTGAGTCTGACAGCACTATACATCGACGACAACGAGTTGGCGTCGCTGCCGGACGGAGTGTTGTCGGGACTCGTGAGCCTGGAGAAGCTGCGTCTGGACTCCAATCCGGGAGCACCGTTTGAACTCTCCCTCCAATTCGAGCGGACCGACGCTGCCGACACAGCCGCCTCCCCCGCTTCTGTGCGTCTGGTCCTCGCCCCAGGAGCACCGTTCGATATGGTGGTCCCGTTGACGATACAGGGTGGCTCGGCATCGTCCGCTTCGGCCCTGTTGTCGACGGGAAGCATCGAAGGCCAGGTGTTCACGGTGACACAGGCGTCGCCCGGACAGTCCACGCGCGTTCAGGCGGCCTCCATGCCCGTCATTCCGGAGGAGATAAGGGGCATCGTGCTCCTTGCCCCGGCCGACATGGTGCTGTTCGGAAGCGGCGCGGGCTGACGGCACGGGGCTGAACGGCTCGGGGGGGCCACGGATGGCGGGGGCGTGTGGGAATCGAACCCACCCACCCGGGTTTTAGCCGGGCGCACTGGTTTTGAAGACCAGACGGAACACCAGTCCCGATCCGCCC
>JAPPGM010000155.1 GCA_028874995.1 Gemmatimonadota bacterium | reverse complement strand
CGTCGACGACGCCCGCCTCGACGCCATGATGGACCACCTCGAGGACCCGCGCACTTTCGGCACCCCGTTCCCCATCCCCTCCTCCAGCGTGGACGATCCCCGCTTCTCGGCCGAGGGGATCTGGCGGGGGAAGCGGCGCAACTGTCCCTGGAACGGCCGCGTCTGGCCGATGACGACCAGCCACGTGATCGAGGGGCTGCTGCGCTGCCGGCGCAGAGGCAACGAGCGGGCGGGCGGGCTCGCGGCTGACATGCTCGTGCGCTTCGTGCGGATGATGTTCACCGATGGCGACCCGGACCGTCCCAACTGCTTCGAGCACTACAATCCCTACACCGGGCGCGCCTGTCACTTCCGGGGCATCGACGACTATCAGCACTCGTGGGTGCTGGATCTGCTCGCGCGCGGGATCGCGGGACTCCACATCGACGAGGAGGGAGTCGAGGTTTGGCCGCTTCCGCACGATCTGGCGCGGGTGACGCTCGGGCCGGTGCGGGCGAGGGGGCATATCGTGGCGGTGGAGGTGGGCGAGGGACGGGTGGCGGTGGAGGTGGACGGGAAGCGGTACGAGGGGCCGCGTGAGGGGCCGCTGAGGGTGGGATGGGGAGAGATGGCATGAGACCTTCGGCCACGTACGCGGGCACACTCGGCCCAGGGGCCGCGCGAGAGGACGGCGAGTCGTGACCCAGGCACCCCGGGGTGTCGCCCTCCGCGGCGTCGAGAAGCGCTTCGGCGACGTGACGGCGGTGGACGCCGTCGATCTCGAGGTCCGGGCCGGGGAGCTCCTCGTGCTGGTGGGACCGTCGGGGTGCGGGAAGAGCACGCTGCTGCGCCTCATCGCGGGGCTGGAGGAGCCGACCGCGGGGGAGGTGTGGATCGGGGGGCGGGCGGTGAACGATGTCGCGCCGGGCGACCGTGACGTGGCGATGGTCTTCCAGAGCTACGCGCTCTATCCGCACATGACGGTCGCGCGGAACCTGGGGTTCGGGCTGAGGATGCGGGGGGTGGGGCGTGACGAGGTGGCGGAGCGGGTGGGGCGGGCGGCCGATGTGCTGGGACTCGGCGAGCTGCTCGGCCGACGTCCCGGGCAGCTCTCGGGGGGACAGCAGCAGCGGGTGGCGCTGGGACGCGCGATGGTGCGCGATCCGGGCGTCTTCCTCTTTGACGAACCGCTCTCGAACCTCGACGCGGGACTGCGCCTGCGGACCCGGGACGAGATCGCCGCGCTCCACCGCCGCCTCGGCACGACCATGATCTTCGTCACCCACGACCAGGTCGAGGCGCTGTCGCTCGGCCAGCGTGTCGCCGTCATGGACCGGGGACGGATTCAGCAGGTGGGAACGCCCGGCGAAATCTACCGCTGGCCGGCCAACCTGTTCGTCGCGGGCTTCGTGGGTTCGCCGCCCATCAACCGGCTTCCCCTCGCCACCCGCGACGATCGCCTCGCCGGCGGCCCGTTCGTCTTTCCGGGACCGCCCACACACACCACCGCCACACTCGCAGTGCGACCCGAAGACCTCGCAATTACGGTGGGATCACCACCCACCCCTGCCCACCCACACATTACTTCGGAGAATGCTTCGGGCACCTCTACCCACCCACCAATATACTCCGACATCCCACCTGACCCTTTCGGCATCCCCCCCGACCCCTCCCGTCCCCCACCCCAGTCCACCACCGGCGCCTCACCCGCCCCCGCCCCACACCCACCCCACTTCACCGCCACCGTGCTGCGCGTCGAGGCCCTCGGGAGCGAACAGCGCGTCCACCTCGACGGCCCCGCCGGCGCGGCCTGGGTTGCACGCGCGTCCCCCGCCCAATCCGTCACTCCCGGCGACACCGTCCATGTCACGGTCGCCTGGGAGCGCACCCATCTCTTCGGCCCGGACGGGCGCCGCATCGGGACCGCGCCCACACCCGGTCCGGCCGGCGACCATGTCTGACCCCGGCAAGCAGGCGGCCGGCGGTTCGGCGCGCCGCCACGGTACCATCATCCTCGGCACCGCCACCGCCCTCCTCACCACCACCTGCACCCCCGCCCCCCCGTCCGCCACCACCCTGCGCGTCGCCCTCTGGGCCGGCGGCCATGAACTGGAGATCGAGCAGCAGGTCGCCGACCGCTACGAGGCCCTCCGCCCCGGCGTGCGCGTCCTCCTCGAATCGGCGCCCAACGGGTACGAGGAGCGCCTCCTCACCTCGATCGCGGCCGGACATCCCCCCGACGTGTACCTGCTCGACTCCCCCGACATCCCCACCTTCGTGGACCGCGGCCTTGCGACGGATCTGGCTCCCTACCAGGAGGCGCTGGGCTTCGCCGCCGACAGCGTCTTCCCACAGGTGCTGGACGCGTTTCGCCGCGGCAGTTCCATCTTCGCGCTCCCCAAGGACTTCACGCCGATGGTGATCTACGCGAATCGCGCGGTGCTGGAGGCGGCGGGGGTGGAGACGCCGCCGCTTGCGGGGTGGACGTGGGACGACTTCCGCGCCGCCGCCGAGGCCGTGACCAGGGACATCGACGGCGACGGGCGGCCCGATTTCTTCGGCTTCGACTTCCCCCGCAATCTTTACCAGTGGGTGCCGTTCGTGTGGTCGGCCGGGGGCGACATTCTGGCGCCGGGGGGCGAGGTCGCCAGCGGGCACATGGACGGTCCGGCCGCACTGGAGGCCTACGCCTTCCTGACCGGCCTGGCCGAGGCGGGCCTCACACCCGGCGCACAGTTCGTGCAGCAGGGCGATCCCGCCCGCGAGGCCCGCTTCGCCTCCGGCGGCCAGGCCTTTCTGCTCTCGGGGCACTGGACGCTGCGTGTCTTCCGCGACCTGGTGGCCGACGGCTCCCTCGACCTCGCGATCCTGCCGATCCCGCACCATCCGTCTCTTGACAGGGCGACGAGTGTGATCTATGCGTCAGGATGGGCGGTGCCGCCGAACGCGGCCAACCCGCGCCGGGCGATCGATCTGGCCGGGTTCCTGGCGTCGCCGGAGGCGCAGCGGATCCGGGTACGGTCCGGTCTGGCCATTGCGTCGCGCATGGATGTGGCGGCGGAGATCGCCGCCGGGGACCCGACCGGCGTGGAGCGGGCGTTCATCGCGCTGGCCGAGCGGGCGCGGATGACGTGGGGCGCGTATGTGCGCGACTTCTCCCGGATCGAAGCGCTGGCGGTCGAGATCATGGACCGCCGGCTGCTGAACGGGGAGGCTCTGGCGGAGAGCGCGGGGGACGTGGCCCGCCGCGTGGACGAGGAGCTGGGGCGGTGAGGGAGTGGGGGGACGTGGCGGGCCCGAGCGGAGCGCTGAACCCCACGACGCTCCGCGCCGCTGCCATCACTGCAACCGCATTAGGCCTCACCGTCACTGTCGGCCTGGCGGTGGCCACGGTGAGTCGCGCAGGCGAAGACGCGGCAACGAGCTTCGCGCGCATGGCGGCGGCACTGTGGGAGCTGCCCGGCGGCGGCGACGCGGCCGCAACGGCCTTCCTGGAAGGACGCGGAACGATCGAGACCGTGCCCGGGGACGGCGCAGGAGCGCTCCCCGGCGCCCACGCCTACCGCACCGGCGACCTCGAACCTGCGGCCTGGATCCGGGTCGAGCCCACGGCGCGGGGCCGCGGATGGCCGCTCCTCCCCACCGCCCTGGCCCTGCTGGGTCTTTCTCTCCTGTCGGCGTGGGCGGTCGCGCGGCGAAGGTCCCCCCCACCCCCCCGCCACCCGGTCCTGCCCACCCTTCTCGCCACCCTTCTCCTGGCCGCCACAGCCGCCTCGGCCGCCACCTGGGCCGACCGCGCACTCCAACGCCTAAGCGCCGAACACGCCGCTCACGGAGCCCGCGCGGTCGAGGTCGCCCTCGCCCACGGCGCCGACCCCGGCCATGCTCCCCGCGTCGCCGGTCTGCCCTGGGCCACCACGCAGGCTCTGGAAAGCCCGGACGACCTCTGGACCATGTCCCGCGAGGTGGCCCGGACCGTCGCCGCCGCGCCGGCACCCCCACCCCCGGCCACCACCTACACCGTCACCGTCGCCGGTGCCACCTACCACGTCGCACGCACGCGAATCCCCACGACTTCCGACCCGTCCACACTCGTCACCACCGACCCCACAACCCCCACCGCCACCTCGACCCAGCTGCACCTCGCCCTCCTCGGCTACGAAGCCACCCATTCCCCAACCGTCCCCCTCGCCGCCACCGCCGCCGCCTCGGCACTTGCCACCACCCTGCTCCTCTTCCTCCTCCCCCTCTCCACCCGTCCCCGCGCGCTGCGGCGCACGCTCACGGCCTGGGGCCTCCTCGCCCCCACCGCCGTCCTCCTCCTCCTCTTCACCTTCGGCCCCCTGCTCTTCTCGCTGTGGATCTCCCTGCACGAGTGGCACCTGGTCGATCCCGTCCATCCCTTCACAGGTATTGACAATTATCTATCGCTAGCACTAGATGGCAACTGGTGGTCCGCCATCCGAAACACCGCGGTCTTCACCCTCCACGTCCCCTTCGCGATGGCCGTCGCGCTCGGCCTCGCCCTGCTCACACGCGGGTCGCGGCGCGCGGTCCGCTGGGCCCGCCTCGCGCTCTTCCTGCCGGGCATCACCAGCGTGGTCGCCATCGCGGTGGTCTGGAAGTGGCTGCTCGACGACGGGTACGGTCTGGTCAACCGGGCGTTGGAGCGGGTGGGGCTGGATTCCGTGCCGTGGCTGACCTCTCCGGACACGGCGCTGGTCACACTGATGGCGATCAGCGTGTGGATGGTCGTCGGCTACCAGATGGTCGTCTTCCAGGCGGGGCTCGCGGCGATCCCGCGGGACTGGTACGACGCGGCCCGGGTGGACGGTGCCGGGGCGTTCCAGCGCTTTCGCCACATCACGCTGCCGGGTCTCAGGCACACCCTGTTCTTCGTGCTGGTGACCTCGGTGATCGGGTCGTTCCAGGTCTTCGGGCTGGTCTACGTCATGACCGAGGGTGGCCCGCTGGGCGCGACCGACGTGGCCGTCTACCACATCTACCGGGAGGCGTGGGAGTTCCTGCGATTCGGCAACGCGGCCGCGATGAGCTGGATCCTCTTCGCGGTCATCTTCGTCGCGACGTGGCTGCATTTCCGGTTGCTGGAGAGGAGAGGGGCGCACCCATGAGGCCCACCCTCGCCGCCTCCACCCGCACCACCCTGCTCATGCTGGCCTGCCTGGCCATGGCGGCGCCCTTCCTGTGGATGGCCGCGACCAGCCTGATGGGGCAACTCGAGGTCTTCTCCTCCGGCCGCCTGCTTCCGGAAACACCCCTCTGGTCCAACTACCCCGACGCGCTCACCGCTCAGCCCTTCGCCCGCTACTTCCTCAACTCGCTGATCTTCGCAACCGCCGTGGTGGCCGGTCAGGTCGCCACCGCCACAACCGCCGGCTACGCCTTCGCGCGGCTCGAATTCCCCGGCCGCGACCGCGTGTTCATGCTCTTCCTGGCCACCATGATGGTCCCGGCCGTCATCGTCCTCATCCCCCGCTTTCTCATGATCGACGCGCTGGGCTGGATCGACAGCTACCAGGGTCTCATCTCCACCGAACTCGTGTCCGTGTGGGGCATCTTCCTCATGCGCCAGTACTTCCGCACGGTCCCGCGCGAGCTGGAGGACGCCGCGCGGGTCGACGGCGCCGGTCCCCTGCGGATCTTCTGGAGCGTGGCGCTGCCGCTGGCGAAGCCCGCCGTGGCCACCCTGGCGCTCTTCGCCTTCATAGACGCCTGGAAGAACTTCCTGTGGCCGCTCCTGGTCACCCGCTCCATGGAGATGCGCGTGGTGGAGGTGGGGATCGCGGCCTTCCACTCGACCTACGAGATCAACTGGCCCTACCAGATGGCGGCGGGCGTGGTGGCGGTACTGCCGATCGCGCTGTTGTTCCTCTTTACACAGCGGTACTTCGTGCGCGGGATTCAGCTGGAGGGGATCCGCTAGTGGCGACCCCCCACGGCCAACCGTAGCGCCAGCCCGCCCGGAATGGGTACCGGTGTCCAGATGTCGGTTTCGATTGCCGCGCCGATCAGCGCTCCGACTATGCCGGTCAGCAACCCGGATACAGCGGTCATTGCCACGACAAGACTCGCATCTTGACCGCAGCTGCTGTATCCGTAACACAAAGCCCAACCCAACCCGCCCACCGTAATCGCCCCGGCCGCGAACCCCAACTTGAACCCACGCCCGGCATGGGTCCGGGTACCGCCCCATACCTCGAGACTCCGCATCCCGGCGTAGGGCACTTCAAGGCTCCGCATCCCGGCGTAGGGTGGATACGCGGAAGACAGGAGCAGCCCGGCGCTGTCAGCGTCGACAACCACGCCGACCAGGTCGCCCGACACCCTCACACTGTCGCCCGGTTGCTGAGCGGTGGTGGAACCCGCTACAAGGAACGGAAACAGTGCCGTGGCCCAGCACCGGGCAAGGGTCTTCATCGTCATCAACCTCCGTTGACAGTCGGTAGCGGTCCGCGGGACGTAGGCCGCGAGATTCGTTGGATTGCGGCACTAGCCCGAAGGGTCTTCGTGGCAGCGTTGCCTCTCCGCCGCGAACTACGCATACGGCGCCAACGGGGTTTCGGGAAGGCGCATGCACAACGGGAAGGGATCGGGCAAGTGTCTCCGGGGTAGAAGGCGGTGCCTGCCCACCCGTCTGCCTGATCCCATCCCGCGCCGCTACCTTACCATGACCATGAAGCTTCCCATCGTCTCCGTGGCCTTCGCGTTCACCGCCCTCGCCCTGGTCCATCCCCGCCCTTCGCCCGCACAGCAGGCCGATCGCGCCCCGGTTTCGGAAATCGACTGGCGGGGCAAGCTGGAAGGCGACGCCAGGAAGATCCTCAAGAACTACTACGACCCGGCGATCAAACATTCCGACGTGATGCAGAGCTGCCGAACGGACAAGGGCGAAATCTGCTACAACGGCGGCGACCACGAGGACCAGCAGTGTACCAGTTCCCAGTGCCGCCAGCCGGGAGAGACCGACCGGTTCCTGGCCAGACTCGCCGCGGCCGCCGACAGCGCGCCCGAAGACCCTCTCGCATTCGCGCAGGCCGTGTACGCCTACGCACGGCTCCACCACCTGGAGGAGGCCGAGAAACTCGCGGGCGAATGCACCTTCGCCGCGTGGTGGTGCGATCTGCTCATGGGCATGGTCCACGATCGCGCCGGGCGGACCCTCGACGCCCAGAGGAGTTTCAATGCCGCGCTGCCCACCGCGGATCCGGCGCTCGTATCCCGGCTGACGGCAGTCGCCGAACTGCTGGACGGGGACGAAGGATCGGAGTACCGCAAGCTCCGCGGCCGCAAGCGGAGAGACTTCGAGCGGCGGTTCTGGTGGCTGACCAACCCCATGTGGTCCATTCCCGGCAACGACCGTTGGACGCGGCACATCCGGCGCCGGTTCGAGCTCATCCTCCACGAGCAGCTCCTGGAGACCACGGGCAACGAGCATCCGTACAGTCATGAGGTCGCGGTGGTCCGCCAGGGACATGAGGACTCCTGGTCGAAGTTGGGGATCCCGGCCCCGCGCTGGAAGAGCATCATGGCGGCGACGTACCGGTTCTCCCCCGTTTCGGGCATCAACGCGGAGGTCGGGGAGCTTCGCTACGGGCTGACGGCAGGCTTGGAGGACGAGCGCTACACGCCGGACGCCTACGGCCCCGTCTACCAGGTGCCCACGCAGTTCGGGCGGTTTCTCGATCGTGACTCGGTGGCCGTGGTCGTGGCCGCTCGGCTGGACCGGACTCCGCTCCGTCGGGCCCGGACCGTCTTCCTGGTGAGCGATGGGCCCGGGAGCTACCCGGTGGGGCTGGAACCCCGTCCGAGCTGGCCGCGTCCGGTCGTCGAGGCGGTCGTGGCGCCGGTCCCGGTGGTGGCGAGCCTCGAGTTCGTCGATGTGTCGGGGGAAGCCGCGCGTTCGCGTGTGGGGCTGCCGCCGCTGGCCACGGAGGGGCTGGTTCTGTCCGACCCGCTCCTGCTGGTCCCCGACAGTCTGAACCTCCCGGCCGGCCGCGACGAAGCCGTGGCCACCATGATGGGCACGACGGCCATCGAGACCGGGGCCGAACTCGCGGTCTACTGGGAGGTCTACGGGCTGGTCCGGGGGCAGCCGCTCGATTTCTCGATCTCGATCCAGGGCGTGGATGACGGGTTTCTGACCCGCGTGCTGCGTGCGCTGCGGATAAGGGGAGACGGCCAGGGGCCGGTGGTGTCGTGGTCGGAACCCGCCTCCGCCCCGACGCACCCGATGGCCATTGGGCTGGACATCGGCGGACTCGAGAACGGCGATTACGTGCTCAACATCGGAGTCACCCTGCTGGACGGGACGACCGCGACCGCAACCCGGAGCTTCGCGGTGGCCCGGCCGTGAAGCTGCGCATCGCACTGGTTTTCCTGGCGCTGCCCTTCGTCCCGGCCGGGCCCGCTCCGGCGCAGGAGGTCGATTGGCAGCGCCCGATCACCCGTGGCATCCGGCATCTTCTGGACATCTACTACGACCGGGTCCCCCACAGCACCTTCCCGATGACGTACTGCTCGCCCGACCGCGGCGACACCTGCTTCGGCGGCGACCACGAGGACCGCTTCTGTCGCACGATTCCCGAGTGCCGCCCCGAGCTCGTCGTCGAGGACTTCCTGAAGAACATCTGGGAGGAGGCCCTCGACCACCCCGACGACCCACACACCATCTCGCAGGCGGTCTACGCCTTCGCGAGACTGGGGCGCCACATCTCCGCCCTCGAACTTGCGCAGAGTTGCGCGACCGCCCGGTGGTGGTGCGATCTGGTGCTCGGCATGGCCCTACACCGCGCGGGCCAGGAGGACCAGGCCGAGGTGCGCTTCCGCTCCGGGCTGGAGGGTGCGGACCCCGAGTTGGCCTGCAAGCTGACCGCCGTCGATGAACTGCTCGACGAGTTCGACAGGCGCATCTACGACGGCCTGCCCTGCGACCAGCGGATGGCCTTTGCCGAGACCTTCTGGTGGGTCTCCGATCCCCTGCTCTCCATTCCCGGCAACGACCGCTGGGCGGAGCACATCAACCGCAGGTTCGAGCTTCTGCTCCACACCCGCCTG
Source organism: Gemmatimonadota bacterium (assembly GCA_028874995.1). Classification (GTDB taxonomy): domain Bacteria; phylum Gemmatimonadota; class Gemmatimonadetes; order Longimicrobiales; family Gaopeijiaceae; genus Bin94. The sequence goes on along the minus strand of JAPPGM010000155.1, from coordinate 22,875 downwards.
GTGGATGTGGCCGAAACGGACCTCATGGGCGCCACCGATGACCCCACCAACCTGCACCCGGACTATCACGAGGCGCGGGTGGTGCGGCGCGGATTCGAGGACTCCTGGTCGCTCGCCGCCGGGGTGTTCAAGACCTGGACCAGCATCGAAGCCGCCCGCTACCGCTTCACGCCGGTCGCGTCGATAAGCTATGGATTCGATTCGCTGCGCTACGAGATCAACGCAACCGAGGACACCGAAGGCTACACCCCCACCGACTACGGCCCCTTCTGGGATCTGCCCGCGCAGTTCGCGCGGTTCAGGGACAGGGACGCCCGTGTCATAGCCGCCGCCGCGCAGCTGGACGACGCTCCCCTCGACCCCGCCGTGGCGAGGTTCTTCGCAAGCCCGGGACCCTTCGGCGCCCCGACGGTTCTCGGTCCCGTCGACGGAGAAATGCGACCGGTCTTCACCACCACGATCCCGCCCGTGCCGCTGCTGATGGGCATCGAGGCGATAGACGGGCGCGGCACGGTCGCGCGTGCCCGGCACGGGCTGTTGCCGCTCGAGGACGGACCGGTCACCCTCTCGGACCTGCTGCTCGTCGAGCCGGACGGCGACGAGCTGCCGCGGAACCGCGAGGAGGCGGTGCCGATCATGCTCGGCAAGACCGTCATCGATCGCGGCAGCGAACTGGTCGTCTTCTGGGAGGTCTACGGGTTGACGCCCGGCAGTACCGTGGAGGTTTCGGTCTCGATCACGGGCAGGAGCGAGGGGCTGGTCACCCGGATCCTGCGGGCGCTGGGCGTCCGCCCGAGGTCGCCCGGGCCGGTGGTGACGTGGTCGGAACGGGCGGTCGGACGGACCCACCCGATGGCGGTCGCGATCGACATCGATGCGCTGGAGGACGGGATCTACGACCTCAAGATCGAGGCGGGGGACGTCTACGGGGAGCGGGGGGCGGGGGTGCGGCGCTTCGAACTGGACCGGAGGTGAGGGGACGCTGTTTCAGCGGCCCGGCGGATCCCGTCGCGCGGGGGAACGAGTCCAGGTGCCGGGGACGTCGCCTGCCCGCCGGTCGAGCCGCACCTCCTTGCGACGGAAGGCCGGCAGGACCGTTCCCGGCGGAGGCGGAATCACGCGGACGACCCGGCCCTCGGTGTCGATGACCACGACCGGTCCCCGGATTACGTCGTTGCTCAGATCGAACACTTCGCCGGGCTCGTCGGCGGCGAGGTCCGGGGGTGGCGCGCTGGGCAGCTGGTAGTCCTCCGCCAGCGACAGGTCGACCACGTAACCGATGTCGGCCATGGCCTGCAGGGTGATGGCGCTGAAGGGGTTCGTTCCTCCCACCGTCAACTCGGCGGTCATGCCCTCGCTGTCGAAGACGGACTCCCGCCAGTGGCTGTAGTCGGGTGACGAGATCGGCACCTTCGATCCGGTGTATGACGTGCCGCCGGCCGCATTGAAGGCCGCGATCGCCAGCGCGCCCGTGAAGTGGGGGTCGGAGCTGGTATTGACCAGGCCCTTGTCCGCCCAGTAGGAGCCGTCGAACCCGAGACCGTGGGCGAATTCGTGGAACACCACCATCGCGAGGCTTCCGCGCGCCGATAGCCGACCGATGTCATCCTCGTCGATAATCACGGAGGACAGGACGGGGGTTCCGTCCGAGGGGCGCTCATAGCAGTACCCGGCGTAGGCCAGGGTGCCGCCGGGGCCGTCAATGCTGTCCACGTCAACGAAGAAGGCATGGTCGTCCACGGTCACCAGGCTGAAGCTGCCGAGCCCAAGGCACTCGACCGGGGGGAGAATGATGGCATCGTTCAGTTCGGTGGCCGCGAGGACCGATTCCCAACTGTCTCTCGCCCGGGCAATGGTGGCACGGTGGGCGTCCGTGACATCGTCGGTGAAGTACAGGTCGATGTCGAATTGCGCCGTCGGCAGGTCGACCACTTCGACTGTGAAGGTATCGGTCGCGAACAGGCCGTCCGGGTCGGTGGCGGTGACGGTTACCATCGTGGAACCGACCGCAACCGCATCGACGAAGATCGAATCGCCCGAGATCTCGGATTCCGCCACACCGGTGTTGGCCGACGAGGTCGACCAGGCCAGATCATCGCCATCGGGATCCGTGAAAACTCGTATCAAGCTTGCCCCGTATCGATACCCAGGGTTGGCAACGAGATCGACGATCGGCCCGACTACCTCAGGCGCCCGGTTGGGAACGTCGTCGACCGTGAGCTTGAAGCTCTGGGTGGCGAAGAGGCCGCCGGGGTCGGTGGCGGTTACGGTGATGGTCGCGTCACCGTCGTCCTGTCCCTTCATCTGCACGTCGCTTCCCGAGACGAAGACCGTCGCTATGTCCGTGTCGGACGAGGCGGCGGTGTAGTCGAGGTCGTCGCCGTCGGGGTCCGTAAAGTACGGCTCCGCGTCGACCGTCACCTCGTCAAGGAGGGTCACGGTCTGGTCGGGAATCGTGCCTTCCGGGCGTGGGGCCTGGTTGCCCTTCTTCACCTCGACCTCGGTCGCGCTGGAGCAGTTGTTGTTCGTGTCCGACTCGTTGGCGACGGCGTCCACGCAGGCCCCGTAGTAGTAGGTCCCCTCGCTGGAGGGTGCGGTCACCGGGAGCGACTCGGCGCTGCTCTGCGACGGGCCCAGTTGTGCGACCGCGTCGGTGCCGATCTGGGTGTCGCCCGTGCTGATCGTCGCGTCGGACGAGCGATAGTAGCGCAGCGTCGTGCTCGTGGAGGCGGCCCCGGCTCCCTGGTTGCGCACGATCGCGCTCAGCGCGAACGACTCGCCGGGTCCGAGTTCGTCCGGGTTCGCTGCGGGTGAACGGACGGCCAGGTCGGACTCCGGCGCGGCCTGGACCGTGACGTCGAACCGATGGGTGGCCGTGAGGCCGCCCGGGTCGGTGGCCGTCACCGTGATGGTCGCGTCCCCCGCGCCCACGGCTGTGACCGTGACCGTGCTCCCCGACCGGGTCACCGTCGCCACCCCCGTGTTGTTCGATGCGGCCGCGTAGACCAGGTCGTCGCCATCCGGGTCGGTGAAGTAGGTTGCCGCGTCGATGGATTCGGCGTCGCCCGGCTCCATCGTCCGGTCAGGGATTGTTCCGACCGCGCGCGGGGCCCGGTTGGACTGCGTTACAACGACCTCGACCGAGCTGGAACAGTTGTTTTCCGTGTCGGACTCGTTGTCCACGGCGTCCGCGCAGGCACCGTAGTAGTAGGTCCCGAGCGCGAAGGGGGCAGTCACCGAGAGCGACTCGGCGCTGTTCTGCGACGGCCGCAGCCGCGCCACCGCGTCCGTACCGATCTGCGTATCGTCCGTCCCGATCGTCGCGTTCGAGGACCGGTAGTAGCGCAGCGTGGTACTGGAAGACGCCGATCCTCCTCCCCGGTTTTCCACTACCGCGCGCAGGGTGAACGATTCGCCGGGGCCGAGGACGTTCGGGTTCGCGGAGGGGGGATGGACGACCAGATCGGACGGCGGCGCGGGTCCCACGCTGACGTCGAAGCCCTGCGTGGCCGCGAGGCCGCCGGGGTCGGTGGCGGTCACCGTGATGATTGCATCGCCTTCGGCCACGCCCGCTACGGTGAGCGTGGCGCCGGCCAGCGCGACCGTCGCGACGTCCGGGTTTGACGACGACGCGGCGTAGTCGAGATCGTCGCCGTCGGGGTCCTCGAAGTACGAGGACACGCTTTCCGACACCGTGCTTCCGGTGGCGACCCCTCGGTCGGGCATCGTGCCCACGGGCTCCGGCGTGGAGTTCCCCTGGACCACCCTCACGCGGAACCTCTGGGTGGCGGAGAGGCCGGCGGGGTCCGTGGCGGTCACCGTGATGGTGACGGTGCCCGGTCGTTCGCCCCTTATCGTAACCCTGCTGCCCGAGACCGCGACCGTCGCTCTCCGGGTATTGGAGGAGGTGGCGCTGTATGTGAGATGGTCGCCGTCGGGGTCGCTGAAGAACGGCGCGACATCGACCGACACCGACCTGCCGGGCTCCACCGCGCGGTCCGGGATGGTGCCGACCGCGCCGGGGGCCTGGTTGGGCACGGTCACGCTGAATCCCTGTATGGCAGCCAGGCCGTCGGAATCCGTTGCCGTGACCGTCACCGTGGCGTTCCCGCCGGCCACACCCGTCACCGTGACCACGCTGCCTGTCACCGACACCGTGGCGCGTCCGGGGTCCGACGAGACGGCCGCGTACCGAAGCGCGTCCCCGTCGGGGTCCGTGAAGTGGGCCGCGACATCCACCTCCGTGGTGCTGCCGACCTCCACCAGGCGGGACCCGATCGTGCCCACCACCACCGGAGCGCGGTTGGGGACGGTCACCTCGAAGCGCTGCTCGGCCTCGAGGCCACCCGGATCGCGCGCGGTGACCGTCACCGTGACATCCCCCTTGGCCACGCCCGTCAGCGTGAGCGTGCTTCCCAACATCGCGACCGTCACCCGAGTCGTGTCCGACGAGGTGGCCGCGTACGCCAGCGCCTCCCCGTCCGGCTCCGTGAAGTGGGCCGCGACATCCACCTCCGCGACGCTGTCCACCTCCACGACCCTGTCCGCGATTGCGCCCACCGGCACGGGCGCCCGGCTCGGGACCGTCACGGCGAACTGCTGCTCGGCCCACTCCCCGTGCGGATCCCGCGCCGTCACCGTCACCACCGCCTCCCCGACCGCCCGGCCCTCCACCGTCACCATGCTGCCCGAGACCTCCGCCATCACCGTCGCGTTACTCGACGACACCGCCACGTATTCCAGCGCCTCCCCATCCGGCTCCGTGAAGTAGGCCGCGACATCCACCAACACCGTGTCGCCCACGTGGACATCTCGGTCCTCGATCGTGCCGACCGGTTCGGGCCCCCGGTTCGGAAGCGTCACCTCGAAGGCCTGTTCGGCCATCAATCCCTCCGGGTCGCTGGCCGTGACCGTCACCATCGTGTTCCCCACCGCCACCCCCCTCACCGTGACCACACCACCCCTCACCACCGCCACCGCCCGGGTCGAGTCCGTCGAGGCTGCCGCGTACGCCAGCGCGTCCCCATCCGGGTCGGTGAAGTGGGCCGCGACATCGATCTCGAGCGCGTCGCCCACATGGAGTTCCCGCGCCCCGATCGTGCCCACCGGCGAAGGCGCCCGGTTCGGCACCCTGACCGCGAACCCTTGCTCCGCCTCAAGGCCCCAACGATCGCGCGCGGTCACCGTCACCGTTACGGTCCCCTTGGCCACGCCGGTTACCGTAAGCATGCTCCCCGCCACCACCACCCCCACACGCATCGAGTCCGACGAGGTGGCCGCGTACGCCAACGCGTCCCGGTCGGGATCGGCGAAGTACGGCACCATATCCAGCGCGTACACGCTGTCGACCTCCACCACGCGATCCTCGATCGCGCCCACCCGCACGGGCGCCCGGTTCGGCACCGTCACGGCGAACTGCTGCTCGGCCCACTCCCCGTGGGGATCCCGCGCCGTCACCGTCACCACCACCTCTCCAACCGCCCCCCCCACCACCGCCACCACACTGCCCGACACCTCCACCATCGCCGTCCCGTCACTCGACGAGACCGCCGCGTACGCCAGCATCTCCCCGTCCGGCTCCGTGAAGTAGGCCGCGACATCGACCGCAACCGTGTCATCCACGTAGACATCACGGTCCTCAATCGTGCCCACCACCACCGGCGCCCGGTTCGGCACCGTCACCTCGAACGTCTGCTCAGCCGACAGTCCCTCCGGGTCGCCGGCCGTGACCGTCACCCGCGTGTTCCCCACGCCCACCCCCGTCACCGTCACCAGACCACCCACCACCACCACCCTCGCCCGGGTCGTATCCGACGAGGCGGCCGCGTACTCCAGCACGTCCCCATCGGGGTCCGCAAAGTGGGCCGCGGCGTCGATCTCGAGCGCATCCCCCACGTACAGTTCGCGCGCCCCGATCGTGTCTACCGCTACGGGCATCCGGTTCGGCACCCGCACCCCGAACCCCTGCCCCACCTCCAGGCCCCACGGATCGCGCGCGGTCACCGTCACCCTGACGCTCCCCTTGGCCACGCCCGTCAGCCTCAGCGTACTCCCCGACCACACCACCCCCACACGCGCTGAGTCCGACAGGCCGGTCGTGTACGCCAGCGAGTCACGGTCGGGATCGGCGAAGTACGGCGCCACATCCAGCGCGGCCACGCTGTCCACCTCCACCACCCGGTCCTCGATCGTGCCCACCGCCACGGGCGTCCGGTTCGGCACCGTCACCGCGAAGCTCTGCTCGACCTCCAGCCCGCCCACGTCGCGCGCCGTGACCGTCACCGTCGTGCCCCCCACCCCCATCCCCGTCACCGTAACCACGCTTCCCGACACCGCCACCGCCGCCCGGGTCGAATCCGACGAGGTGGCCGCGTACGCCAGGTCATCCCCGTCCGGGTCCACGAAGTACGCCCCGGCATCGATCACCAGGGCGCTGTCGACGTAGACCTCGCCGGGGGCGATCGTGTCCGCTAAGACCGGAGCCCGGTTCGGGACCGTTACGGCGAAGCTCTGCGTCGCCGTGAGGCCGTCCGGGTCGTGGGCGGTGACGGTGACCCTCGTCTCGCCCTTGGCCACACCCGCAACCGCGAGCATGCTGCCGGACACATGGGATGCGGCCGTCAAGGGGGCGGCCGAAACGGCCGTGTAGGCCAGCGAGTCGCCGTCCGGATCATCGAAGTGTGGTGCCAGATCCAGCGGCACCACGCTGTCCACCTCGACGACCTGGTCCGGGATCGTCCCGACGGCCGTCGGCGGGTCGTTGCCCAGCGAGGTGATCCATTCGCAGCCGAGGAGGCCGGCGACCAACAAAAGAAGCGGTAGGCGGAGGCCGATGGTACGGGACGCCAGGCCTATGCGAAGGCCTTCACCATCGAGCGGCCGACACGCACTTCCGTGGTGGAATGAGCCGGACATGTAAACGCGTTGGAAATGGCAAACGGGTCGAGACGTAATCTATACTTTACATTATGTCATGTTTGATTTACATTCACGCGACGGACCATCCCGCCCGGACACCCGTGGCGTGGCGCGACGAGGCCACCCGGCTGATGTGCCCCTCTATTGTGGGTGATAACAACTCCGGTTTGACATAACTCTGACCTGCCGGACATTCGACTATGAATCATCCACTCTAATTTGCGATTCCGCCATGCTCGCCGCCAGTTCCGGTCCAGCGCTCCGCGAGGCGGCAATCCATCGATGAACCTGAGCGACACGGGGAAGCGTCGAGGAAAGCACCTGCACGAGTAACCTCAACGTCCCCACTGACCCGCTCCCCTCCTCAGGGGAAGACGCGGGCCCGAGATCCCGGACTCAGGGACTGTACACGTACACCACCTGCAGTCTGGATGGGTCGGTCACGCTCGTGTCCGTGTGGTGATAGATGTTCATGCGTCCCGTGCCGCAGTCGCCGTACTCGTCGCACGATACGCTCCCGACCAGGCCGCCGATGTCGGTCGCCGTCACCGCCCGGCGCAGTCTCGCCCGATCGATGTACAGCATGTCGCCCACCTCGACGGCAACGGACCCGATGGCCGAGAGCAGCATGGTGGTCGCGTCGTAGGCGTGCGCCCAATAGGGTGACTCGGGGAAACCGCCGTGCGTGGCCCGGAACGCGTCCAGAACCTGCTGCCCGCTCCGTCCCGTCAGCTCGTTGACGTTGGCGCTGAAATCCGCCTCCGGCCCTGCGAAGTACATCCCCTCCGACTGCGGCGTTCCCAGGAACGAGGAGACCAGCAGCGCGGCCGCTGAAATCAGGGTCGTCCCCTCCAGCCCGTCGAAGGCGCGCGCCTGCGCGGCAAAGGCCGTCCCCTCGTTCACGAAGAGCGGGAAGAAGATGGCGTCCGGGCCCGCGGCCGCGAACTCCGTGAGAACCTCCGTCATGTCGGTCTGGCCCTTCGCGATTTCGGCCTGGACCGGCACTTCGCCCCCGTGGGCCGAGAACGCGTCGGCGAACGCCTCCACCAGAGCGGATGTGTACGGGTCGCCGTCGTGGAGGGTGGCCACGCTCGTCAGGCCCAGCTCGTTGTAGACGAAGTCCGAGAGGGCGCGCGCCTGGTGGAGGTCGTTGGACGACACGCGAAAGTAACCGGGGTGATAGTCGGGATTCGCGTTTCCGGCCAGGTCCGAGGTGAGGCGCGGCGAGGTGTTGCTCGGCGAAATCATGAGCATGCCGGCCTGGCTGATGACGGGCGACGCCGCCACAGCCGCGGCAGAGCAGTTCGTTCCGATGACTCCGGCCACCTTCGGATCCCCGACGATTCCACCCGCCCCCGCGCGGCCGCCCTGCGGGGAACAACTCGTGTCGACCGGATCGCCCAGCCAGACCCGCCGCCCTCTGATAGGGCCCATGTCCTCGACGGCGAACTCCGCCCCGTGCAGGGACACGTCACCCAGCGTGGGCGCGACCGTGACCGAGAGCAGCGCCCGGATCCGTATGGGTTCGTCCGCCTCGAGTGCGACCGCGCCGAGCGGGCCGGGCTCGAATCGCGGCGGTCTCGTGGGTTCGGTTTCGGTGCAGCTGAGGGCGGCCAGAACAGCGGCCAGCACTGGAGCGGAAAACGTGACGATTCGCCTGGACATTGGGCCTGCTCCTTCTTTCGGTCATGCATTGTGGTAGGACCTGGATCCACGCGGGTGGATCTCCGGCAACATGTAACGCTAGTCCGGCGGCGCGCGTTCGACAACTTCCTCTCCCAACGGCACTTCCGTGAAACCCGGGGACACGGCGCGGCGTAGGGCCGCCAACCGTGCCCGCGCGCGCGCCGGAGAGTCGCGAAAAACCCTTTTCCTTTGTAGACTCGATAGCCGGTGCGAAGACTCATTCCCGCAAGGACATCGATGACGCCAGCCCCGACCGCCTCGTCCCTGGTCGAGCGATTCAAGCTCAAGGAACGCGGTCGCGAGCGCGGCCAGGACGGTCAGCCGCAATCCAGCCAGCCGACCCTCGACAACGTGGAAATGGAGGTCGTGGGGTACTGCGACGATCTCTACGCGAAACGGCGCAACGAATACCACCGCCACCGGTCCGCGCTCGAGGAACGCCTGCAGCCGCCCCCCGCCGACCACGGCGCCGGCCCCCTCGTGGAAAACACCTGCAAGGAGATGAGGGACGCGGTCGCGGAGGAGCGGCCCGACCTGGCGCGGGGCACGAGGGAGGCGCAGAGCGCGATCGGCGAGGTTAATCGCTTCAGGCTCGAACAGGGGCGCAACGCCGACGCCGACTACCCGGAGAGCCGCGTATGGCACTGGGGGATTCTGGTGGCCCTGATAGTCCTCGAAAGCCTCATCAACGGTCTCTTCTTCGGCGCCAACGTGGAGGGAGGACTGTTGGCCGGCACGGCCTACGCGGTCCTGATCAGCGTCGTCAACGTGGCGGTGCTTGGCTGGGTCCTCGCCGCGATGGTGCGCGAGATCCAGCATCGCAAGGGCAGCCGCAGGATCGGCGGGATGGCCGGGCTGGGGGCGGTGGTGGTGGTCGCGGTGTTCTGGAACCTGTTCGTGGCCCACTACCGGGAGGCGCTGCCGTACGACTATCCGCCGGCGCCCGATACCTTGCTGGTTGCGCAGGCCGGGGTCGCCGGGACCCCGGTCATCCAGCCCTCGGGGGGACCGTCTGCGGCAGGCCCGGCTCAGGTCGCACAGCCCCCAGTGGCAACGTCGCCCACTGCCCAGTCCCCGGACGCACAGTCCCCACCGGCCGATTCCCTCCCCGAGACCTGCTGGCGCGGCCCCGACGAATCCGACGCCGACCAGGAAGCGCTCTGCCTCTTCCGCGCCAGCCCTTTCGGACTCGGCGGCTTCTACTCGTACATGCTGCTGCTGATCGGACTCGCCATGTGCGCCGCCGCCGCCATGGACTGGTTCAAGACCGACGATCCGTACCCCGGCTACGGGAAGCGGGAGCGGCACCGGCGAAAGACGGAGGACAGGCTCGAGCAGGATCGCCGCGAGCTCCTGGCGGACCTCAACGAACTCCACGACGACGCGGCGCGCAGGTTGCGCAACGATTTCCGCGATCCGGTCCAGGCCCGGCAACTCGCACTCAGCGACTTCACCAAGCTGCATGCGCGCCACACCGACCTGTGGGGCTTCGCGCGCGACCTCGCGAAGAGCTGCGCAGGTGCGCTCGACATCTACCGGAACGCCAACCGGGAAGCCCGCTCCACGCCGGAGCCGGAGGTCTGGCACACCCCGTGGCTTGCCGACTGGGATCTGCCGGAGGAACCCGACAGTTCAGGCCTGATGAGCGAGGCGGAGGCGGAGGAGCGCAGCCGGCGGATGCGCGCGGTGCTGGAAGAGCGCGAGCGGCAGCTGCGGGACGTTCACGACGAGTGCTGCGAGCTTGTGAACGAATTCACAAGGCTCGATCCCCACGACAAGGCCGTTCCGGCGTGAGGCGGGACCACCGGCGCGGACGGGGGTCGAGGCGAAGGCGGGGACCGGGACGCGGCCGGGGATCCAGCCGGCGGCACGGATCGGTCCGCGGGCGGGCGGCGGCACGCAACCAGACCACAAGGCGCAAGAACGTATTCGGGGGGGTGATCGGGCTGCTGGCGCTGCTGATCCTGATCGCCCTCTTCGTCCGCGGCCAGCGCGGCAGCCGCGCCTTCGACGCCGCCAACTGCCCCGAAGACGGCGACTACGCCGCACAGATCGCGATCCTGGTGGACCCCTCCGACACCCTGACCACCGTGCAGGAGGGTTCCGGAGCGCCCCGCGTGCTCGAGGCCATCGAGAACGGCGCGCCCGCCACCGCCGAAATCCGCATCTACACCGTCGGCCAGGCCGGCAGGGGCAACACGCGCGCCGTGTTCAGGGTCTGCAAGCCCGTCCACCCGGACGACGTGGATTCGTTCACGGGCAATCCGGCGCTGGCGGAGCGGCGCTACCAGGAGGAGTTCCTGGCGCCTCTCGAGAAGGTGCTGGCCGAACTCCTGAGCGTCGAGGGCGACTCGATCTCGCCGATCATCAAGGGCATTCAGGTCGCCGCGGTGAGCGCGTTCCAGCCCCGCGACGCCGACATCCCGCGCCAGCTGCTCATCGTCTCCGACATGATCCAGAACTCGCGCAACCTCTCCTTCTACCGTGAGCCGGTGGAGTTCGGCCCCCTCTCGCGCAACCCGGACTACGGGACGCTCAGGGTGGATCTGTCCGGCGTCGAGGTGTCGGTGTTCCTGCTTGCGCGGCGCGGCGGTGCCGGGCGCATCCAGGGCGGGACGCTCCGCGGCTTCTGGGAGGACTACTTCCTGGACCAGGGCGCGTCGCCCCTGGCCCGGCCCCGCTGGATCATGGTGGAAGGATGAGGCACGCGTACGAGGAGCGCTCCGCCTCAATATCCGCAGAAGCGCAACGGGACTACCGCGACGCGTGGCTGATCGCGCTGCTTGTCGGCTGCGCGATCATAGGCTTCGGAAACCTGATCGGGATCGGGCCGTGGTGGCTCGCATTGACGGTCGCCGTGTGGATGATCGGCTACGGGTTCTTCATCGAGCGGACCGTGGACATCGCCGACGTCACCAGCGACACCAAGGGCGAATCGATCTACTACCTCGGCCTCCTCTTCACCTTCGCGGCCATGGTCGCCGCGCTCATCACCTTCGACTGGGGAGCGCCGGGGAGCGACGGGAGCGTCACGGCCGGCGCGTTCCGGAATTTCGGGATCGCGCTCCTGACGACCATCGTCGGGCTCGTGGGGCGCGTCTGGTTCACCATGTCGCAGGAGTCACCGGGCGATCTCGTCGACACCACCAGGTCCCTGCTCGAAGAGACGGTGTCGCAAATGAAGGAGAGCCTCGACCGGGCCCGCGACGACCTCGACATCATGGCGCACAAGTTCCGCGACTCGTCCGCCGATCTGGGAGAGCTGGCCGCGACCATCTCCGAGGGCACCAGAAACACGGCCGAACTCGTCGCCGAGGGCACGCGGCAGACCGCCGAGATCATCGCCGAAGGAAAAAGCAGGGCGGCCGACACCTACGACGCGCTGGACGCCTACTCGGTGCAGATCACCGGGGCGGCGCGGTCGCTCGCCCGCGAGATGGACCGCATGAACGCGGTGTGCGACGCGAGCACGGCCGTTCTTGCCGGGCTGCAGGAACGCGCGGACGGCATGGGCCGGCATTTCGAAGCGATGCAGACCCGGCTCGCCGAGACGGAGGGCACCCTCGACGGGATCAACCGGGTGGCGGGGCCCGCCGCGGAGGGGATCGGCGCCACGCTGCGGGGGGTGCGTGAGACCGGGTCGGCCGTGTCCGCGCTTCGGGAGACGCTTTCCGGAGTGCGCGGGAGCGCCGAGAGGGCCAAAAAGGCGCTGGCGGGGATCGCCGACGCCGTGGACCGCCACGAGGTGTTGCCCCTTTGGAACGAGGCGGTCGAGCAGTTGCATGCCGGGACCCGGGGCATTCGCGGCATCGGCGAGCAGGCCGCCGGGATGAACGCCGAGCTGGACGGGCTGCGGGCGTCGGTGCGGGCTGCCACCGAGGGGCTTGCGTCGGTTCCTGCCGTGGCGCAGGGGATCAGCGAGAAGCTGGGCGCGGCGGGTTCGGAGGTGAGCGGCAGCATTGAGCCGGTGCGGGGGGTGGCCGGGCAGCTGAAGGCGGAGCTGGAGGCGGCCGGGAGACAGGCTTCAGAGGTGTCGGCCGCACTGGAAGACGCTCGGCAGCAGGCGCTGGAGCTGTCGGGGGATGCGCGGACGGCCGCCGGTGCGGATAGCGCGCTTGAGCCGGCGCCGTCGCCGAACGGCCGGTTCCGCCGGGCGGTGGCCGGACTGCGGCGGGGGGCGGCCGGAGTGCGGCGGAGGATGGCCGGAGTGGGACGGGGGATGGCCCGGCTGGGCGCACGGCGGCGCAAGTCCTGAACGGGGGGCCGGAAGCGTGCTGCCCGCCGAGAAGAAGCACTACCGCAAGGGGCTGACGCTGGGCCTCACGCTGGCGGAGACCTTCAGCATCGTCGTCTTCATCCTGCTGTTGGCGTGCGCGGTTCTGCTCCGCTTCGAGCAGCACCAGCGCGACACGGCCGAGGCGCAGCGGGATACCGCCAGGGTCGACCTGTACATCACGCGGGAGATGTTGAACGCGGAAAACACCTCCTGGGGCAACGCCGACGCCTGGTACGAGTACGCCCGGCAGCTTCGCGACACGGTGGAGACGCTGGGGGAGCGGGTCACGGCGGCCGAGAGGGAGCGTGACCGGGCCATGCTGCGCGCGGCGGAGGCTGACTCGCTGCTCGCGGACAACGGGGTGGGGGATGAGGTGGTGGACCGGGCCGCGCGGCTGGCGGCCGAGCGCGATTCGCTGGCGCGTGCCGCGTCCGAGAGTGAGCGGCGCGTGCACGAGACGGCCGCGCTCAGGGACTCGCTTGCGGAGCGCCTTGCCGAGGTGGAACAGGTGGCCGAGCAGCTGGGGGAGGGGGTGGCGGGGAGGGGTGGGATGACGGCGGAAGAGGCGGAGGAGATCGTCGAGCAGGCGGCCCGGGCGGCGGGGTTGCGTGATTCGCTGGAGGCCGCCCGGCGGACCATCGGGACCTTGGACCGGGAACTCAGAAGCGCCCGGGAGCAGCTGTTCATGGACCAGGATTCACTGATGGATTCGCTACGCGCCGACTTGAACGAGAGCCGCTTTCGCGAGGACACGCTGCGCAGCCGGGTTTGGGACGCCGAGCGGGAGCGTGACGACGCGGTCGGCAGGGCCGAGTACCGGGAAGCGCAGCTTGAGCAGTTGAGCCGCGGCAGCGGCGTCGATCCCCCGCCCTGCTGGCTCGACGGGGAGGGCAATCCCGAGTACGTGTTCCGGATCGAGCTGACCGACCGGGGGATGCGGATCTTCAAGATCGCGCCCGGGCACCGGATCGCGGGGGATCCCGAGGCGGCGGGGCACGCGGCGCGGATCGAGGAGGGGCGGGAGTATTCACCGGCGGAGTTCCTGCGGGTGACGCAGCCGTTCTATGCGCTCGGAGTGTCGCGGACCGAGGCGTTCGGGGCGATGGGGTGCCGGTTCTGGATCCGGCCGGTGGATGCGACGGGAGATCGGAAAGAGGTGTTTCAGGAACGGCAGCGGGCGCTTTGGCGGCGGTTCTGGTTTCGGTGGTAGGGAGGGTGGGTTCCGGTTTGCGCTACCCGGGCAACTCCTCCAGGAACTCCATCAGCGGCACCACTTCGACCCCGTCGAGCAGTTGGCGCCGCTCACCTGTGTAGACCACGATCCGCCGGTTGACCCGGTCGCTGCGCGACGCAAGTGAGGCCAGCCCCCGCAGCATGCTCCGCGACACGCGATGCCCCGCCTTGACCTCGATTCCCCAGAGATCGCGTCCCACCTCGAGCACGAAGTCCACCTCGGCGCCGGACCTGGTCCGGTAGTGGAAGAGGGCCGCCTCCGGCCACAGGGTCCGCAGGCGGCGGTGTAGTTCGCAGGCGACGAGGTGTTCCAGCAGGATCCCGCGCTCGTCCGGCAGCGGTGCGTCGAGCGGTCTCCGCAGCAGGGCGTTGCGTACGCCGATGTCGAAGAGGAAGAGGCGGGGATGTCCTACCGCGCTCGAACGGCTGGAGCCGCTCCACGCCGGCACCCGGAACATGATCAGCGTGTCCTCCAGGACCTCGATGTAGCGGCGGGTCGTTTCGTAGCCGAGTCCGGCCTGCCGGCACAGCGCCCGCACGTTGAGGATGTGGCCCGAAGAGGCCGCCATCAGATCCAGGAGGCGTGAGAAGCCGCCGAGGTTGCGCACGAGCGCTTCGGACTGGATCTCCTCGCGGATGTAGGTGTCCGCGTAGCTGCGCAGATCGGCGGCGCGCAGCGTACCGTCGTGTTCCGCATGGATCCCCGGGAGCGTGCCGTGCGCGAGTGCCCGGTCCAAGTCGAAATCGTCCCCGAGTTCGCAGGCGAGCAGCGGGTGCATTTGATGGACGTGGATTCTCCCGGGCAGGAGGTTGGCCTGTCCCCGTCTCAGCTTGCGGGCGCTGGACCCCGAGAGGAGAAACCGGAAGCGGCCCGGGTATTCGTCCAGAAAGACCTGCACCACGTCAAGCAGGGCCGGGACGCGCTGAACCTCGTCGAGGAACACGGTGCGGACGTGGGGCGGGGCGGCACGGAGTTCGCGTTCGAGGCGCTCCGGGTAGGCGACAAAGTCCCGGAAAACCCGGGGGCTGGCGAGATTCAGGGTGAGATCGGGTGCCAGGGAGGCCAGGAGGGTGGATTTGCCGACCTGCCTCGGGCCGAGAACCAGGACGCTGCGCTGATTGGAGCGGAGGAATCTGGCGAGCGTTCTTTGGTACATGTGGGTAGAATATCGGGATTTTTACTTATGGCCAAGGAGCATAGACGCCCTCTCAAGCGGGCAACCCCGGGGGCGCGTTTTCCAAGGACGGCCGACTTCGCCGACACCTTCCCCGGACCGGCAGACATGTCGGCCAACTCTCGCCCGTCGTCCGGGATCGGCCGCGCGGGAAGCGGTGGTCACGCTGTCTTGAGGCTGCCAGGATTTGCTCCGGCCGGATGAAGGGGCACGTCAGCCTGGCAGCGAGCGAGGCAATGGCCGGTTCAGCCGATCGAGAATACCAACCCAGCCCGGAGACTGACACCGCGGTGCTTGAGCACGTCGCGCTCGGAATCATCGAGATCCAGCAGTCCGAAGTTGTAGCGGGCACCGAGGGATACGCCCACAGACTCGGACGCTCCAATCTCGATTCCCCCACCTCCAACCAGCCCCAGATCGAAGCTCGAAATGTCCAATCGGAACTCCCCCGCGTCGCACGCCTCGTTGATCTCCACACTAGTCCCCTCAACGCGTGCCTCGGCCGCTATGTCGCAAGACGCCTCCAGGGCCAACGCCGGCCCGGCAAGCAGGTGTGCCGACACGCGGTCACCGGATAGCGGGAATCTCATCACACCCAGCCCCGCCAGTTCGTAGTAGTCGGTATTCAGCGTAAGGTGAATGTTGACATTCTCCTCGGTCAAGTCCCCCTTCCCGCCTCTTTGGGAGTATCCACCGGCCAACTGGAATGCCCATCTCTCTGAAATCGGCATCGTGGCCGACACGCCGATCGACATCCGCGTAACCGATTCAAAGTCGGGGACTTCGTCGGTTTCGCTCGAGACAAGCAGCGAAGCCAGGTTCAATCCGCCTGCTACACCGATCCTGACTTGACCGGCAGTCGGCGCTGCGATGAGAAGAACAACAGCGATCGCCACGGGGAGAGGGCACAGTTTTCGCATTGGATTTGCCTTGTGAAGGACGGGGTGATGCTGGATTCGCGTGACAGCGTGCAAGCCAGAACTCATACTCCTTCCCCAGTGCCAATGTTCCGCTCCGCTGACTGAACTTGACACGGTTTCCGTGTTTCACGAAATTCGTGTCACCACCGCATTCATCAGAAGGACGACGGCCCGTGAAGAACATTACCATCACCTTGCCGGAGGATGTCGCCCGGTGGTTGCGGGTCAGGGCCGCCGAAGACGACCGCAGCGTCTCAAGATGGATCCGCGAACTCCTGGAACGGATGCGGCATCGCGAGGACGACTACGAGATCGCCATGAAGCGGTATCTGGCCAGAGAGCCGCGCAAGATCGACTGGCCCGATGGGTGCCGACCCTCCCGGGAAGAACTGTATGACCGCTCTCGTCTTCGTTGACACGAACATCTTCGTCTACCGTCACGACCGCAGCGACCCGGCCAGGCAGGCATGTGCCGACGAGTGGATCGCCCACCTTGCGCGCTTCCGTACCGGGCGCCTGAGCTTCCAGGTCCTGCAGGAGCTCTACGTGACCCTGACCGCCAAGGCGCGGATCGGCTTCGACCCGGCGGAGGCCCGTGAAATCGTGCGGGAGCTCGCCGTGTGGCAGCCCGTGGCGATCGACCTCAAGATCCTGGAACGGGCCTGGCATATTCAGGACGGCCATTCCGTGTCGTGGTGGGATGCCGTCATCGTCGCGGCGGCCCAGTCGCTCGGTTGCTCGATCCTGTTGACCGAGGATCTGGAGCATGGGCATGCCTTCGGGGAGGTTCGCGTGGTCAACCCGTTCCGGTCGATGGCGCGGGGGCCTGGGGAGGTTGTTGGCGCTGGTGGGGAGTGAAGGATGTATCGGTCGGATTGACAAAGCTAGGGATAGTTAGATAGGGTCATAGCCTTAGATATCCCTAACTTGTCCTAATTCTCTCTAAGAGGCTTGATGGACCCTGTGGCCAACCCGTTCGCACCAGGCGCGGGATCGCGGCCTCCGGCCCTGGCCGGCCGTGACGAGCTGCTCGAGGCGGCGAGCATAGCCCTGAGACGCATTCAGGCCGGACGCCACGCGAAGAGCATGATGCTTCTCGGTCTCCGGGGTGTGGGGAAGACCGTGCTGCTGGCGCGAATCGGAGAGCTCGCCGAATCCCTGGGGTACCTGACCGCCGTCATCGAGGCGCCTGAGGAACGCCGACTTGCGGGACTCCTCGTCCCCAAGCTCCGCAGAATCCTCTACCGAATCAGCAGTCGTGAGAAGGCGCGGGTTCTGGGGAACCACGCCCTTGGCGCGCTTCGCAATTTCGCCAGCGCTTTCAAGGTGTCCCACGCGGAGTTCGAAGTGGGCGTGATGCCCGAGCCGGGTCTGGCCGCGTCCGGAGATCTGGAAACCGACCTCACGGACCTCCTGATCGCGATTGGAGAAGCCGCGAGGGCGGCGGATCGGCCCGTGGCCATCCTGATCGACGAGGTACAGTACCTGGCCGACGAGGACTTGCGTGCGCTCATTGTCGCGCTGCACCGGATCGCCCAGAGGGCGCTGCCCATGCTCATGGTCGGAGCGGGCCTGCCCCAGCTCGCGGCGTTATCGGGAGAGGCCAAGAGCTATTCGGAGCGCCTCTTCGATTTCTCCGGCGTCGGCCCGCTTGATGAAAGCGCCACAAGGGGTGCCATTCGAGTTCCGATCGAGGAGGCCGGGGCGGAAATCGACGACGACGCGATCTCGGAGATCGCCGAACGAACCGAAGGCTATCCCTATTTCCTTCAGGAGTGGGGGTCTCACTCGTGGAATGTCGCGCCCGGCTCGCCCGTGACCCTGGAGGATGTCGTCTCCGCCAGCGGGAAGGCCAAGGCCGCCCTGGACGCAAGCTTCTTCCGCGTCCGCTTCGACCGCCTCACGCCGAGGGAGCAGGACTACCTGAGAGCGATGGCTGAACTTGGTCCCGGCCCACACCGCTCGGGAGAAGTGGCCGCGAGGTTGGGGATCGCGGTCACCTCGGCCGGGCCCCTGCGGACCGGTCTGATCCGTAAGGGAATGATCTGGAGCCCTGCGCACGGGGAGACGGCATTCACCGTACCCATGTTCGACCGGTACATGTTCCGCGCGATGCCCGATTGGCCGCCTTCCGGTGGGTGACACCATGGACCGGGATGGGAAGTCTGTCGGAGACGGCGATCCCCGCGTCCACCCGGCCGTCGCGTCCGCCCGCGCCGTCCTCTTCGACTTCGACTTCACGCTGGCGGATTCTTCCGAGGGTGTCGTGGTCTGCATGAACCACGCGCTGGGCCGCCTGGGACACCCTCCGGCCCCGGCGGACGCCATCCGACGGACCATCGGGCTCGATCTCCCCACGGCGCTCGGGATTCTGGCGGGCGAGGAGTGGAGGTCGCGGGAGGACGAGTTCTTCGAGCATTTCGTCAGGAAGGCGGACGAGGTGATGGTCGACAGCACATCGTTTCTGCCGGGGGCGGTGCGGGTGTTGCGGGCGCTTCATGGTGGCGGCTATCCGGTCGGGGTGGTGACGACAAAGTACCGGCACCGGGTCGAGGATGTGCTGGAGCGGGACGGGCTGCGGGGGGTGGTGGATGTGGTGGTGGGGATTGATGATGTGCCGCGGCCGAAACCGGCGCCGGATGGGTTGCTGCGGGCGGCGGGGGTGCTGGGGATGCCGGTGCGGGACTGTGTGTTCGTGGGGGACTCGGAGGTGGATGCGATGGCGGCGGAGGGGGCGGGGATGGGGTTTGTGGCGGTGCTGTCGGGGACTACGGGGCGTGAGGTGTTTGCGAGGTATCCGGTGAGGGTGGTGCTGGGTGGGGTGGGGGAGGTGGTGAGTGGGGGGATTGTGGGCGGACGGAGCGGTTCCGGGATGTGAGCGCGGTGGGAGTGCGGGCTCACGCAGTCGGCAGCAGGTTCTCCAGCGCTCCTACTCGCTCACTCCAAGGTGATCGGCATGGCCTGGAATCGGTGATCGTCATGGCGGAATCACTGATCCGCAGTGAGCCGGAATCTGCATTGGCGGCCGCCTACCGCCAAGGAATCAGTCCCATCGAGCCATTCGGACGCCCGGCACCCACCGCAATTGTTCCCTGCACGACTCCCGAAGGGCAGGTCACCGGCTCCCAGAACCGTCTGGCCCATCCTTCCCGGCCGGGGAACCCAGGCGATGCCCAAGGTCAGAGATGCGATGCGCCTCTTGCGCGCGGCCGGTTGGTACCTGGCCCGAACGCGCGGAAGCCATCGGCAGTATCGGCATCCGGAAAGGCGGGGAACCGTGACGCTCGCGGGCCGAATGAGCAAAGACTTGGCCCCCGGAACCTGGAAGAGTATCCTCAGACAAGCGGGACTCACGACGGAAGACACTCCATGAAATACGCGATTGTGTTCGAGCGGACCCCGAGCGGCTATTCAGCCTTCGTCCCGGACCTGCCGGGGTGCGTCGCGGCGGCAGGTTCGTATGAGACAGTGGAGAAACTGATCCGTGAGGCCGTCGTCTACCATCTGGAGGCCCTCAGGGGGGACGGCGTTCCGATTCCCGAACCGAGCACGTCCGTCGGATCGGTCGAGGTTTCGGTTCCGCAATAGGGGCGCTCGCCGGACCGGCGCGCTTCAGACCTCGCAAGCATCTCCATTGCAACCCAAGTTCCGTCTGCCGACGATGAGCAGGACCGGGCGGAGGTAGAGCAAGAGGCCCAAGGGAAGAAGCAGCGGCACCTCCATGCAGACTCTCCGCGTGGCGAACACCCCGGTGAACAGCCGTTGCTGACGGCGGTCGACGACCACGATCTCGCCGACGGGCACTTCGCCGAGCGGGGAAGGTTGCGTGGTCAGGGCTACGCGACCGAACCAGTCCAGGCGGGCGGTGCGGGATGCCTGGCGGGCACAGTCGGGGCAGGACGCGTTGTAGTGGAGGGTGATGGCGGTCATTTTGGTTGGAGGGTAAAGGTGCGTGGGAGGACTTCGACCGGACATCGGCGGTTCAGGTCATTGGATGCCGTTGATACCCCTGAGAACCACGTCCTGGTCAACCACCGTGGTGTCCGCCCGGGAACAGGACAGTCGGCCCTCGATGCGCTGGCCCGCAATGCGATCCCCCAGGTACTGACAGTCCATCGGAGATGGCGGCAGGTCAAGCACGAAGTTCAGGGTCACGCCGGGCGGGTCGTAACGTCCTTTCACGGTGCCCGTGACATCGGCCGACCCGTCCTCCTCGGCCAAGGCCAGTACGGTGAAGGTGCCGAGGAACGGCCCCGGCAGGTAGCGGTCGTCCTCTAAGACCCTCACCCTCCACACGTAGGACTCGCCGGCGTAGTCGAACCGTCCGTCCCACCAGCCCTCCAGCCAGAGTTGGTCCGGTTCCGTGGTGCACGTTGCCGACAGCGCCATCACGAGGCCGATCAGCACGTTCCGCATCATCGTTTCCCCACGTTCTGGATCCGGGTGGACCGGATGCAGGAGCGATTTGCCATGCTTGCTCATGGGATCGGTCCTTTCCTTTTGCGCTGTCCCACGGGTTTGGGTCAGCCTCCGTGCAATGACTCTAGGCAACGCGCCTTCCCATCAGTAGTGGGAAAACCCCTGGAATCGTACGGGAAAACCCTTATGCTGCGCGGGGATTCGCCCCGCAGGGGTGCTCGTGGCCGGCAGCCCCATCTACGGTCGCGGGTCCTTCACCATAACCAAAGCCGAGCAGATGCGGGCGGCGCTCACGGTCCTGCTCCCATTGGTCGAGGCCTGCGAAGACGAAGACTTCGACCGGTTCATGGCCCGGTCGGTGAAGGCGATGTTACTTTCGAAGGGGTTTTCCAGCCAGCAATTGGAGGAGGCGATGACGATGAGCGCCGTGGCGACCGAGTTCCAGCGCAGTTGGGACGAGGTCCGGCAGGAGGGGGTTGAGCAAGGGCAGGTGGCGGTGCTGGTTCAGCTGATCGCGCGAAAGTTCGGACAGGGGACCGCGGAGGAAGTGCGGCGGTTGATCGTCGGAGGACCTGGGCGGGATCGAATCGCCAAGGTCGCCGCCGCGATCCTGGACTGCGACACACCCGAGGACTTCGTGGGGCGCTTGCGGGAGTGCTGAAGGCGTAGGTCAGGCCACTGAGGCGGCCGCAAGCGGGGCGGGTGATCGAGAAGGACGGGTGATGGAGGGGATGGAAAGTCGAGTTTCCATTGTGTAAAGTCGGATTGACATCTCGCGACCTCAACCGCAGCCAGCGGCGGGCGGTGGACTGGAACGACGGTCCCCTCCTCGTCCTCGGCGGCCCCGGTTCCGGCAAGACCGCCGTGCTGACCCTGCGGCTCGCCCGGCTGCTTGAGAAGGACGACGACGCTGCGGCGCTCGGGCTCGCCCGCACCGTCAAGGTGGCCGCGGAGATGCGGAAGCGGGTGGACCGGGTCTTCGGCGAACACACGGATCGCGCCCGGCTGTGCACGTTTCACGAGTTTGCCGCCGACCTCCTGGGACAGCACGGAAGCCACCTCGGAATCCGGCCGGACTTCCAGCTCATCACGCAGGATGAAGACAGCGTCGCCATTCTCGAAGAAGTGATCGCCGAACTCCCCGGCGTCGGCCGACGACTGCCGGCGGACCGGAACGACGTGCTCCACCTCGTCGACCGGCTGTTCGCGGAATCCTACAATGGCGAGGGAGAGTCCCCGCCCTTGACCTCCACGCCGGCGTGGTTGCCGCCGCTCTTCCGCCGCTACTGCGACGCGCTCGCAGGCGACCACCGACTCGACTACGGCAGCCTGCTCTTCTTCGCGAACCGGCTGCTCAGGGAGAAGCCTGCCGTCGCCCGGGTGGTCCGGCTGGGATGGACGCACATCTGCGTCGACGGATTCCAGGACACGAACCGGTCCCAATACGACCTTCTTCGCCTCATCGCTCCGGGCCGGCGCCACAACCTGTGCGTCGTCGGGGATGACGACCCGATCAGCTACCGGTGGAACGGTGCGAGTCCCCAGCGGTTTCGGGATCTGCGCGGAGACTACGAGCTGGAGACGATACGGCTGCCCGAGAGCCATCGGTGTCCACCCGAGATCCTGGACCACGCCAATCGACTGTTCGCGCACGACTTGGGGCCGATCGAGGCCAAGGAGACGGTTTCGGTCCGCGAATCACGGCTTCCGTACGACGGTATCGTGCGTCACAGGGTCTTCGGCTCCCTCGCGGCGGAGGCGGAGTTCGTGGCGGACGACATTCGGGAGCGGGGACTCCCGCCCGGCGATTGTTGGTGGATTGGTTGCTGGGGGAGGGGTGGGAGTCGTGGGGTGGGGAGGATCTGGCCGAATCGACCGCCGAGGAAGTCGGGATCTGGAAGGCGTTGCACCGGGAGATCATCCGGGAATGCGGGGACGGGGTCACGCTGCATGAGTACCTGCCGCACTTCGATTTGCCGGCGGAGGCTAGCGCTCCGGGGCCGAATGCGGTTCGGTGCTTGACGGTGCGTCGGTCGAGGGGACTCGAGTTCCGGCACGTTTACCTGATCGGGATGGCCCAGGGGGTGTTTCCGTCGGATCGGGCGTTGCGGAGGGGGGCGGGGGGTGGGGGGGTCGAGGGGGAGAGGAGGAGCTGTTTCGCGGCGATCACGCAGGCGCGGGAGACGGTGACGGTGACGAGGGCGAGGGAGTATTTCGGGTATGGGAGGAGGGAGTCGCAGTTTCTGGG
>JAPPGM010000127.1 GCA_028874995.1 Gemmatimonadota bacterium | reverse complement strand
GCTCCCAGCTCCTTGGGAAGCCTCCCCGCGAGTCTGTTGGCGGATACGTCGAGCGCGGCCAGACTTGCCAGCGCTCCGAACTGCTCCGGAAGCACACCCGAGAGTCTGTTGCCGGAAACGTCGAGCGTGACGAGGCTCACCAGACGTCCAAGTTCCGGCGGCAACGCCCCGGCAAGCCCATTGTCGCTCAAGTCGAGTTCCGACACCCGCCCCACCGAATCGGTCTCCACGCCATGCCAGCCGCTCGCGTTGCCGCCTTCGAGCCAGCCGTCGGCGTTGTTCCAGTTCGCGCCATCCGTGGCCTCGTATAGGATCCGCAGCACCTCGACATCGTCCTTGCCGCAGACCGAGCCCGCGAAGTACAGGAGGCCTTCCACCCACGCCGCGAACTCGCCGGTTCCGGGAAGGCAGAGCTTCTCGTTGCCCTCGATGTCGAAGAACAGCGGCCGAAGGTCCCTGAACGCGGCGGGCACCACACCCTCCAGCTCGTTGTCGCCGGCCCAAAACCCTCGAAGGCTGTCGAGTTCCGCGAGCTCCGGTGGCAGCGCACCGCTCAGGTCGTTGTCGCTCAGCCACAGCGCGCCCAGCCGTTCGAGACTGCCGATTTCCGAAGGGATGACACCGGTGAGCCCGTTCTTCGGCAACTGCAGGAAGCGAAGCTCGGCCAGGTCGCCCAAAGCAGCCGGCAAGGTGCCGGTCAGACCGTTGTCCCGCAGCCGGAGGCCGGTTACGCGGCCGGTGCTGTCGGCGACGACACCGTACCAGTCGTCCAGGGGCTCGTCGCTCAGCCAGTTGTCGCTGTGTGTCCAGTCGGCGCCGCCGGTGGCGTTGTACAGCGCTACGAGTGCGTCGCGGTCGCCTGCGTGGACCAGTCTGGCCGGCGACTGGCCGAGCGCGCGGGTGGGCGGTGCCGGATCCACCAACCCGTCGTCGCAACTCGTGGCAAGGATGGTCAGCGCCAGGGCTGTGGGCCCCGTTGCCCTGCGTGCGGCGCCCATGGAAGAGGTGCCTAGTGACTTCCCGGTCATGATTCGTCTCCTTCCAGCTCACTTCGCGGGCCTTCCGCCGCGTTCACTTCAGCGTTCTCGTGAACGCCCGGAAAGGTCGCTATCAACCATGGGTTTCGCAAACAACTATGGGTTAGACAAGCGCCTCAATCACCCGGAGGAGCAACTGCAGAGCGTGCCCTCGAAGGGCCGCTGGATGTATACTACACATGACATAATGTAAAGTAGAAATTACAATTTGAAATACCTGCGCCCAGCCATTCGGGCGGTGCGCTTCGCCATGGGAATGCGTGGAGGATCTTGTCCACCGGTTCCTACGCCTCCAGCAGCCGGATCGCCACCCCGCGCGCCTCGTCCATCGTCTCCACAACGTGATCCTTTGGCAGATCCCGCAGGATGTCCAGCGTGTGCATCATCCGTGCGACCTTCCCGGAAAGCCCCATCACGATGCACCCCGTGTCCTCCCTGGCCGCGGTCGCGAGCAGCCGGCTGATCGTCATGGCTGCGCTGTCGTCGATGTAGGTGGCGCCCGAAAAGTCGAAGATCACCACGTCGTGGTCCTTGATGTCGCCTCCGATCACACTGTACAGCTTCTGGGAAGAGGCCACCGTGAAGCTCCCGTTGAGTCTCACCAGGCCGACCCGGGCCGCGTAACGGTCCATCGTGCGCGCCTCCTCTTCACCCGCGAAGAAGACATGGTCCAGCAGCGGCACCGAGATCACGCTGTCGAGTTCCAGGCCCTCCAGCTGCCGCGCGTGGACCATGCCCGCCGCGATCAGCCCGATGGCCACGGCGGTGACCAGGTCCACGAACACCGTCAGTCCCAGGGTGAGCGCAATCACGAACAGATGTTCCCGCCGAATGCGGTGGATACGCGTGAGAAGCGGCCAGTCGATGATGTCCCAGCCGACCTTCATGAGAATGCCCGCGAGGACCGCGTGGGGGATCGGTTCCACGGCCTGGCCGAGTCCCAGGAGGAGGGCCAGCACCATCAGCGCGCGTAACGCCCCCGACACCTGCGTGGTGCCGCCGGCGCGAATGTTGGTCACCGTGCCCATTGTGGCGCCCGCACCGGGCAGACCGCCGAACAGGCCCGACACCATGTTGCCGATCCCCTGGCCCACGAGCTCTCGGTTGGGTTTGTGCTGCGTGCCCGTCAGGGAATCGGCGACCAGGGAAGTCAGCAGGCTGTCCACCGAGCCGAGCAGGGCCAGGATGAGCGCCGGCTGCAGCGACCGCACGAGGAACCCGGCGGTGGGAAGCTCCAGTTGCAGTGAAGGGAGACCCCGCGGTATCTCCCCGATGACCGGCACGTCGGTCAGCCAGAACACGCCCAGCGCGGTTCCGGCCAGGAGTGCGACGAGCAGGCCGGGCAGGTAACGGGCCAGCCTCCGCGGCCAGAGCGCGGCTACTGCCAGAGCCACCACGGCCAGGGCGAAGGCGCTGGTGTTCATCCCCTGGACTGCTTCCGGAAGCGCACGAATCGCGCCCATCGGGCCGCCCGGGGCGGGTGGCAACCCCAGGAACGGCAGGGCCTGGATCAGCATGATGATCAGGCCCACGCCCGACATGAACCCGGAGATCACCACGTAGGGCGTGTAGACCACGAAGCGCCCCATCCGCAGGGCGCCGAGCAGCACCTGGATCAGTCCCCCCATGACGACCACGGTCAGGGCTTCGCTCAGGGTGGACGCATGAGTGGTGATGATGACGGCCATCGCGATCGTCATCGGGCCGGTGGGACCGGAGATCTGCGACTTCGTGCCGCCGAAGACGGCCGCGAAGAACCCCACCGCGATCACGCTGTAGAGGCCGGCGGCGGCCCCCATCCCCGACGCCACCCCGAAAGCGAGGGCGACGGGCAGCGCCACCACTGCCGACGTCAGTCCGCCGAAAAGGTCGCCGCGGAAGGTGTCGAGGTCGTAGTTGGCGCGGGTTGACATGACGGCAACTGACCCATCCGCGCCGGACGCGTCAAGACGCGGCCCGCGGTTTGCGCGGCGTCAGCGCACACGCCACGGGTAGCTGCCTTACCACGACTCTCGACAGGTCGCTGGCGTCTCATCACATGCGGGAAGCTTGCCGGTGCACCGGGCCTCAGAGGCTAGGCGACCGTGGATAAACTCCCGCGAGCACCGAGAGCGGCGAGGCGCCGGGCTGGCAAGG
>JAPPGM010000033.1:15248-32005 GCA_028874995.1 Gemmatimonadota bacterium | reverse complement strand
TCTACCCCGAGCTGTCGGACATCCAGGCCCGCTTCCCCGGCCTCGACCCGTCGCTGGTGGGCAACGACCTGGCGTATCCGGCCATGCTGGTCTACCTGCCGGCCGGGCTGCTTGGGCTGGTCGTCGCGTCGCTGGCCGCGGCGTACATGTCGACGATCAGCACGCATCTCAACTGGGGGTCGTCGTACGTGGTGAGCGACTTCTACCGGCGCTTCCTGAACCCCGAGGCGAGCGACCGGCGGCTCGTGGCAGTGGGACGCGCGTCGACCGTCGGGCTGATGGTGCTCGGCGCCTATCTCGCGCTCCAGCTCGACACCGCGCTCCAGGGGTTCCAGATCCTGCTCCAGATCGGGGCCGGGACAGGGCTCATTTTCCTATTGCGCTGGTTCTGGTACCGTGTAAACGTCTGGAGCGAGCTGGCCGGGATGACGATCTCGTTCCTGGTGGCGCTGTACTTCGCCTTCATGCACGAGGGGCTGCTCGGCTTCGAGGCGCTGTCGACGACGCAGCAGTTGCTGATCGGGGTGGGCATCACCACGGCGGGGTGGCTCGCGGTGACGCTGGTGACGCCGCCGGCCGACGCGAGGACGCTGCAGCGGTTCTATGACAGGATTCGTCCGATGGGCAAGGGGTGGGGACGCGTGGTGGATGTGGGCGAGGGGAGCGCGGACGCGGGGTCGATCACGGCGGCGTTCCTGGCGTGGTTCCTCGGGTGCGTGGTGGTGTACGCGGCACTGTTCGGGACGGGGTATGTGCTGTATGGGGAGTGGGTGGCGGCGGCGGTGGCGCTGGGAGTGTCGGGGGGGGTGGGCATGTGGCTGTTCCGGGTGTTGCCGCGGTTGGGGTATTCGGGGTGAGGGAGGTGAGTGAGGGAATGCGGAGTGACGAAGCTCCGGCGGATCAGCTAATGGAGGGCGAGCAATGATGCGGCACTTCACGCAATTGAGGCGACCGAAAGGACCGTCGGCTCTCCTTTCCGTCGCTCTCGCACTGGCCACGACCTCGTGCGGCCAGGACGGCGGCACCGGCGGTGACGGGGGATTCTCCGGGGTTGAGGTCACCGACGCGGGAGGGGTCATGACGGTCGCGCTGGGCAGGATCGAGCACCTGTCGCCACCGCACCTGACGCCTACCCTCGTGTATTCCACCCTCCAGAACGACATCCCGCTCTTTCGGGTCACGGCCGCCGTTCTCATCGAGGGTGGACGCGCCGCGCTCGCCAACTCGGGGGCGCGCGAGGTACTGCTGCTTGCCGCCGACGGTTCGTTGGACGCCCGCGCCGGAGGCCCTGGGGAGGGTCCGGGTGAATTCGCCGAAGTCACCGCCATGTTCAAGGCCCTCGACGGCTTTCTGGTGTACGACGCCCGCATGGGGCGCATGAACGAGTTCACCGATTCGGGAGACTTCGTCACGTCGTGGTCGTTCGGGTCGGGGAGCAGAATCGTCGACCTGAAACCACTCGCGCGCGGGGTTGACGGTGAGACGCTGGCCATCGTCGGGGATTCACGCTACTTCGACGCCGACGGAGTCAGGAGGGACACGACGCCGCTGTTGATGTTCCCGCAGCCCGAGGGCAATCCCGACACGTTGGCCCTGCTGCCCGCCGCCGAGTTGAGCTACCAGACCATCCCCGGAGGCATCTCGACCCGTTTCGATGTCGGATTCGGCCGCGACGTGGTGGCGTTCGGCCTCGAAGATCGGGCCATTGTCGGGGAGACGGGGTCGTTGAACCTCTCGGTCTACCGCGCGGATGGGACGCGGACACGGCGCATCCACGGTGACGGTGGCGGCGGCGTGGTCAGCGCCGACGATGCATCGGCATGGAGGTCCGAGCAACTTGCCGGGGCGGCCGGACTGCCGCCGGAATTCGT
The DNA here is from genome assembly GCA_028874995.1 of Gemmatimonadota bacterium. Classification (GTDB taxonomy): domain Bacteria; phylum Gemmatimonadota; class Gemmatimonadetes; order Longimicrobiales; family Gaopeijiaceae; genus Bin94. The sequence continues at coordinate 30,134 of JAPPGM010000033.1, read as the reverse complement.
CGAGGCCGTTGAGAATGTGCCGTACAACGAGACATTCCCGTCCTTCGAAACGGCGGTGCTGGGTCCCGGCGAGATGGTCTGGATCGCGCTGTACGCCCGCCCCGGTGACGAGACCAGGACATGGCTCGTGGTCGGTCCGGACGGGGGCCTGATCGGCCGGATGGACCTTCCCTCGGGGGCCCAGGTGCTCGCTGCGGGCGCCGATCGGATCGCTCTGGTGCAGCGGGACGAGTTGGATGTGGAGGACTTTCGGGTCTACGCGTACTAGCAGCCCGTGGACAGAATCCCCCCGGCATTCGAGCGGCGATGCATCCGGCCTGGACGCTTCGCCCCACCTCTCAACAATGTAAAGATATCTTTACATTATGTCATGTACAGTATACAATTGGTGACCCCAAGGCTGCGCTCTGCGTTGCTCCTCAGCCCAATCGCGGTGCTATTCACCCCTCGTCGCGCCTTGCCAGCCCGGTGCCTCGCCGCTCTCGGTGCTCGGGCGGCTTTATCCACGGACTAGTGGAGAACCGGGCGGCTGGTGGCAGTTGGCGGGCGGTGGCCCCCGGGCGCGTCAACCTGATCGGGGAGCATACGGACTACAACGGGTTGCCGGTGCTGCCGATTGCGATCGATCGCGCGATTCGCGTGGATTTCAGAGTGACGGGCGAGGCAATGGTGAGGCTGGACAGTCCCGTGGCCCGGTTTGCGCCCTTCGCGTTTCAGCTGAAACGTCCCATTGAGGCGGCGGACCAGGGGGACTGGTCGAACTACGTGCGGGCGGCGGCGCGAGGGCTGTTGGAGCGTGGCGTCGAGTTGGAGCGCGGGATCGAGGGTACGGTGAGCGGGGACGTGCCGATCGCGTCGGGGCTGTCGTCCTCGTCTGCGCTTGTGGTGGCGAGTGCGCTGGCGTTGTTGAAGGCGAATGGGGTGGGAGTGGAGGACGGGATGGACGGCGGCACAGAGTGTGGCGTGCGGACAGCGGCTGTTGGACCCGCGCCGGACGAGGACGCGGCCGGCGAGTACCGACCCGGGAGAGCCATTTCGCGACTCGAACTCGCCGCGTTGATGGCGCGCGCCGAGCGCTTCGTCGGGCTGCAGGGCGGGGGGATGGACCAGGCGGCGTGCCTTCATGGGGTGGAGAGGCATGCCCTGCGGATCGAGTTCGAACCGCTGCGGGTGACGCCGGTGGCCGTGCCGGAGGGGTGGCGGTGGGTGGTAGCGTCGTCGCTCAAGCGCGCCGAGAAGTCGGCTGGGGCGCGGAAGGCGTATAATGAGCGGGCAAGGGAGTGTCGCGGGGCGTTGGAGGCGGTGGGGGGTGCGGGTGGAGGGGCGGTGGGGATGGCAGCAGGTCGGGATCGAGAGGCGGTCGCGGACGGCAGCGGGGCGACGCGACCATCCAGTTACCGCGACCTGGTCGCCGATGACGATCTTGGTCGTGTGCTGCTACGGGCCCGACGAGTCCTCGCCCCCGTGCTCTTCCACCGCTTCCGCCATGTCGTCACGGAGGGCCGCCGGGTCGCGCTCGCCGAAGAGGCCATGCGCAATAGTGACCTGGGCCGCTTCGGCGACCTCATGGTGCAATCACACGAGAGTCTGCGTGACGACTACGAGGTGAGCACCGCCGAGCTGGACGAGATGGTCGGAATCGCGCTCGAGGCGGGAGCGGCGGGAGCGCGGCTGACCGGGGCGGGGTTCGGGGGGTGCATCGTGGCGCTGTGCGAGGAACGGGCCGTCGCGCCGGTTATGGAGGCCCTCGCGACGCGCTTCTACGCCCCGCGCCTGGGAAGGCGGCCGGGTCGTGACGCGATGTTCACGGTGAGGGCGGGGAGAGGGGCGGGGGTGAAAACCCCTCCGACGCAGCCCGGCTCGACAGTCCCGGCCGCTACCTGGATCTGCACCGCAGCCGACTCGTAGTCGTCGACGAGGTCCAGCGCATGTCGGACCTCTTGGGCGTCCTGCGGGGCCAGATCGACGCGCGTCGCCGTGACGGGCGCCGGAGCGGCCACTTCCTCCTCCTCGGTTCCGCGTCCGGTGCCCTGCTCCGCCAGTTCGAGTCCCTGGCCGGACGCGTGGCCTATCACGAGCTTCCGGGCCTCGATGCACTCGAAGCCGTGACCGGCCCCGGGCAGGGCTGAGGGCTCCCGCTTTGACCCTGCGCCGATTCTGGACGATCGAGAACCTGATCGGAGCCGCGCCCCGAGGGACAGACGCCTTCTTCTACAGGACACGCGCGGGAGCGGAGATCGATCTGCTCCTCCTCCTGCCGAACCTGGAGCTGTGGTCTGTCGAGGTGAAACGGTCGAGCGCGCCCCGTGTGCCCAGGGGATTCCGCATCGCGACTGCCGACGTCGGCGCGGCCCGGAGCTTCATCGTTCACCCCGGGACCGACTCGTACCCGCTGGGGGAAGACATCGTCGCGATCTCGCTGCCCGCGTTGATGAAGAGGTTGGTCAGGATGTGATGCTCCGCATCGCACGACTCACCTTCGCCCTGACAGCCGCCAGCTGCGAAGCCGCGCCGGGCAACGAAACTCCGGTTGGCGCAGAAGCCGCCGGAATCCAAGTCCAGGATAGCGCCGGAGTCCTGATTGTCGAGAATCCCCGTCCAGCGGACGATTCACACCTGGGCTGGCAGGTCGGGTCCGAGCCGCTCATCACGATCGGGTCCGTCGAGGGCGGAGATGATTTCCAGCTACATTGGGTCGACGATGCGCTCAAGCTGCGTGATGGGCGAATCGTGGTCGCCAACGGGGGCTCGCACCAGCTGCTGGTGTTTGACGAGGCCGGAGACCATCTGACTGCGTGGGGACGACGGGGTCAGGGCCCAGCTCCCCGACCGAGGGATTCTGGCGCTCCACTGGACTCCGGTTCCGGCCCTGGACCAGGCGAAGGGCCTCAGTCGCCAGGCCGGCCTGGAGTTTTTCGTCGTAACGGAAGACGGGTCTCGCCGTGGCTCGCTCGGCCTCCACCCGGGTGCGGAGAACTTCTGGCATTGGGAGGATCACCGCACGGACGGCACCGCATTCTTCATTCCGGTACCCCCCTTTCAGAAGTCGCTGGTGTGGTCGGCCTGGGGCGAACTGGTGGTCGTGGCGCCCACGGACCGCTATGAACTCAGGGCTTACCGTCAAGACGGGTCGCTGGCCCGCATCGTCCGGCGGGGAAACGACGTCCGAAGTCCGGTGCAGGCTGATCTGGACAGCTACCTGGCCGTTCACAGGCGCTACGCCGAGCAGTGGCCACCCGACGCCGGCCGCCTGTTTGAAGCCGCCCTGGACGCCCTCACCATCCCCGGATCCTTCCCCGCCTTCTCCGCAATCGAGGTCGATCTGCTCGGATACCTCTGGGTTCGCGAATACAACCTTCCGGGGGAAGAGGACCGCGCGCTCTGGACAGTGTTCGACCCGGAAGGAGTCGCCCTGGGGTTCGTGGAAACACCCCCGGAACTGGTCATCTACGAGATCGGTGACGACTACATCCTGGGAAAGACGACGGACGAACTGGGTGTTGAGTACGTGCAGCTTTGGGGTTTGGATCGGTCCGGATAGCCCTCACCCACCCTGGTCCAGCCGATGCACCCGCACGGTGCGGACACCCAGTTCATCGCGGTGGATACCGTAGACGCGCCCGCGCGCAACCGTGCTGAGCGCGAACCCGTCGGGCATCCGGACCGTGCCGAGCCATCGTCCCGCGGCACTGAGAACGGTCCATCGCTCGGGTGATGGGTCGGGTGGGGGAAGAGCGCGCACCCAGAGATTGCCCATGTCGTCGGCCTTCATCCTGTCGAAGAAGGCCTTGTGCTCCGGAAGCCAGGGAAAATCGTCAAGCTGTACGAGACGGCCGCTCTCGCCGACCCGCTGTTCCTCGTTCCACCGCCGCCTCTCCTCCGCCGTGATCGGGTCGGGCGCCGCGTGCCAGCGCAGGATCCGCTTCGGGTCTCCGGCCGCCGCGACGACACGAAGCTCCGCTCGCTGGGAGTAGCCGAACACCAGATCGTCGCCCGTCAGCCGGATCGGATAGACGTGCGCGGTCCACGGGACGAACCGCGTGAAGATGTCGTATTGGTAGACGTGTCTGGCTGGCACCCGCACGACCGTGTCGCGCCGCATGAACGAGTCGTCCGTCCACGTGAAGACCCAGTACGTCAGTCGCTCAGGCCCCTCCGGAGCCGGGGTCCGGTACCGATCGTCCGTGACCAGGAAGCGTCGGCAATCCGCGGACCTGAGAAAGACGTTCAGGGGGATTCCGGTTTCGCCGTCGACCGTCGCCAGACGCCGAATGAAGCGGCCTTCCGAATCAAAGAAATTGGAGGCATAGGCATCCGCCGCGATGATCGTGTCCCCCGCGCAGAGGTGAACCGCTCCGAAATCCTCGAGTTCTCCAGGACCGTCGCCCTTCCCTCCGAACTTGTGGGTGAGCAGCCCCAGGGTATCGAAGACCATCACCTCGGATGTGGTAACGTCACCGACGATAAGACTCCCGCTCGAGAGCACGCTCACGTCCCGTATGGACCCGAAGGCAGGGTGGTTCGGGTCGTCACCTCCCATCGGGCCCGCACCGATGGCAAGCTCCGGCTCGCTCGCGACCGTCCATCCCTCTCCCTCCGCCCACTCCGGCCGGAAGCTCTCCAGGATCGTGATCCCGGCGCTGTCGGTTTGGACGAAATCGGACTCTTCGGCCGGACTCTCGCACGCGGCGGCAAGACAGGTGAGGAGCCACGCGGGCGCGGCGGAGCTGAATCGGGTCATGGAGTTCTTCCGGTCGTTGACGGTCACGGGGGAGAAGGAAACATGACTGGCGAGGCCGGGATCGGCCAGCACGGGATCTGGCCGCCTACACGCTGGCCCCGCTGGACGATTGCGGGGGGCACGTCAACCTGAACGCCGGATACCATGTCCACGCCATTACGGACTGCCTGCGCGAGCAGCCGAACGCGGGCGGACACGCGCCGGTGATCGGCCTGGCGCTGGACGGCTATCCCCTGCACGGCCTCATGAACCCGGACGGCTCGGTCCCCGGGGACCTCGACTCCTGTCGCGGCCACGAGACGGATGCCGAAGGGTACCACTACCACGTTGGCGAGCCCGGATCGAACGAAATCCTGGCCTGCCACGCGGGACAGACGGGATGCGTGCTGAACGATCCGGACGCCGTGTGCGACGCGACACGGATTCGGCGACCGCCGCCGCCCGGGGGACGTCGGGGTCCACCGGGTGGGCGGCCGCCACCGCCGGGTGAGACGGCGCCGCCGCTCGGTGGCGTACGCCAGCGCGGTCTACCAGACCCCCGCTCTCGCTCTCTCCCCGGCCCCCTGCCCGACCCCCTTCCACCCCGCCACAGCTCCCGCGCCTGTTGCACGATCTCCCGGAACCGCGACTCGTCTCGCAGGGGATCCCAGACGGGGTTGGTTCTGAGCGTCATCAGGGCCGGATCCCTCCGGTCCACCGCCGCCCGCAAATGATCCAGCGCGGCATCCGTATCACCCATCCCAATGGCGACCATCGCCAACTCCACCTCCGATACCCGCTCCCCGCGGGCCTGGCGATCCGAGCTGTGTTCCTGCCGCCAGTGCCAATAGGTCGCCGGGTCATCCGGCACGTAGGCCGTCCGCAGCTGCTCGACGACCGCACGGGAGGCGGGCGAATCGCCCTGTGTCGCAAGGATCCAGTCTTCGCGAACCCCGATTGCCTCCGCATAATCACTTTGCCGCAGATACAGGTCCTCCAGACCCGCCCAGGCCGGAACGACCGACGGATCTGCTTCCAGAATCTCCAGGTACACCACCTCCGCGCTGTCATATCTCTCGGTCTCCACAAGGCGGCGGGCTACCATAAGGGGGGACTGCGGACCGAGCGAGCGTCCGAAACGGGTCGCGTCGAGCAGGTACTGGCGACGGATCGGGTCGGCCGCTTCGACGGAAGTCCTGATCTCGGCGATCACCTCCCTGACCCCCGGCGGAAGTGATTCGAGTGCTCCCTCGACACCTTCTCCCAAATGGTCTTCAAGGATCACCATCGCGGTCGCGATCTCGTCCGTGGCGCCGCCCAACTCCTCTGCCTGCCTGAGGTCCTCCTGTATCCGCGCGATCATGCCGGCCGGGATCGAGTCCCCGTCCGACAGACCCAGCAGACGGGCGCCGGCCCGCCAGGCGCGCGCCGGGGCAAACTCCGAGTCGTGTTCGACGGCCTGGTCGAACCACCCCAGCGCAGCCTGCCGCGCCTCGGGGGTCCCGCGATCGAGCGCTTCCTGTCCCCGCAGAAACGCCCGGTGCGCCTCCGGATCCACCTGGGCGATCTGCTCGACCGCGATATCTTCCGTCCCCAGCTCCCCCTGCACCTTGCCGGCGATGTCGACCGCGACTTCCGTCTGCAGCCGCAGAATGTCCTTCATCTCGCGCTGGTGCGTGTACGAGGCCATCAGCGAATCGGCCGGCGCGTGCAGAAGCTGGATCGAGATCCGCACGCTGTCGCTCTCGCCGGTCATGGCGACCGAGCCGGTGACGATCGCCTGCACGCGGAGTTCGGCGGCGATCTGGGGAAGCAGCATGTCGGTGGTCCGGTAGCGCTCGACCGAGGTGCGGGACACGACGCGCAGGGTGGTCAGCTCGCTCAGGCGCGTGATGATCTCGTCGTGGAGCTGGCGGGCGAAGAGGTCGTCGCCCTCGGCGAAGTGGGCCAGCGGCAGCACGGCGATGGCGGTGATGGGGGCGGCGGGGTCGGTGGAGGCGAAGGTGGCGGCAGATTGCGAAGGGGCGTCGGCCCCGGTGCCGGGAGGACCCATTGCGGTACGGCTGAACCACCAGGCACCCAGAGCCGCGGAGACCGCGGTCACGCCGAGGAGCGCGAGCCCGGGGACGAGCGACCTGTCCCCGACCGGCACCAGGCTGCGGGTGCGCTTCAGGCCCTCGGGGCTCAAGTCGTAGACCCACGAAAAGGCGAGCGCGACGGGGAGACCCAGGAAGACGAAGACGACCAGCGTCTGCAGCGCCCAGTCCGGCGCGTTGAAGGCCGGCAGCACGATCTCGCCCAGCTGCAGGACCACGAAGGCTGCGGCGACGTAGAGTCCGCCCATCCGGAAGACGCCGCGGCGGCGGCCCTCGGCCCAGAAGGTGTTGGGCTGCGGGGTTTCGGGTTGGTGGTCCGTCAAGGCGGTATTCTTCCTTCCTGATGCGTGTGGAACCCGTTGTCGGGGCACCGACTGATAATGGGGCGCACCATCTCTCCGCGGGAGACCCGGCGCCATGCCGGCCCGGAACCTTGCCGCGCCTGGTGCTCGCGCGGCTGGCCCATGGACCGCTGGAATCCACCTTGGTAGAGGGCTGCCACACAGAAGACGTTAGCGTGCCCCCTCGCGGTTGCCCGTACCTGTCACCCCCCGACATTCGTACCTTCACTGTCCCCCGGATACGACTCAAGCCCCTGGATCGCTCCCATGCCCGTCATCGAAACGCACGATCTCACCAAGCGCTACGGACGGCGCGCCGCGAAGTCCGTCCTGGCGGTGGACCAGGTCTCGTTCTCTGTCGAGGAAGGTCAGGTTTTCGGCTTCCTGGGCCCCAACGGAAGCGGCAAGACCACCACCATCGGCATGCTGGTCGGCATCATCAACCCGACCGGCGGCGGCTTCCGGCTCTTTGGCGCCTCCGGCCCGAAGGGCCTCCTGGCCGCACGCTCGCGCGTCGGTGCCACGCTCGAGACCCCCAACTTCTATCCGTACATGAGCGGCCGCGACAACCTCCGCGTCGCCGCCGCGATCAAGGGGGTGGGGCGCGCGCGGATCGAGGAGTGTCTGGAACTGGTCGGCCTGGCGGACCGCGCGAAACACCGTTTCCGCACCTATTCGCTCGGCATGAAGCAGCGGTTGGCGCTGGCGGCCACCATGCTCAACGACCCCGAGCTGGTGATCCTGGACGAACCGGCCAACGGACTGGACCCCCAGGGCATGCGCGAGATCCGAGAGATCATTCGGATTCTGGCCGACCGGGGCAAGACGATCTTCCTGTCGAGCCATCTGCTGTGGGAGGTGGAGCGGACGTGCTCGCACGTGGCGATCGTGCGCAAGGGAAGGATCGTGGCGTCGGGCACGGTGACGGAGGTGGTGAGCGCGGGGAAGTCGGCGTTGCTGCGAGCCGGGGACGAGGACGCGCTGGCGGCCGCGCTGGAGGGCTGTCCGGAGGTGATGTCGGTGCGCCGTTTCGAGGAGGGTGGCGTCGTCGTCGGGCTGCACAGCGATGACCTGGCCGCCGTGAACCGCTACCTGGCCGGGCGGGGGATCCACGTGTCGCACCTGGCGCCCCACCGCCCGAGCCTGGAGGAGGTGTTCATCGACCTCACCAGAGGGGACTTCGACCCGATGACGGAGATCGCATCGTGAGCGGGGCATCAGGCGGGGGGACTTCGGGGCAGGCGCGCGCGGGCGGACTTCGCAGCGGGACCGTGGGACTGCTTCTTCGAATCGAGGTGCTGAAGGCGGTCAAACGACGGGCGTTCTGGGTGGCGGTGGGCCTGTTCGCGGCGCTCAACGCAATAGCCACGGTAGACAATGTGCGTTATGCGCGCCTGTATCCAGAGAACACCTACGCCCTGCCCGCGAGTTGGCCGGACATCCTGACCGGATTGACCGGCCCCGGACCGTTCTTCATTGCGGTGCTGATGATTCTGCTCCTCGCACCCGAGTTCTCCTGGCGCACCGGCAGGCAGAACGTGATCGACGGGCTCAGCAAGGAGCGGCTCTACGCGGGGAAGGTCATTGTGCTGGTCGGACTCATCGCGCTCTTTACGGCGACGGTGGTTGCCATCGGCGTTGTCGGCACGCTGTTCAGCCCGAGCGAAGGGGGGCCCGAGTTCATCCGATCCACCGATCTCAGCTACGTGGGCGGCTGTATCCTGAATCTGCTGCTTTTCTGTAGTGCGGGGTTGATGCTCTCGACAATGATTCGCTCCGCAGGGCCGGCACTGGGCGTGCTGTTCCTGTATATCCTCGTCGAACAGGCAATCGCCGAGCTGGTCTCGCGGATGGGCGAGACGATGCGAGGTGCAAGTGAGTACTTTCCGTTCAGCATCACGCAAGACCTCGGCAACTCCTTGGTGCACTATCCCGAACAGCTGGCCGCAGTGAACTCGTCTCGCGCCGAGCGGGGCCTCCCACCCCTGGAATTCCTCGCTGTCGAGGTGCTCGCCATTGCGGCTCTGGCCTATAGCGCCATTTTCCTCGTGATCGCATTCCTGAGCATGCGCAAGCGCGACCTGTAGCGCTCCGGCCGAGGTGTTCCGCCGGCGGCGCGCAGACGGTGCGCCGGAACATCCAAATGGCGGAGGCAACAGACGATGGACGCGAGCCGGCGAGATTTCTTGAAGACCACGGCGGTGGTGGGCGGAGCCATGGCCGCGGGACTGGCGGGGCCCGGCAAGGCGGCGGGCACCTCTCCGATCACCGCTCAACCGGGCGGCCTTGACCACCCTTGCTCGTCACCCGCACCCGCCCGCTCCCTCAAGATCCTGATCCTCGGCGGGACTGGCTTCATCGGTCCGCACCAGGTCGAGTACGCGCTCGCGCGCGGCCACGAAGTCACCCTCTTCAACCGGGGCCGCACCAACACGCACCTCTTCCCCGATGTGGAGAAGCTGGTCGGCGATCGCGCGAATGACCTTTCGGCGCTGGAAGGGCGAAGCTGGGATGCCGTGGTGGACAACTCGGCGACCAATGCGCCCCATTGGGTGGAACTGAGCGCGAACCTCCTCAAGGACACCTGCGAACGCTACGTCTTCGTGTCCACGCGTTCGGTCTACGCGGACACCAGCCGGGTCCCCATGACCATTGCCGCGCCCGTCTGGACTTATGAGCGCGCGGGGGTCGAACCCGGTGCCGAACGGCTTCCCTACGGCCTCGGCAAGGCGCTGTCCGAGCAGATCGCCCGCGACACATTCGGAGAGGACCGCACCCTCGTCTTCCGTCCCGGCCTGATCATCGGCCCGGGGGACACCACCGACCGCTTCACCTACTGGCCCGTTCGAATCCATCGCGGCGGCGAGGTCCTCGCGCCCGGGGACGGCAGCGACCCGGTGCAGATCATCGACGTGCGCGATTTCGGCGAATGGCTGATCGACATGGCCGAGGCGGGCGAATCGGGGACGTACAACGTCGTCGGGCCGCGCACGCCGCGTCCCATGGCGGAGCTGCTTTACGGTATCCGCGCGGTGACCACCGCCGAGGCGACCTTCACCTGGGTCGACACGGACTTCCTGATCAATGCGGGGCTGCGGCCGTACCGGGAGCTGCCCGTGTGGCGGCCGGCGCGGGACGGCGCCGAGGGGTTCGCGCGCTTCGACCTGACGCCAGAGGTGGAGAAAGGGCTGACCTTCCGGTCGCTGGCGGACACGACGGCGGCGACGCTGGAGTATCACTTCTCGCGGCCCGCGGAACGGCAGGCGGCGCTGCGGGCGGGGGTGGGGGCCGAGCGCGAGCGGGAGGTGCTGGATCTGTGGCGGGCGTTTCGGCGGGCCGGGTAGGTGGGGACTGGTTGCGATCCGGTTTCGGGTCGTGAAAATGTGAATTGCGCTTTACAAACTGGAAACCAGAGTTTACATGTAATCCTCCCATGCAGGCCCGTGCATCCCCCCGGCATTCAGCAGTGGTGTCCGGGCGCCTCAATCCACGGACGGCAGGGAGTGCCCACGGAACTCTCAAACCCTCAATTTGGGCGCTGAGCATCGAGGCATTTCCCAACCAACAGGAAGACTGAAACCGATGAGACACTCCGTACTGTCGGCCCGGCGGCTGGTGCGCACGACCTCCCTCTCCGCCGGCATCATCCTCCTCGCCGCCTGCGGCGATTCGCAGCCCGGCGCCGAAGCTCCCTCCCCCGCCGACCTCGTGCTGCGCGGCGGTGTCGTCGCGACCGTCGACGCCGACAACACCATGGCCGAAGCACTCGCCATCACTGGCGGCTGGATCGTCGCGGTCGGCAGCAACGATGAGGTGGACGCCTACATCGGCGACGAAACCGAAGTCATCGAGCTGAACGGCCGCTTCGCCGCGCCCGGATTCATCGAGGGACACGGCCACTACATGAGCCTCGGCAACAGCAAGACGATCCTGGACCTCAACGGGGCCGCCAACTGGGACGCCATCGTGGAGATGGTGGCCGAGGCGGTCGCAACGGCGGAGCCCGGACAATGGATACGCGGGCGCGGCTGGCACCAGGAGAAGTGGGACCGGCCACCGGACCCCGCCATCGAGGGCAACCCGACACATGCCTCGCTCTCCGCCGTCAGTCCCGACAACTCGGTTCTCCTCGGGCACGCCTCCGGGCACGCGGCCTTCGCCAACGCAGCCGCCCTGGCCGCTGGCGGTTACGACGACGACTCCGAGCCCCCGCCCGGCGGCGAACTCGTGCGCGACGAGCACGGCAAGCTCACCGGACTGCTGCGCGAGACCGCCCAACGCCCCGTCTCCGCCGCCTTCTCCCGCTCCCAATCCGGCCGCACCGCGGAGGAGATCGACGCCCAGTTCCGCCGCGAGGTCCAACTCGCCGCCGAGGAAGCGCTCTCGAAGGGGGTCACCTCGTTCCAGGACGCCGGCGCGTCCTTTTCAACCATTGACAGGCTCAAGCAACTGGAAGACGAGGGAGCGCTCGCGGTCCGCCTCTACGTTATGGTGCGCGGCCAGTCCAACGAGCAGATGGACGCCCGCCTCGCCGACTACTACATGCCGTCCGACGGCGACGACTACCTGACCGTGCGCTCGATCAAGCGTCAGATCGACGGGGCGCTCGGTTCGCACGGGGCCTGGCTGCTGGAGCCGTATGAGGACATGCCGTCGTCGGTCGGCCTCGTGCTGGAGACCGTCGAGGACATCACCGGCACCGCGCATGTCGCGATCAAGCACGGGTACCAGGTCAACACGCACGCGATCGGGGACCGCGCCAACCGCGAGGTCCTCGACATCTACCAGGCAGTCTTCGACTCGGCGGGCGGCGCCGACGATCTCCGCTGGCGCATCGAGCACGCCCAGCACGTCCACCCCGACGACATCCCCCGGTTCGCCGAACTGGGCATTCTCGCCTCCATGCAGGGCGTCCACGCCACCTCCGACGCGCCCTGGATCCCCCTCCGCCTGGGCGACGATCGCGCCGAGAAGCGGACCTACGTGTGGCGCGCGTTCATGGACGCAGGCGTCCCCATCAACAACGGAACAGATGTTCCCGTCGAGGACATCAGCCCGCTGGCCGGCTTCCGATCGTCGGTCACGCGCCTGACCGCCGACGGATCCATCTTCTACCCGGAGCAGAACATGACCCGCACCGAGGCGCTCCGCAGCTACACGATCAACAACGCATTCGCGGCCTTCGAGGAGGCGTACAAGGGGTCGCTCGAGGTCGGGAAGCTGGGTGACGTGGTGGTGATCGACCGCGACATCCTGACCGTGCCGGACGCGGAGCTGGCCGATGCGCGCGTGGAGGTGACGATCGTGGGCGGGGAGGTGCGGTATGCGCGGTAGAGAGTTGTGGTCAGGTCCGCGTCGCCACATGCGCGAAAGAGGTGGTCCGGGGGACGAAGGGCGACGGTTTGCGCTATTGCAGCGCCCGCGTTCAAGACCGGCCACCATCCCACCCCGTTGCGCCTGCCTCACCCTTTCCCTCGCCGCACTCGTCACGATCATCACCTGCGAGTCACCCCCTTTACCCGGCGACAATCAACAACAGGAGGGCGATCCAATGGCCGAACCCACCCCCATCGAACACATCGTCCCCGAAGGCGTCGCCCGTCTCCCGGTCTTCACCCCCGCCGTCCGCGTGGGCGATCTCGTCTTTCTCTCCGGCGCCATCGGGACCACGCCCACCGGCGAACTGCGCGTCGTGGAAGGCGGCGTCGGCCCCGAGACGCGGGCAACCATGGACAATATCGGGCGCGTCCTTGAGGCAGCGGGACTCGGCTTCGAGGACCTGGTGAAATGCACGGTCTTCCTCGCCGACATCGCCGACTACGCGGCCATGAACGAGGTCTACGTCACATACTTCGAGGGCATGGAACCGCCCGCACGCTCCGCCATGGCCGGGAGCGGGCTGGCGCTCGGGGCGAAGGTGGAAATCGAGTGTATCGCGAGAGGGAAGTAGAGAGATCAATTTCGGCGGGAAGGCGGCTGCGGGCGCGGGGTTGCATCGCCGTGTGGTGCGCGGGCCTGTTGGTCTTTGCATTGTCGGGTTGCGGAGGCGCTGATCAAGGCCCGTCGAAAGTCGAGAACCCGATCGCCAGCGAGACTCTCGACAGCGGCGGCATCCGCATCGTCGAGAACGACCGTCCTCCCGAAGGCTCGCGGCTGGACTGGCGGATCGGCGCGGAGCCGACCGTGTCCATCGGCAGGCGGGAGGGCGAAGATCCCTACATGCTGTACCGGGTCTCCGATGCCACAAGGATGCGCGACGGCCGGGTCGTCATAGCGAACAGTGGCTCGAACGAACTCCGGTTCTTCGACTCCCGGGGCAACCACCTGGCAAACCGGGGGGGCTCCGGCGAAGGGCCGGGAGAATTTGCTCGTCTCCTGGGGGTCGAGCCGTGGCCGGGCGACTCGATCGTAGCCTGGATGGATCCGCGCCTCGGCCTTTCCGTTTTCGACGGCGATGGCAACTACGGGCGCACCATCACCCGGGTGAGCGCGGATCCACGCCGTTTGCGCCAGTCGCGCGCGTCCGCCACGCCGAACACGACGCCAGCGGGCCACGAGGGTGGACCCGTCCCCCGCGACATGTCCGGGCCGATGTTGCTGTGGCTCCCGGTGTCAGCAACAAGAGACGGCGGGATCCTCGCCATTGCGGGTGGCCGGGACGGAAACACCACCGTCGTGCAAGTCAGAGATGGCGAAGGAGGAGAACTGAGCTCCCCGATAACTCACACGGGCCCGGAGCCGATGATGTTGGCGCAGGCCTACGGCGGAGAACCGGCCGTGGTGTCCTGGGGCGATCTCGTGATCGTCACGAGCACGACGCGCTACGAGTTGAAGGCCTTCGCCATGGACGGCACGCTGGCCCGCATCGTCCGGCGCGGCCATGAGCCGCGGGCGCCGACCGAGGCGGAGGTATTCGCCTTCATGGAGGATAACTCCCCTCCGGGGATGAGTGCCGAACAGATCCGGCGGCAATTCCGATCCATGCCGGTCCCCGAGTACTTCCCCGCCTTCGGCAGGATCATGACCGACGCGGCAGGTCACCTTTGGGTGCGGGAATACGACCTGCCCGACGTGGAGCGGGACGCGCCGCTTTGGACCGTCTTCGACGCGGAAGGGAGGGTGTTGGGGTTCGTGGAGACGCCGCCGGACCTCACGATCCATGAGATCGGCGAGGACTACATCCTGGGAAAGGTGCGGGATGAGTTGAGGGTCGAATACGTGCAGCTGTGGCCGTTGGCCCGGTCGCGTTCCTGAGATGCATTTCCGGGCGTCCGCGCGTCCGAATCACATGGAGGAAATCGGAATGAAGAGAAGCCGGACTTCGGGAGTGTCGGCGGCCGTTGCGCTCGTGGCCGTCGCCGCATGTGAGCCGCGGGCCGACACGGGAGCGGCGGACGCCGAGGCGGGAGCGGCGCTGCAGTACGAGATCCATGACAGCGCCGGGATCCCGGTCGTCAGGAGCCGCGCACCCGCACTAGGTTCCCGGCTGGGATGGGTGGTCGGAGAAGAGGCCGCGGTCACCATCGGCACCCGCGACGCCACCGACGCCTTCCAGCTCTACCGGGTCGGCGACGCGACGAGGCTCGCCGACGGAAGGATCGTGGTCGCCAACGCCGGTTCCAACGAACTCCTGGTCTTCGACGCGGACGGGAGCCACCTCGGTGCCTGGGCGGGCGAGGGCGATGGACCCGGAGAGTTCTGGGACCTCTCCACCGTGCGACCGTGGCCC
>JAPPGM010000033.1:0-15238 GCA_028874995.1 Gemmatimonadota bacterium | reverse complement strand
CCTGATCGCCGGGGATTCGCAGCAGGGCCGAGCCTCCATCTTCGACCTGGCCGGCGCGCACGGCCGGACGATGTCGTTGCGCGGCCCACCCGATGCTCTCACGCGGGAGATGGCAGCCGCGGGTGAGGCGGGGGACGCCGAACCGGTCGATGCGGAGCCCCACGTGGTCCTTCGCGTGTTGCCCGACGGCACTCTGCTCACACGGACCCCCCGGGGTTACGCCCAGGGATTCCACCGGTGGGAATCCCCCTATGCGCTGATGGACGCCGAGGGATCCACCCGCGCATCGCTCGGCAGCTACCTCGGCATCGAGACCCACTCCGCGTTCTACCAGCAGGATGACGGGAACTATGCCGTCATTCCGCTGTGGCATCCCTTCGGCAAGACGACTGCCACCACCGCTTGGGGAGATCTGGCTGCGATCGGCGACACCGAGACCTACGAGATCAAGGCATACCGCGGCGACGGATCGCTGGCCCGGATCGTCCGCCGCGACCACGAGACGAGGATCCCGACACAGGCCGAACAGGACGAGGCCTTTCGCAACCGGTTCGCGGGGCTCCCGGAGGAAGACCGCGAACCCAGAATGGCGGTCGCCGCCGATGTCCCGCTGGTCGAGAGCTTCCCGGCCTACTCCAGGCTCCGCGGCGACGCGCTTGGCTACCTGTGGGTCGCCGAGTTCAAGCTTCCCGACGCCGACTACGGGGGGATGCTGTGGACCGTCTTCGACCCGGAGGGGCGTGCGCTGGGATTCGTGGAGACGCCGGCCGGATTGAGCATCTTCGAGATCGGCGAGGACTACATCCTGGGGCGTACCACCGATGAGATGGATGTGGAGTATGTGCAGCTCTGGGAGCTCGGCCGGTCGAATCGCTGATGCCCTACCCGGGTTTTGAAGCGGTCACCGTCCGGAAACATGACCATGACCAGAACACCGACCCCGCGACCGACAACCCTCATTGCCCTCGCCGCATGCCATCAACTTGGCACGCGACGGGTCGAATACGCGCTGCCGCGAGGTGCTCCCCGACGGTTCGATCCTCGTGAGCCGCGAACCGAAGTGGTCGGGATACCCGCCCACCGGGATGCAGCGCAACGAGATGGAGTTCTTCCTCCTGGAGGGAGACGGCGTGCCACGGGCCGAAATCGGCAGCCATCCCGGAGCCGAAGAGTTCTACTATCTGGACGAGACCGTCTTTCCCCCGTTCAGCTTCTGGATGCTCGACCCTCCGTTTCAGCAAACGGTGGTCTGGGGGGCGTGGGACGGACTGGCGATCGTCAGCCCGTCGGACCGGTATGAGATCAGGGCGTATGGCCCCGAAGGCACCCTCCGGCGCATCGTGCGGCGGGATCACTGCGGGTGGAGTACGTGCAGATGTGGGAGCTGGCGCGGTCGGATTGAGGGGGAATTAGTCCCAAACAGTCCACACTGTAAACTGGACATTACATTTTGTAATGTCGGCATTACATGCTTGGTGGAACGCAGCGGATTGAATGCGGGAGGATTCCTCCCCGGGGTCGTCCGCTACGCCGAGATCGGCAACGTCACCGTGACCGGGTGCGCGAACAGAGCGGAGAGGGTCCCGTTCCGAAGGGCGGCCTCCAGCTCACGGGGCCGGAGCGCCGACACTCCCATCGTACGCGCTTCCGCGAGCAGGCGCGGGTGAGAAGAGCAAACTCCGCGCGAGAGTTCGATCAGGGCCGACCGCACGCCCGGAGTGACTTCGTCGAACACTTGTGCCCGTCCCGGCGCTTCATCCGCAACGGCTGACGCCATACCGGCGCCTGTCGGCAGATCCATGAGCGCGACGCGCAGCCGGGTTCGCTCCCTGATCCGGTCACAGAGTTGGCTCCACCATGCCACGTCCCTGTGAGCCGCCCCCGATTCCGGGTCACCGGACATCGGCACCACCAGAACGAACCCGCCCCGCAACCCCGCCTTGTGCAGGCGACGGAGCGCGGCGGCAAGCTGCAGGGAACTGCAACCATCGCGGCGAGGCGCCGCCAGGAACGGGACTACGCTGGACGGCCCGGCACTGCGCTTGCCGCACCGCCTGCCGAAAGGGATCGCACTTGCATGCATCCCTGAGTTTCGGAGGCCCAGGCGCACGGAAACGCGACGGTTGTGTAACAATCAGGTCACAATGAACCGCGACCCACTCCCACCCTGTCCAGCAACTCGTTCAGCTCGGTCACCGCTCCCGCCACCACCTCACGCAGGTCCTCCTCCACCACCCTGGCCTCCTCCCAAATCCTTGCCAAACGGCGACGCTGGTCGTCCGACGGCCCCGTGAGCGACCCCATCGTGGACGGTCCACCGTCAAACTGGCCGCGCAGTCCCCGCCACCAGCCGCGAATGTCGCGGTTGACGCGGCGCCAATCGTCGGCCACCTCCTTGATCTCGGCGGCCAGCTCCTCGGCGCGCTCCAGATCCCCCGCATCCACCCCTTCGACCTCGGCCAGCGCGTCGACCCCCTCGTCCGCGGCCCGCTGTGCATCGTACGCCGTCACCCCCTGCTCGTAGGCGAAGCGCTGCAGTTCGTGCAGCTCCATGGTGAAGTCGTAGCGGGCGCGGCGTTCCTCGGCGGAGATGTCGAGCCGGTCGTCCGGGCGCACGGTGAGCCGCTGTGAGCGCCGTTCGTCTCCCACCTCGAGAATGACGCCGAACCGGCCCGGCAGCACGAGGGGGCCGCCGGGTCCCGCGTCGAGGGTTGGCACTTCGTAGCGGGCGGTGTCATGGGGGATCGGGTCGTGGCGCAGGTCCCAGTGGACGCGGTTGAGGCCACGGGCGCCGGGGCCTTCGAGCGTGCGGACGACGGCTCCGTCCGCGTCGCGAACCGTGAACCGCGCGCCGTCCTCGGCCGCGCGGGGAAGCCAATAGTCGAAGTGGGCGCCGTAGGGGGGATTCGGGGCCTGGTAGATCCCCTGCCCCTGAGACGGCACGTCGGTGCGGTACTGGAAGAGGGTGACGGGGCGGAGCGGGGTGAAGATCGGCTCGTCCACCGTCACCCACCCGGCACCGTCCACATACAGGCGCGGCGTGATCAGGCCGATGTCGTCCAGGATCCAGATGCCCCGGCCGTGCGTTCCGGCAACCACGTCGTTGTCGCGCGGGTGGATCTCGATGTCGTCGACCGGCACGGCCGGCATGCCGGAGCCTAGGCGGCCCCACCTGGCGCCGCGGTTGGTCGACGCGAAAACGCCGTCTTCGGCCCCGGCGATCAGCACATCGGAGTTGTCGTGATACTCCCGGATCACGTTGACGGTGGCACTGCCCAGCCGGCCCCCAATCGACCGCCACGACGCCCCGAGGTTCTCGGTCACGAAGATGTACGGCTTGTAGTCATCGTCCCAGTGCCCGTCAAGGCTGATGTACGCGCGCTCCGCCTCGTGGTGGGACGCCTCGACCCAGCTCACGTAGTACGGGAAGGGTGGCCCGCCCCACACGCCCACGATCCCCTCCGTCACATCCGTCCACGTCTCGCCCCCGTCGCGGCTCACCTGCACCGTCCCGTCATCCGCCCCGGTCCACAGGATGCCCGCGGTGACCGGCGATTCGGAAACCGCCGTGATTTCGCCATAGCCCGATGCGCCGTCGTGCTTCGAGAGGGTCGTCGAGTCCGGAAGGATCCCCATGATCGGCAGGCTGTCCTGGTCGACGGCCCGGGTGAGGTCTTCGGTGGCGTGCCAGCTCTCGCCCCGGTCGTCGGAGATGAAGAGGCGGTTGCCGCCCAGGTAGACGCGGTCGCTGTCGTGCGGAGAGACGAGGATCGGGGACTTCCAGTCGAAGCGGTACTCGTCGGCGGTGTCGCGCGGGAAGGGGCGGAGCGCCTTGCGGTCCCCCGTCGCCAGGTCCACCCGCATGATCCCCGCGTTTTGCGACGTGACGTAGACCATGCCCAGGTCGGACGTGTCGGTCTCGACATACATGCCGTCGCCGTAGTCGATCACCTGCCAGTCGCGGTTGAGGATGCCGTGGTAGCGGTCCGTGCGGCTCGGGCCCCGGTACGAGTTGTTGTCCTGCAGACCCCCGTAGACATTGTACGGGTCGGCCATGTCCAGGTCCACGTCGTAGAACTGCCCGATGGGGATGTTGGAGATGAAGGTCCAGTTGTCGCCGTTGTCCCAGGTCGAGTAGAGGCCGCCGTCGTTGCCCAGGATCATGTGGCCGGAGTTGGCGGGATCGATCCAGAGGTCGTGGTGGTCGACGTGCACGCCGGTGTTGTATATGACCTCACGCGCCACGGTGTTGAAGGTGTTGCCGCCGTCGGTGGAGCGGTGCAGCGAGCCCGCGACCAGGTAGACGGTCTCGTCGTCGTTGGGATCGAGCCGCAGCTGGCTGTAGTACATGGGACGCTGGTTAAGCTCGTTGACGCGTGTCCACGTCTCGCCGCGGTCGGTCGACTTGAAGATCCCGCCCTCCTCGGCCTCGACCACCGCCATGACGAGCGCGGGGTTGCGGGTCGAGACGGCGAGACCGATGCGTCCCTTGTCGCCCTCGGGCAGGCCTTCGGTGAGTTCGCGCCAGCTGTCGCCGCCGTCGGTGCTCTTGTAGATGCCGCTCCCGGGCCCGCCGCCAATGAACCCCCACGCGCGACGCTGGCGCTGGTAGGCGGCCGCGTAGAGGGTGGCCGGGTCGGAGGGGTCGATGGCGAGGTCGACGACGCCGGTGTTTTCGTCGATGTGGAGGACCTTTTCCCATGTGGCGCCGCGGTCGGTGGTGCGGTAGACGCCGCGCTCCTCGTTGGGGCCGAAGAGGTGGCCGAGGGCGGCGACCCAGACGGTGTTGGGATCGGTGGGATGGACGACGATGCGGCCGATGTGCCTGGTCTCTTCCAGGCCGGTCAGACTCCAGGTTTCGCCGCCGTCTCCGGAGTGGTAGACCCCCTGTCCCCACGGCGAGCTGTTGCGGTTGTTGGGCTCGCCTGTCCCAACCCACACGTGAGTTGGATCCGATGGAGCCAGCGCAATGTCGCCGACGGACAGGTTGGGCTGGTCGTCGAAGACCGGGGTCCAGGTGGTGCCGTGGTTGCGGCTCACCCACACGCCACCCGACACGGCGCCCAGGTAGATATGGGACTGGGTGCCGGGGACGATCTCGACATCGCTGATGCGGCCGCCGGCGATCGCGGGGCCGATGGAGCGCCACTGGAGGGCGGCGGCGACGCTGCCGGGGGGTTGGGCGGTGAGCGCAGCTGGGGCGGTGAAGAGCGGGGTCAGGGACGCGAGTGGAACGGCCAGCGCGAGGTGGCGGGCGTCGACGCCGACGCTTTGCAGGAACCTACGACAAGTCGTCACGATGATCTTGCTCCGGTATGTTCGACGGGAAGAGGGGTCGGCCAGGATCAGCGGCGCCGACGGACAATACGATCCTGTCGCAGGTGCCGTTCAGCGGAAAGATGCAGGTGGCCGACGGCATCGCAACAGCGCTGGTCGCACGTCTCAACCGTGTTGTATGTTCTCGCGGCAATCAATCCTTCGCCACGATCCCCCGCCCATGAGCCAGGACGACACCCGCATCTCCGAGGAGGAAGCACGCGCTCTCTGGCGCCGCGCGGCCGAACTGCAGGCCGATGCCGCGCGCCGCCTCGAAGAACGTTCGCGACAACTGGCTCCCCGGGACCATCCCTCCGATACGGCGGAAGCCGAAGGATACCGCCTCGCGGACGTCCGGGCCGCCGCGGAAGACGCCGGAATCTCGCCCGAGTTCCTCGAACATGCGTTCGTGGAATCCCGCAACAGGGCCCTTGTCGAAGGAGGACAGGCGCAGCCATCTGCGATGGCGGCCCGTTTCCTGGGCCAGCCGCCGCGCACGCTGGAGGTCTCCCGGGTGTTCCACGCACCGGTCGAGGAGGTCTACGCAGCCATGCAACGAGTCCTCCCGGAGCATCCGTATCGCCTGAGCCTCGTCGATCATCACGGTGCCGATCCGGTCGACGGGGGCATGCTGGTCTTCAAGGCTCCTGCCTACTCGTACACGTCAACCGCGGCCGACCAGTCGTTCGCATACGAGATGCTATGGGCGGACATCAGGCAACTGGTCTTCAGCCTCCGGCGCCTGGACACCAGCCCCCGGGCGACCGAGTTGACCGTTCAGACAAGCCTGACCTATAGCCAGAGGAAGAACATGTGGGTCGGAGGCATCATGTCCGGGGTCGGCGCGGCGTTGGGCGGGGTCGGTGGCGCCTTTGCAGGCGGCGCCGCGGCCGTCGCTATCGGGATCGGGGCCCTCGCAGTGGGTGTGGCGGCAATGGGCTTCCTAGCCGGCGGAGCATCGTTCGGCGGGCTGTCCATGTTGGGCTACCGCAAGCTGTACCGCTACTCGTTGCGCCGTGGGGAGAAGGCGGTCCGGGACCTGCTCGGTGCGATAGCCGTCGACATCGACACCGGTGGGGGCTTTTCGAGCCCGAAACCTCTTCCGAGCGTGTTTGGGGGGTTCCTTCGGGAGGGCCGGGAACCCTAGTCCGAGTATCGTGTCCCGGAAGTTCGGCGATGCGAGCACCGAAGCACCCGGCCTCGGACGCTCCCGCCAGAGTTTCCCAAAATGTAATGACTACTTTCCATTATGTATAGTGCAGTATACATTCAAGGCTATCCCAATGCTTACGGTTGGGCCGGCGGGACGAGGCGACTTGTCCTTCATGAGGACCGGGATTCCGTGCAGCGGCCCCCGCACCATCCCATCGGCCTGCTCCCGGTCCAGCGCCGCCGCCCGCTCCCTCGCACGCGGATTCAACCGGATGATCGCATTGAGGGCCGGACCCGCATCGTCGTACGCCGCGATCCGCGCCAGGTACAGGTCCACCAGCTCGGCCGACGTAGTGCGACTCTCCGCCAGCGCCGCCTGAAGCATGGGGATCGAGGCTTCGGCGACCTCGAACGGACGCGGGGCCGACGCAGGCTCCGCACACCCGTACCCGACCCCGGCAAGAGCGACGCAGAGGACGCAGCGCCCCCACCACCTCATGACGCCCCTCTCCTCACGCCGTCAGGAAGAGAACGAACAGGAACCCCGGGAGCAGGATCATCATATACAGCCACCAGACGATCGATCCCTTGAGGATGGTCCGGATCCATCCGTCCCGGTAATACCGGCGGAGGGCGATCAGGTAGTACAGCTGGGGCATCACGACGAAGAACGCCAGGAACCAACTCCCGACCGGTCCGGTTGGCGTGACCAGCGCGGCGGCGAGACACAGGAAGGTGAAGGTCTGGTTGTGCATGCCGAACACCAGGTGCTCGACGAAGTACCGCTTCTTGCGGACATAGCAGAAACCGAGCGCAAGGGCCAGGAACGGAAGCAGGAAGAACATCGCAATCGGCATGTTCCCCACCGCACGCTGCACGAAGACCTCGGGGTCGTGGAGAAAGTCGATCATGCTGGTAAGGAGCATTCTGACGAACAGGTTCGGCCTGTCCGGGTCCTCCTGACCGGCCGGTCCGAAAGCAGCGCGCCCGGTTTCCTCCGAAGGCGTGAGACGCCCCGAGTCGGGCTTCGTCACGAAATCCCGGACGCCCCGGTCGACGGAATCGGATCCTGTCTGGTCATCGGTCGGCATCAAGCCGGCGATAAGCAGCGCCAGCCTCTTGAAGCCGTCGTCGTCCACACGCCCCAGGATGTCGTCCAGCCTGCGGCGCTGAGTCGGTCCCACCGCTGCCCGCAGGGCCTCGATCTGTGCATCGCTCACCGACGCATCGAGGGAGATGTCCAGGTTGCCACTCGGCTCCTGCCCGGTCACCGGCGTTGTCTCGTCCGAGTCGTCGTCCGTCACCCGGCCATCCGCCTGCGGTGTCCCGGTCCCGTCATCGCCCGCCACCACCCCATCACCCGGCGGTGACTCCTGCGGGCCGCCGGTCGAGACGACAACGCCCTCGGGCAGCCCGTCCGAATCGCCACCCATCTGGATCGCATCCTCCGACCATGAATCCGGCATCGCCAGCGACAGCACCAACACGAAAAGGAAGCTGGTGAAGAGATACAGCCTGATCGGCGACATGTAACGTGCGCGCCGGTTGCGGGAGAACTCATTCGTCAGGCTGCCGGGTTTGAAGAGCAGCAGCTTCAGCGTCTGGAGGAACCTCGAGTCCATCTCGAACGCCTCCCGGCCGAATTCCCACACCACCGTGGCGAGGCCGCGGGCGTAGTTGCGGTCGTTCTGCCCGCACTGGGGACAGAACGGGCTCGGGCGCACGCTACCGCAGTTCTCGCATACGGCGGGCGAGGGCGTCGCGCGGTCGGCGTCGTTCTGAGCGGATGCGTCGGACATGTTGAATCGAGATTACCAGCCGGTGGCGAACATCGCGACCATCAGACGGGAAGAGTGACAATAGAGCATGGTACGCCGACGCCGACAACATTGCCTGAGCGGCCTAAAGTCCGATCCCGCGGCGGCATCGTGTCAGCGGCTTCCGGCGACTGCGGCAAAGGAGCGTGCGTCAGCGGCCGGACCGTCCGTCCCTACTCTTCGAATATGGTGATCATCCTTGGAAACAGCGCGTCCTGGTTGGCGGTGAGCATCACGAAGGATGCCACGATCACCGCATTCTTCTGCACGTCCTCCGGGACCACGCGCTCGTAGGTGTCCATGTTGCTGTGGTGCGTGAGCGCCGGAGAATCCAGCCAGTCCTGCAGGAACTGAAACCCCGGCAGGCCACGGAGCATGAAGCTCATGTGGTCGCTCCCTCCGCCGGTCCGTGCGGCCACGATGTCCACGCCCAGTTCGGGAGCGAGCCGCCTGGTCCACGCACGGAAGGTCGAGTCGACCTGCATGTCCGGTTGGAGATCCCACGGCACCATCGGAGCGCGGATCGCGCCGCCCCCGTTGTCGAGATTGTAGTACGCGGCGAGACGGTCAAAGTCCGGCTTCCGCTCGCTGGTCAGGCTGTCGATGAAATGCTCATGCACATACGCCTCCGACCCGTACAAGCCCTGTTCCTCGCCGGTCCAGAGCGCCATGCGGACGGTGCGCCGGAGCGGGACGCCGGTCGCCTTGAGAATCCTCATGGCCTCCATCATGACGGCGACGTTCGCGGCGTTGTCCGTAGCGCTGGTGGCGTAGGCGTATCCGTCCAGGTGCGCGCCCAGCATCACGACTTCGTCGGCCTTGTCGGACCCCGGCAGCTCCGCGAGGAGGTTGTACGACGGGTCGTCCGGCGATCCGTTCAACGAATTCGCCACCTCCGCCTCGAGCACGACCGGGACGTCCTTGTCGAGCATTCTCGTGATCCGGCCGTAGTCCTCGCTCGCGATGGTGAGTACGGGCAGCGGCGCCACCCTGCGGGGACCGTAAACGCGGTAGGTGTTGTTGCGGAAGATGACCCCGCGCGCCCCCCGGCCCACGACCAGGACCGCGGCGGCGCCCTCTTCGGCAAAGAACTCGAGTCCGATCTCGCGAAGGCGGTCGGTCGCGGCCCTTCGCGCCAGGATCTCCGCCAGGCGTTCAGGGGCAATGGCGGCAGCGGGATTCCGGGAAGCCGGGCGACTTGGCCACGAGTATTGCAGGAGCTCTTCCGCGGAATGCCGGACAGCCAGCGGCTCGAAGCCCGGAGGCTCGATTGCCGGAGGCTCCGAAAGCAGGACGAAGGCGTTCTGCAGTTTCCCCCGGTATTGTTCGATATCGTCACCGGTGGCGATGCCGGCGGCCATGACGGCCGGTCCCCGGACGACACCATCGGTTTCGCCCGTCCACGGCTCGAGGTGCATGCGAATCATCGCCGGATGCGGCTCGGCGATCCGCGCCCATGCCCGGTCGTTCGTCCACCCTTGGCCGAAGGGTCCCCAGGGCTCCCGCCAGACCCGCTCGATCCCCCAGTCCGCAAGGCGGCCCTCGATCCACTCGGCCGATGCATGCATCGAGGGAGAATTGGTGAGGCGGCCGCCGCTCACGTCGGTCAGCCAGCTCAGGGTCTCCATGAGCTGCGAGTTTTCGAAGCCTTCGGCGCGGAGAAGTTCGAGGGCGGTGTTGTCCTGCGGTGAGGGCAGCTCCTGGGCCGCGGCCGCGTGGGGGGATGCGGCCAGCAGCAGCAGGGAGAGAGGGAGCAGGGGTATTCCATGTGTGCGCCGGGCGGCGCGGATGCCGGCGGTGGCCTCGTCCCAAGGATCGGTGCGGCAATCGTCGCGCTTTGCGTTCCGGGCCATTGCAATCTCCTGTTACCTGTTCGATGAAGGGGGCGAGTGCCGCTGGTGTGGTACCAGGCGCCACTGGGCGACCTCTGCCCGCCAAGGGAGCCGTCGCCGGTTGGCGCGATCCCGCGTGGGTCCACCCAATGATGCAGACTGCGCCCTGTTCCGGTCAATTTTTCGTACTAAATGTTTCCATATTGTTAACATCCTTGCGGCGACCGACTGGGATCCATTCATTGGGCACTACGATCAGGCCAGGTACCCATCGCGACATCCCCCATCCAACTCAAGGCCGCACGATGCGCGAAGTCCTCAACCCCACCTCGGTGAACGTCACGACCCCGCAAAGGCCGCCCACCATGTGGCTGGCGACCGCGGTGATCGCCGCCGTCGCGCTTGCCTCTCCCTCCCGGGGCCAGCAACCCGACCCCGCCCTCATCGCCGAAGCCGCCCAAGGTCTCGCGCTGCGCGGAATCGGCCCGGCCCTGATGGGCGGCCGTATCGCCGACATCGCCGTGCACCCCGGCGATCCCACCACCTGGTACATCGCGGTAGGCTCCGGCGGCGTCTGGAAGACTACGAACGCGGGCATCACCTGGACCCCGATCTTCGACGACCAGCCCTCCTACTCCATCGGCGATGTCGCGATCGACCCGTCCGATCCGGACATTGTGTGGGTCGGTACCGGCGAAAACGTGAGCGGGAGGCACGTGGCCTGGGGCGACGGGGTCTACCGGAGCCGGGACGGCGGCCGCAGCTGGGAGCACATGGGTCTTGCGGCGTCGGAGCACATCGGCAAGATCCTGGTCGATCCGCGCGACGGGAAGACGGTCTTCGTCGCGGCCGAGGGCCCACTCTGGTCGGCGGGCGGCGAGCGCGGCCTCTACCGCAGCGAAGACGGCGGCGACACCTGGGAAGCGGTCCTCGCCGTCGATGAGAACACCGGCGTCACCGACGTCGAGTTCGATCCGGTGGATCCCGACATCATGTACGCGGCCACCTACGAGCGGCGGCGTAGCGTGTGGGCGCTCCTGGCGGGCGGTCCCGGCTCGGGCATTCACAAGTCCACCGACGGCGGGCGCACATGGCGGCGTGTGTCTACCGGGCTGCCCAATGGCGATATGGGCAAGATCGGCATCGATGTCTCGCCAGCAGACCGCGATGTGGTCTACGCCACCATCGAGGCCGGCCCCGGCGAGCGCGGTTTCTACCGCTCCACCGACCGCGCCGAGAGCTGGGAGCACCGCAATTCCTACATTTCCGGCGGCACCGGTCCCCACTACTACCAGGAGATCGAGGCGTCACCGCACGACGTGGACGTGGTCTACCAGATGGACGTCTTCGTGCACGTCACCCGCGACGGCGGCGCAACCTTCACCGAGCTCGGCACCGGCCGCGAGAAGCACAGCGACAACCACGCCTTCTGGATCGACCCCGCCAACGGCGCCCACATCCTTGCCGGCACCGACGCGGGCCTCTACGAGACCTTCGACGAGGGCACGACGTGGCGGCACTTCCCCAACCTGCCGATCTCGCAGTTCTACAAGCTCGCTCTCGACAACAGCGAGCCCTTCTACAACATCCTCGGCGGCGCGCAGGACCTGGGGACGCTCCACGGGCCGTCGCGCACCCTCAACATGGAGGGCGTGCGCAACCGCGACTGGTACGCGCCGCTGGGCGCCGACGGCTACGCGCTGGCCTTCGACCCGGCCGATCCCGCCATTGCCTTCATCCAGTCCCAGCAAGGGAATCTGCAACGGGTCAATCTTGTCAACCACGAGTTGATAAATATCCGTCCGCTACCGACCTCCGACAACCCGCCCGAGCGCTGGAACTGGGACAGCCCGGTGATTGTGAGCGCTCACGCGGAGGGCCGGATCTACTACGCCTCACAGCGCCTGTGGCGAAGCGACGAGCGCGGCAACTCGTGGCGGGCCGTCAGCGGCGACCTGACCCGCAACGACAACCGCTACGAACTGCCGATGGCCGGGCGGGTGCGCAGCGTGGACGCCCTGTACGGCAACACCGCGATGTCCGTGTACTCCACCATTTCGGCCATCTCCGAATCGCCGCTGGACGAGGACATCCTGATCGCCGGCACCGACGACGGCCTGGTCCAGGTGTCCGAGGATGGCGGCGCGACCTGGCGCCGGGCGGCCCCGCTCCCCGGCGTCTCCGAGCGCGCCTTCATGAACGACGTCAAGGCGTCCCAACACGACCCCGCGACCCTCTTCGTCGTGGCCGACAACCACAAGGAGGGCGACTACACCCCCTACCTCTTCGAGAGCAACGACCACGGCCGCACCTGGCGCTCGATCGCGGGCGACCTGCCCGCCGGGATCATCCTCTGGTCGGTGGAGCAGGACCACGTGCGTCCCGATCTGCTATTCCTCGGCACCGAGCACGGCATCTACTTCACACCGAACGGAGGCACCAACTGGATCATGCTGGGCACGGGCGCACCCACGATCTCGTTCCGCGACCTGGAGATCCAGCGCCGCGACAGTGATCTGGTGGGGGCAACCTTTGGCCGTGGCTTCTACGTCCTCGATGACTACGCTCCCCTGCGAGATATGGCCGGCGGTGCGCTTGCGGCAGGAGCCGTTCTGTTCCCCGTGCGGGACGCCTGGTGGTACGTCCCCAATGCCCCGTTGCAGGCCCCCGGCCAGCCGACGCTCGGCACGACCTCGTTCGTCGCGCCCAACCCCGACTTCGGCGCCACCTTCACCTACTGGCTCGCGGACCCGCCCCAGACCATGCGCGAAGAGCGGCGCGAAGCGGAGAAGGCGGCCGCCGAGCGCGGCGAGGACATCGGATTCCCCGGATACGACCGCCTCACCGCCGAGACGCTTGAGAGCGGCCCGCGCGTCGCAATGCTCGTACGGGACGCCGCCGGCAACCCCGTCCGGCGCGTCATGGGCCCCGCGACCCGCGGCCTCCATCGCATCACCTGGGACCTCCGCCGCCCCGCCCCCGACCCCGTCGACCTCACGCCCCCGGGCTTCACGCCCCCCTGGGCGGGTCCTTCACGCGGCCCCCTCGCCCCTCCCGGCGACTACACCGTCGAGATGGCCCTGATCACCGAGGCCGGTGTCGAACAGGTCGCCGACCCGCGGCCCTTCACCGTCAAACCCGTGCCCAACATCGACCTGTCCACCGATTTCACCGCCGCGATGGCCTTCGCCGCGGAGACCGCCGAGCTGCAGCGCCTCGCCCGGGGCGCAGCCGCCGAGATCGCCCGGGCGCGCGACCGCCTTCGCCACATGCGCGCCGCCCTCGACGAGACCCCGAAGGCAGGCCCCGAACTCTACCAGCGGCTCGAAGAGATCGAGGGCCGCCTGGCCGTCCTCGCGGCCGAACTGCAGGGCGACCCCGCACCGCGCCGTCTCAACGAGCCGATCGTGCCCTCGATCGTGGGGCGCATCGGGCAGGTGGCCGGGGGGCACTGGGGTACGCGCCAGGAGCCCACCGGGACGCAGCGGGCGAGCCTCGCGATTGCGTGGGAGGGGTTTGACGAGGTGGCAGGCGCGCTGAGGTCGCTGCTGGACGAGGAACTCGCCGCGCTGGAGCGGGACATGGAGGCTGCGGGGGCGCCGTGGACCCCGGGAAGGGGGGTGGGGTGAGCAACCGACCTGCGCCGACGACCGACCTGTCCGCCCCTTTTCGCGCCCTCAAGCCCGCGGCCCGCATCGTCGCGATGGCCTACGGCACCATCTATCCGTGCCGCCGTACACCGCTGCAGGTGAGCCAATTCCTCAAGCATGCCGGGTTCAAGCTCGACGGACGGCCCGTACCCCAATACCGCTACAAGGTCTCATGCGACGAGGTCATTGCCGCCGGGATCGTCCACAAGACCACCGACCGCGGCAAACTCGAGGCCGGCTCGGCGTGGGCGGCGTGGCTCACGATCGAGGCCTTTCGCCAGCACAAGCTGTCCACGATCGAGCGTGCGTTTCGGACCGAACGCCGGGACCGCTGGCATCCGGAGGCGCACCTCATCGCCACCATGCGGATGCGCTGCCACGTGGTGGCGGGCCGCTTCCAGCGCCTCGAGCAGGAGTTCGAGGAAATCGATCCCGACGAATGGTGGTGGCTCGCGACCCCGGGGGCCGGCGGGCTGCTGGCCACGCTCCCCGCGCGATACCTGAGCGACGCGCTCGACGGCAGTGTCGACTACCTGACCCTGACCTCGGTCGCCGATCCCGAACCCCTCCTCGCCGCCTGGCACGAGCGCATGGCCGACGCACCCGGTGGAGCCGCCGATGTCGCGTTCGTCCGTTTGCTGCAGGGGCGCCGGGACGATGCCATTGCAGTCTTCGAAAACCTCCCCGGTGAGCTGCCGCTAACCAAGCCGGCCAGGACCGGACTTGCGGCCACCCGCGCGATGGCCGCCACCCTGCAAGGTGACGACGCCGGGGCAGTGCGGTACATCGAGGACGCAATCGCGTCGGAAAAGGCAGGAACCCGCAAGCGCAACGTCTTTCCCGAAAGTCGCCCGTTCACCCTGGCCCTGCTCACGCTGGTTCGCGACCACGGCCCGGACCACAAGGCAAGGCTGGAGCACCTCCTGCGTGTGGCCGAGAAGACCGACGCCGATCCGAGGCTGTTGCACCTCGTTTCGCTCGCTGTTCACATGCGCGCGGGCGGCCGGATGTCCTGGGCGCAGGACTGCGGGACCCCGTCGCTCACCAGGTTGATCGAGGGCTGGACCGCCTGCTGGGAAGATGACTTTTCGCATTTCCACAGCGACTCCCCACACGGTGACGACCGCTTCCACGGCCTGAGCGCATTCACCACCCTCGCGTCCACGAACGGCTACCGCTGGCTCGCCACCGAGTGCCTGGAGGTGGTTGGCCGGATCGCGAAGGCGACGGGCCGGAAGGTGGATTGGGTCACCCTGAACGGAGTGTCGGCCACTCCGGCCGAGGCCGCGTCGTCGTTGCACCGGGACCTGGGGACGACCACGCTGGCCTCCCTCATCTCACCCGTGGCGGAGTGGGAGTACGCCCTGCAGGAGATCGAGCAGTTCGCCTACGCGACGCGGAAGAAGAAACCCGGATCTATCCCGCATTTCTCACACAGGCCAGCCAGAGGCCTGAGGGGGAGGGACTGAGG
>JAPPGM010000035.1:2709-3211 GCA_028874995.1 Gemmatimonadota bacterium | reverse complement strand
GATCGTCTTGCCCGATCCGGCCAGTCCCCGGATCCGCTGCACCCCGTCGATCGTTTCGATGACGGCGCGGCTCTGCATCCTGTCCAGCGTGGCGACCGGATCCTCCAGGCTTCGCAGCTTGGCTCCTCGGCTGTCGGGTTGAGAGCCAGCCGGTCGTTTGCCGCCTCCCTTTCTCCGGATCGTACGGATGTGCTCCAGTGTCGAAAGGGCCAGATCAAACGCTTGGTTGTCGGCGTCGCGCCATACCATCCGGCGGACCACCTCCGTGAGGCGCTCCGAGTCAGCCAGCGCGTAGTCCTGATCGTCCGCTTCCAGCGTCTCCCGCCCCGCCGCGGGAGCGAACGACACTGTGTGGATCGGAACACGGAGATCCCGTCGCCGCGTGAGGCCCGGCTCCGTTCGCAGCTTGGCGTCGAGAAGATTGGCGGCCTCGTCCTGACGGGTCCGGAAGTCACCGAGGTCGCTTCCCTCGATCAGGTCGAAGACGACCAAGCCCCGCTCG
>JAPPGM010000035.1:0-2693 GCA_028874995.1 Gemmatimonadota bacterium | reverse complement strand
ACGGGCTTGTCATTGGTCCCGCGTATGACCGAGATGCTCACTTCGGGTGCCTCCGGTGGGGTGGCGTAGCGCCACGGAGTCCAGCTGAGCCGATTTCTCCGCTCAGTTCAATCTATGGCACCTCGGTCATCGGAACATCAACGCCTGCTCGACTCCCCGTACGCGTCGGCCGCGAGCCCACTGCGCTCGTCGACCGCGACGGACACATTCGCGACGTCTACATTGAATACCCCACATCCGCTTGCCCCCGCCCCCACCCCCCCAAAGGAGCCACCCCCTTGATCACCGCCCTCGCCCTCGCCGCGGCAGTCCACACGCCCGTCCAGACCCCCGATCCGGCCCCCGGCACCCGCTACGATCCCGACATCCCCACGCTGGAGCAGGTGGCGGGCCACGACTTCGGCGAGGTGATCACGCCGCCCGCCGATGTGATCCGCTACATCGAAGCGCTGGCCGAAGCGGCTCCCGCGCGCACGCACCTGGTGCGCTACGCCACGAGCTGGGAGGGCCGACCCCTGGTCGCTCTGGTGATCGGATCGGCGGAGCGTATGGCGCGCCTGGACGAGGTCAAGGCCGGGCTGGCCCGCCTGAGCGATCCGCGCGGCCTCTCCGCCGGCGAGGCCGAGGCCCTGATCGCGGAGCTGCCGGTCGTGACCGCGCTCATGCATTCGATCCACGGCAACGAGATCAGCGGGAGCGGCGCGGCCATGGCCGAGGCGTACCACCTGCTGGCGGCGGCCGGGGATCCCGATGTCGAGCTGATCCTGTCCGAATCGCTGGTCCTGATCGATCCGCTCGAGAACCCCGACGGGCGGAATCGCTTTGTCTATCAGAACCGGATCGCGCAGGCAAGATGGCCGGACGAGGCCGCGGTCTCCGCCGAGCACGACGAGCCGTGGCCCGGCGGACGCACGAACCATTACCTGTTCGACCTCAACCGCGACATGTTCATCCAGAGCCAGCCGGAGACCAGGGGCAAGGTCGACCTGCTCCTCGAGTACCGGCCGCAGGTGGTCGCGGACCTTCACGAGATGGGCGGCAACTCCACCTACTTCTTTCCGCCCACCGCCCCCCCAGCCAACCCGTGGTACGGCGAGCGGCAGATCGCGCTGATGGACGTGATCGGGTCGGCCATCGCGGCCAGGTTCGACGAGCGCGGCATCGCCTACTTCAATCGCGAGATCTTCGACCTGTTCTACCCCGGCTACGTGGACATGTGGCCCATGGGGCAGGGCGCGCTCGGGATGACCTTCGAGCAGGCCAGCGCCCGGGGGCTCCGGCTGCGGCGCGACGATGGCGACCTGCTCACCTACGCCGACGGGGTGCTCCACCAGTTCACCGCCGCGATCGAGACGGCGCTCACGGCAGCCCGGAACCGGGAACGCATCCTGCGCGACTACCACGCCTTCCGGCGCGACGGCGTGGAGGCGGGGCGGAGCGGCCCGGCGGAGATCGTGCTCCACTCCGCGCACGATCCCGGCATGGCGGAGCGCTTGGCGATGATGCTGGTGGAGAACGGGGTCGAGGTGCATCGCGCCTCCGGGCCGGTCGCCGTCGACGGCCGCACGCTCGCTGCCGAGGCGAGCTTCATCGTGCCGCTGGACCAGCCGCTGAACGGCTTGATCCACAACCTGTTGGACCCGCACGTGCCGATGCCCGACGATTTCGTGCAGCGGCAGATCGAGCGCCGCGCGAACCGCCAGTCCGACGAGATCTACGACCTGACCGCGTGGAGCCAGTCGCTGCTTTGGGACGTGGAGGCGATCGAGTCATCCGCAACGGGGGCGAGGGGCGAGCCCGTGGCGGGCTGGGGCGCCGGGCTCCGGGCGACCGAGGTGGAGGTGGACGGGGACGGGGAGGCGGGTGGCGGTGCGGAGCCCGTTGCCGAGGTGCCCGAGGCGGTGGTGGGCTACTTGATCCCGTGGGGGACGAACGGGGCGGCGGCGGTGGCCGAGGCGCTACGCGAGGGGGTGCGGGTGCGCGCGGCTGGCGCCGAGTTCACGCTGGACGGCCGTCGGTACGGGGTCGGCACCGGGATCGTGCGCGTGGCCGAGAACGGACCGGAGCTGCGCCGCACATTGGCCGGCATCGCGGGGCGCCACCGCGCCGAGGTCGTGCCGATCGACGACGCATACGTGCGCGAGGGCATGTCGCTGGGGAGCAATCGGGTGCGCGCGCTCACCGAGCCGCGCGTGATGCTGGTTTACGACACACCCGGCCAGAGCTACTCGGTGGGGTGGGCGCGGTACGTACTCGAGCGGCGCTACGGTCAGCGCACCACCCTGGTGAGGGCATCCAGCCTGGGACGCGCGCGGCTGGCCGACTTCGACGTGATCGTCTTTCCGTCCGGCAACTACGGCGGCGCCGCGGGCGGGGGCTTGACGGACCGACTGGAGGCATGGATGCGGGACGGCGGCACCATGATCACCATGGCCGAGTCCTCACGCTGGGTGTCCCGGGCCGGGCTGCTGGCCACCACGACGGAGCGCCGGGGAGGCAGGGCCGAAGGCGACGATCCACCTGATCCCGGTACCCCCGACCAGCCCATCGAGTACCTTGACGCGATCTCCCCCGAGGACGAATCGCCCGAAGGCGTTCCCGGCGCGATCCTCCGCACCGTGCTCGACACCGAGCACTGGCTGGCGGCCGGTACGGACGGCGAGATCGGCGTCCTGGTCGAGGGCTCGCGGGTG
>JAPPGM010000097.1 GCA_028874995.1 Gemmatimonadota bacterium | reverse complement strand
GGCCAATCCCGTAAGTTCAATGTTCATGAGCAGATGCGAATCCACGACCGACTGCCGGGCCGGCAAGGCGCGACCTGTTAGGACTCCCAGCGAGCCTGCAGGTCCTCGATCAGCCCGGGCTCCGAGCTTGGGACCGTGATCCCGAGCCGGTTGAACAGGTAAAGCCTACCGGACCAAATGCCGTCCTGTTGACTCCCCCCGGTGACCCTCAGCAACACCAGATCCCTCGGTTCGTCGTCCTGCTCCGCACTGGCGATCTTGACACGGCCGCCCCTCGCGATCAGCCGATTCCCTTCTACCCGTATCCGGTCGGCTCTGACTTCGATGGTCTCGGCCCGGAGTTCGGGATCGTATTCGCGTACCCCGGGAGGGAGGTCCAGCGCCATCAGCTTGTTCGCGAATACCACGGGTGTCTCGTTCTGGTAGGTGACGGTGGCCCACGGGTACAACCGCAGGCGATCCCACTCCACGACGGGAGGCTCCTCCCAGAAGATTCCGGCGATGCCGGGGTCCCCGCTGCCGTTGTCGGCGTCCTCGACTGATTGCGCCTCCGCCGCCGCTCCATTCAAGGCCTCCTCGACCTGCGTGGGTGCGGGCGCGTCGCACGCGACCGCCAGCGCGACGAGTACCACGCCCGCCAACAGCGCGGTCTGGCTCCTCCTCAACTTCACCTGTCCCTCGCTCATCGTCTTCAACCTCCGTTCAAGCAGACTTTTGGGTTGACCCATTGCCAGGGCGAGTCCCCAGCGGGCATGAGACCGCGATCCCGCCTCCAGAAGGACGGCGCCGTAGTCGGTTACGCCAATCCCCGACGCGATGACCCGCTGATCGCAGTCGATTTCCACGGCGGCGCGCAACCGCCTGCACATCCACCAGATCGCCGGGCTCCAGGGGAATGCCGCCAACACGAGCCCGGCATACAGCAGGGCGAGGTGGTCGCGGGCGCGGGCGTGTTCGGCCTCGTGGCGAACGATCGCGGACCGGGCGGCCGGGTCGAGTCCGAGCACCCACCTGGGGAGCACGATGTCGGGCTTGGTGACGCCGACCAGAGCGGGGCCGAAGCGGCGCGAGACGTGGACCTCGGTGCCGTCGACCCGCTGGCGGGGCCAGCGGCGCCGCGCGCGGGCCACCACCATCAGCAGGGCCGCCAGCGCGGTCAGGGTGGCCGCGGATCCGGCCGCCCACGCAACGTTGGCGGTCCTGGTCGTATCGCGGCTGGCGGGGAGGGGCAGTTGCGGGACGATGGCCCAGCCTGGTTTCGGCACGGGTACGGTGATCTCGGGCACCTCGCCGGCGGTCACCACCTCGGGTGCCTTCGGCCTGCGGATGCCGCCCGTAAGCGGAATCAGGACCGTGAGGGTCAGCGCTGCCAGCCAGGCGGTGCGGCGGGGTCGTCCCGCAGCCGCTGCCAGCCGTTCGAGGGCCAGTGCGGCGGCCGCGACGATGCCTCCGGTAAGGGCCGCGTAGGACATCCAGGCGAGCATGGGTCCGTCCTCTTCGTTGCTACCTGGAGCGGCCGGTCGATGGCTTGTCCGAAGACTCCTTCTTCTTCGTGAAGACCAGGATGACCCCGTCGACTCCCTCTTCACCGTATTCTTCCCGCGCGGCCTCGCCCTTGATCACCTCTACGCGGTCGATGTGCTCGGGGCTCAGCGTGGGGAGCAGCTCATTCAGGCTCGAAAAACCCCCATCCAGGCGGATGCCGTCGACATAGATGACCGGTTCCGCCCCGGTGGTCCCATCCCGACGTTTTCGGATAACCAGTTCCCTAAACCGGTTCGTCGAGTTCGCCGCTCCCGTCACGACGATACCCATGACGGTTTCCACATCGATGAGCTCGGCTTCGGGTTCCACCATGATCGCCTGTCCCGTTACCACGAAGTCCCCTTCGGGTGAGACACTCGCCTCGACGGGGCCGAGGATCACGTCGGGCCCGGGCGGCACCACGATCATCTCGGGCACGGGCTCCCCATCCTCCGTGAAGACCTGGATCACCCCGCGAGCCGCCACTTCGCCGTAGTGCAGCCTGGCCGCCGGTCCCTTCAGGATCTCGATGCGCGAAATATTTGTAGCCCCGCCGAAGTAGCAACAACTCCCGCCGACTCCGGCGTCCACGTCCGGGTTCTCGAACCACCCCCGCGCCGACTCGGGCAGGTCTTCCGTCTTCCGGATCCTGACTCCATCCACGTACAGGAGCGGCGGTTGCGAGCCGAACGCCTCGGCCTGCAGGAACCTCACGACCCAGTCCTCCTGCTGCGCATCGGCACCCCGTTCGACCTCTTCCGCCATCACCTCCTCGAACGCCTCCCTGACCTCCGTCGGCACCGGGGTATCGCACGCGGCCACCACCGCCCCCACCGCCACCGCCACGAGCAGCGCCCCGTAGCCCCCACTCAGTTTCTTTCGCTTCTTACTCATCGTCTTCAACCTCCGTTCAAGTAGACTTTCGGGTCGACCCATGGCCGGGGCGAATCCCCAGCGGCCACGGGAACGGGACCCCGCGCGCAGGAGGACATCGCCGTAGTCGGCAACGCCTATCCCGGACGCCAGGACCCGCTGATCACAGTCCAGTTCCACTGCGGCGCGGAGCCGCCGGTACATCCACCAGATCCCCGGGCTCCACGGGAAGGCAGCCGCTACAAGGCCTCCGTAGAGCAGGACGAGGTGGTCACGAGCGCGTGCATGCTCGGTCTCATGCCGGATGATCGCGTCCCGGGCGCCCGGCTCCAGCTCCAGCACCCACGCCGGGATCACCACCTCGGGTCGGGCGACGCCGACCAGGGCTGGGCCGAAGCGGCGCGAAACGTAGACATCGGTTCCGTGCACCCACCTTTGCTCCCAACGCCGCCGCCCCCGCGCGACGAGCACCAGCACGCCGGCCAGAACGGCCAGGGACGCCAGGGAGCCGGCTCCCCACGCCAGCAAGGCGATCCTGCCGTTTGCCACGCCCTGCGGAACCGGCAGGGTGGGGATCGCACTCCAGATGTCTCCGACGACCGCTCCGCTGATCGGCGCCGGTTCGGGGGCAACGGTCTCAACGACGGGCGTCGCCGCCGGGCTTCCCCATCCCCCCGCCAGCGGGACTGCGACCGCCAGCGTCAACGCCGCCAGCCACGCGATCCGGCGGGGCCGGCCCAACGCTGCCGCCAGCTTTTCCATCGCCAGGCCGCCCACCGCGATGATCCCTCCGACCAGGGCGGCGTACACCATCCACGCGATCATCCTTCATCCCTCCTGCGCTCTGCACGGTCGAGAATCGATCGCATCCGCTCGATCTCTTCCGCGGTGAACTCCCGGTCCTCCACCAGGGTGGCCAGCAGGCGCTCGGCCGAGCCGTGAAAGATCTTGTTGACGATCCGCGAGAGAGCGCGTCCGCCCGCCCGCACCGACTCCACCAGCGGGAAATAGCGGTAGGCGCGTCCCTCCTGTTCATGGCTCACCGCGCCCTTCTCCTCGAGGATCTGCAGCATCTTGAGGACTGTGGTGTAGCCGACCTCCTCGCCGAGCGCCTCGCGGACCTCGGTCACGGTGCCCGACCCCTCGCGCCACAGCACGCTCATGATGTCGAGCTCCCGGTCGGTGAAGCCCTTCGGTTCACGCTTCTCTCGCTTGCCGGTCATCCGCTTTCTCTTCCTTTCCTGATGATCTCCGCGCATTCGGTCGTTCCCACACCCAAGTCCTATTCCCTGACGGGGCGCCCGGTGGCATGAATGGTCCTGGCCCTTGCCGGTCCCGCGGCGTAGGACCACTTCAGGATCCCCGGCATCCCGCTTACGGATTCGACAGCGGCCACCACTTCCTCGAGCGTCAGGCCACCGTCCTCGGAAGTGAAGATCCGGAGTACGCCGCCCGGTGCCTCTTCGCCGATGGCCTCTCGTGCCGCCGAGTCCATGAGGACCTGGACACGCTTGAAGTCCATGGGGACGGGCGACACCGATGGGCCGCCGCGCCCGAAGTCGGTCCGGTCCGGCGCTTCCCCGGAACTCGATACGCGCCACCCGTCCACGAACACGATCGGGGCTGGAGTCCCCGTTGGCGCCTTGCTCCGGAAGGCACGGGAGATGCGATCGTACCACTGCTCGGCGAGACGAGCGTCGTCCTGGATGTCCCCGTTCGCCTGACCGTCGGTCACCACCTCCCTGATCGCTTCCTCCAGGTTTGTCGGGGAGGTGACGTCACAGGCGACGCCAAGGGCGACCAGTGCCGCGGCTGCCAGCAGACCGCCATGTGGCGCGTACAGTTTTCTTCTCTTCTCGCTCATGGTTCTCAACCTCCGTTCCAGCAAACTCCTAGGTCGGCCCATTGCCGGGGCGAGTCCCCAGCGGCCTTGCGGGCGGGACCCCGCCTGCAGGAGCACGGCGCCGTAGTCGGCGGCACCGATCCCGCCAGCGATGACCCGCTGGTCACAGTCCATTTCAACGGCGGCGCGCAGCCGCCGGCACATCCACCAGATCGCCGGGCTCCAGGGGAACAGGGCTGCCACGAGGCCGGCGGAGAGAAGGGCGAGGTGGTCGTATGCCCGGGCATGCTCCTGCTCGTGGCGCAGGATGGTCGCCCTGGCGGCCGGGTCCAGTTCCAGGACCCACGCGGGAACTACGACCTTCGGCGTCAGGATGCCGACCAGCGCGGGTCCGAACCGGTCGGACACATAGACTTCCGTGCCGTCGATCCGGTTGCGTTTCCAGCGGCGGCGCGCCCGCGTGACGAAACAGAGAACAGCAAAGACCGCAGCCAATGCCGCTACGGATCCCGCGGCCCAGGCAAGGGTCGCGGTACGCGCCGCCGTCTGGCTGGCCGACTGGGACAGCGGCGGGATGAGGCCCTGTTCCCTCTTGGTCACGATGGTCGATCGTGAGA
This sequence comes from Gemmatimonadota bacterium, assembly GCA_028874995.1. GTDB lineage: Bacteria > Gemmatimonadota > Gemmatimonadetes > Longimicrobiales > Gaopeijiaceae > Bin94. Next base: position 27,322 of record JAPPGM010000097.1, on the reverse strand, counting down.
TTGACTCCGTGGCCACGACCTCGGAGTCCACCGGAAGCTCCGGCGACTCTCTCAGGCCACCCGCAACCGGCACCGCAACCGCGAGCGCCAGCGCCACCAGCCACACGAACCTGCGCGGGCGACCGGTCGACGACATGAGCCGATCGAGAGCGAGTGCACCGGCCGCGATCAGTACTCCGACCAGCACCGCGTACACCATCCAGTTGATCATCGACGATCCCTCACACGTTGCATCGGGGCGATTCTCGTGCAGCCCTCATGCTTCCAAACACGCACGATCAGTCTTCCCTCCGCCGTCTGCCCACCCGGTGCGGCAATGAGCGCGTTCCCCGGAACCGAATCACGAAAATTCTCGTAAATGATCATGACATACGATAGGGGGGCGGGAGCGGCAATGTCAACGACAATCTTCGTACTGAGTCTGGAACCCTGGCCCGCCAACGACTCGGACCTGTGGTGGCAGAGCGTCGTCCGACCCCCGTGTCCTTCGGGTGAAATGTAAGAAATGACAACTGTGATTTACAATTTGTCAATCATAGTTTACATAATCGGCCCGGCGTCAGCGTGAGCACCGGATCCTCTGGTCGCGGAGAACCGGGAATGAAACTCCCCCCTCAACCGCCCCCCCTCCCCCCCGCCACCTCCTCCATCACCTCCCGCACCCGGTCCCCGAACCCCCGTGCCCGCTCCATGACCTCATTCTCGTCCACCGTGAGGATCTCGCGGTCGCGGACCACCACCCGCCCGTTCACGATCACGGTGGTCACGTCGCTGCCGCGCGCCGCGTACACCAGGTGCGAATAGACGCTGTACAGCGGCGTGAGCCCCGGACGCCGCACATCCACCAGCACGATGTCCGCCCGCTTGCCCGGCTCCAGCGACCCGATCTCTTCCTGGAGGTTCAGCACACGGGCCCCGCCCATTGTGGCCATTCGGAACACCGTCTCCGCCGGTAGCGCAGCCGGGTCGCCCAGCATGAACTTCTGCACCTTCGCCGCGGCGTCCATCTCGTCGAACATGTCGAGGTCGTTGTTGCTGGCGGGCCCGTCCGTCCCGATCCCCACCGGAATCCCCGCCGCCAGCGCCTTCGCCACCGGGGCCGCCCGTGCGACTCCCAACTTCATGTTGCTCTGCGGGTTGTGCGCGATCCCGGCTCCGCTCGCCGCGATGCGCTCGATGTCCGCGTCCGACAGGTAGATGGAGTGGGCGAGCACCGTCCCGGGCCGGAGCGCGCCGATCGAACCGAGCGCCTCGACCACCCCCATGCCGGTCTGTTCACGCGCGGTGACGTCCTCGGAGGGGTCCTCGACGGCGTGGATCTGGAAGGGGGCGTCGTACTCTTCGGCCAGGCGGAAGGCGGCCTCGACCGATTCGAGGGGCGTGGTGTACAGCGCGTGGGCGGCTACCGCGGGGACGACGGTGGGGTGGTCCCGGTAGCGCTCCATGAATTCGGCCGCGTCGGCGAGAGAGGCCGTGGGAGTGGCGAAGTCGGGGGCGGGGAAGCCGATGACATGCGGCCCGGTCACCGCACGGATCCCGGCGTCGATCGTGGCCTGGGCCATGTCGTCACGGAAGTAGTACATGTCGGCGAAGGTGGTCGTTCCGCTCTTCAGCATCTCGACCGACGAGAGCAGGGTGCCCCAGTAGACGAAATCGGGGGCGACGAGCGCGGCCTCGGCCGGGAAGATGTAGTCGTTCAGCCACGTCATGAGCGGGAGGTCGTCCGCGAGGCCGCGGAGCAGCGACATGGCGGCGTGGCCGTGCGTGTTGACCAGGCCGGGGATGACGAGGTGGCCGGTGGCGTCGATGAGGTGGGCGCCTTCCGGGCGTGGGCCGCCCGCGGCGATGATCGCGGAGATGCGGTCGCCCTCGACGACCACCGCCGCGCCTTCGAGGATCAGGCCGGACTCGTCCATGACCACCACGGTGCCGCCATCGATGAGGAGGGGGCCGCCTTCCTGTGGACCGGGGGTGTCGTGGTCGCCGGTCGAGGGAGTGCGGTTGTCGCCGCATCCCATGAGAAGCAACAGGGGGAAAACCGCGAGCCGCGCGCGGGGCAGCGTGGCGTGGGACCGGGGACGGTCGCGAAGAGCCTGAAGAGCCATGGGATGCCTTGAGGGGCAGGGGTAGCGTGTTGGCGACCACTCAATGGTATTGGGTCGCTTGCGTCGTTTTCAACATCGATTGCTCCGGGACCATTGCCGGGTCGGCAGGGACGGAGGTTCCGGCCGTGTGGACGGGAGGCGGAAAAAGCCGGACATTTGGGTTCAATGTGGACTCGGCCCGGTCCCGCCGACGGAGGCAGGTCACCGGAAATCACGAAGGGGAACACCAACTGACGCCGAGACAAGCGTGGAGAGCCATGACGCCAGCACATCGAACGGGGGTCGGCGCGACAAACGCCGGGCGTAGCGACCCCCGCACCTCCCTCCGCCGCCGCGACCGCGGCAAGGACGACGCCTGGGTGGCGGCCTTCCTGAGGGAGGCGGCCTACGGATTCCTGGCGACCGTGGGGGAGGGGGGGCAGCCGTTCCTGAATTCGAATCTATTTGTTTTCGACGACACGGGCGGCGGGCGACGCATCTACCTCCACACGCACCGCACCGGACGCACACGCGATAACCTGGAGGCCGGCGAAAAGGTCGCGTTCAGCGCCGTGGCGATGGGCCGACTCCTTCCCGCTCCCGAAGCGCTGGAGTTCTCCGTCGAGTACGCCGGTGTGGTGGCCTTCGGCAGGGGACGCGTGGTCGAGGATCGCGAGGAAGCGCGGACCGCTCTCCAGATGCTCCTGGACAAGTACGCGCCGCACCTGAGGCCGGGCGTCGACTACCGGCCCACTACCAACGACGAGCTGCGGCGGACCGCGGTTTACCGAATCGACATCGACGCCTGGAGCGGGAAGCAGAAGGAGGTCGCGGAGGACTTTCCGGGTGCGTTCGGCATCGAGGTCCCGCCGGTGCCATTTCCGGAGCGTGCCACGGGGTCACTCTGAAGCCCGACAGGGGTTCTGGAGCCGATTGGAGGCGTTCCGATTTCATGCACATTAGATGGCGGATTCCTGGCGGAGGACAGGTATCCCATTGCCGGTACAAGACTTGCGGATCAATTCCCTTGACCTGCCCTAGCCGGAACAAGATACCCACACTCAATACCGAATGGACCAATGCGGCCGTGGCGGGTTACTATCTGATTGCCGGGGTGTTTCGGTCATCCGGTCGCCCCTAGACATCCGAGGGCGCTTTGAGTGGTCGTGTGGGGCCGGTCCGGGGCTCTCGTGGTTGAAAGCGACTTTGAGAACTACGACCCGCAAAGGAGCATGCAATGCCGACGTCAATCTCCTACTCCGCCGACCGCGCCACCTCAACGACGCGCGGCAGTCTCCGCAGAGTGATCGCGTTGGCCGCCACCGTTGTCGCCGCCAACTCCGCCTGCGCGGACCCGGTCCCGCCTCCCGAGGCCACGTCGATCACCCTCAGCCAGACGGAAGTGACATTTACGTCGGCGGGAGAAACGACCCAGCTGACGGCTCGGGTGTACGACCAGAACGGGCAACTGATGGACGGCCAGCCCGTTTCGTGGTCGACCAGCGCCAACACGGTCGCGTCGGTCAGCCAGACCGGGCTGGTACGCGCCGAGGGGGCGGGGATGGCGAGAATCACCGCAACGGCAGGGACGGCATCGGCCTCTGCGGTGGTTACGGTGATCCTCGACGCGGACAGGCTGCCGCTGATCGCGTTCTACAACGCCACGGACGGGGAAGACTGGGTTAACGACGATCAATGGCTGTCGGATGCTCCACTCGAGAACTGGTTCGGGGTCGAAACCGACGCGGACGGGCGTGTCACGGAGCTGGACCTGAGCTTCAACCGCCTTTACGGCACCCTGCCACCCGAGATCCGCGACCTTACGGAGTTGCGAGTGCTGCACCTCCGCCACAACCGCCTTTTCGGCACCCTTCCTCCCGAGATCGGAGCCCTGACGGAGTTGCGGGAGTTGCACCTCCACTACAACCGCTTTTCCGGCACGATCCCGCCCGAGATCGGGAACCTCACCCGGTTGCGCGATCTGCAACTCTACCGGAACAACCTTTCCGGCATTATCCCGGCCGCGCTCGGTGACCTCACGGAGTTGACGGACCTGGATCTCTCCTACAACGAACTTGCTGGCACCGTTCCACCCGAGATCGGGGAGCTGGTGCAGCTGCGTACCCTGTACCTCGAAAGCAACAATCTCTTCGGGGCCATTCCGCCCGAGATCGGCAACCTGACGGGATTGAGCCTGTTGTGGCTGCACAGCAACGGATTGAGCGGGTCCATCCCCCCGGAGCTGGGGAACCTGGCAAGTCTTGCAAGATTGGCGCTCTACAACAACGACTTGACCGGTTCCATCCCCGGTGAAATAGGTGGCTTGACGAACCTTGCCCAGATGTACATACACAACAACAAGCTCTCGGGCGATCTTCCCGATGAGTTCGGCAACCTTGTGAACCTGAGCGAACTCCGGATGGGTGGCAACGACTTCAGCGGTCCGTTTCCGGTGGTGCTGACGCGCCTGCCGAGTATCGACACACTCGTGCTCGTGGGCAGCGGGTACACCGGCACGCTGCCTGACGAGATCGGCGACATGGCGAGCCTTACCCGCCTCCTTCTGACCGACTCCGATCTGTCCGGCCTGCTCCCGCAAGGCATGACCCGGCTCCAGGAACTCTCCGAACTCATACTCCACGGGACAGGCCTGTGTGCACCGAAAGACGATGAGTTCCAGGCGTGGCTGGAGGGTGTGATTAAGAGGCGGATCCCTTCATGTGAGAATCCCGTCGAGGGGTCGGTGGCCTATCTCACGCAGGCGGTGCAGTCCATCGAATACCCGGTGCCGCTGGTTGCCGGGGAGGAGGTGCTGCTGCGGGTGTTCGTGGTGGCTCCGGCGGCAGCCGGTGACACGGTGCCGAAGGTCCGCGCCACGTTCTTCGTTGATGGAGAGGAGGCGGGGGTGGTGGAGATCCCGCGCGGGACGTCGATCATCGGTGACCAGATGAACGAAGGATCGCTGAATGCATCGGTCAACGCGCGGATACCTGCGTCCGTGATTCAGCCGGGACTGGAGATGGTGGTGGAAATCGATCCGGACGGGACGGTGGCCCCGGAGCTGGGCGTGGCGCAGCGCATCCCCGAGACGGGAAGAATGGCGGTGGACGTGCGTGCGATGCCGGACCTGGAACTCACGCTGATCCCTTTCCTGTGGAGCGCGAGCCCGGACTCCGCGATCCTCCACATCACCGGAGACCTGTCTCCCGGTGATCCGCTGCTCCGCGAAATCCGGGATCTGCTCCCGGTGGCGGAGATCGACCTGAACATCCACGAGCCCGTGGTGACGAACTCGAACAACGCGTTCTCGGTGCTGGCGCAGACCGTGGCCATTCGTGCAGCCGAAGGTGGAACGGGGTACTTCATGAGTACGATGTCGGGGTCGGTCACCGGTGCCCGTGGCGTCGCATACGTGCCCGGCTGGACCAGCTTCTCGATCCCCGACTCCTCCATCATGGCCCATGAACTCGGGCACAATCTGAGCCTCTATCACGCGCCCGGCTGCGGTGCGGGCCGCCCGGACATATCGTTTCCGCAGTCCGACGGGACCATCGGAGCGTGGGGATACGACTTCCTGACGGGTATGCTGGTGGATCCCTCGATCAGCGACCTCATGTCCTACTGCGATCCGACCTGGATCAGCGAGTTCTTCTTCACCAATTCGCTGCGTCACCGGCTGGTGTGGGAGGCAGTAGAGCGTTCGGTGCGCCCGGCCGCACCTACACTGTCGCTCCTGGTTTCCGGTGGGGTCGGCGAGGACGGCAGGCCCTACCTGGGGCCGGCGTTCGTGATCGACGCTCCGCCGTCCCTGCCTCGCTCAAGCGGCGCATATCGCTTGAGGGGGGCCACGACCGGCGGCGCCGAACTCTTCAGTCTTCAATTCGAGATGCCGGTCATCGCGGATGCGGAGGACCGCGGTTCATTCGCGTTTGCGGTGCCGGCGCAGGTTGCCTGGGCGAACGAACTCGCCCGGATCACCCTCTCGGGACCGGCCGGATCCGTCACGCTGGACACCGAAACCGCCCGCCCGGGAGCGATCGTGCGAGACCCGCGCACGGAACAGGTGCGGGGCTTCTTCACCGATCTGCCGCCGGGCACCACGGCGGCGGAGGTGCTCGCGGCACATGACTTCGAACGAGGAATGGAGTTGTTGTTCAGCCGTGGTATTCCGGATCCCAGGGCCTGGAGGCGCTGACCATGCGCCGAACGCGCCCGATGCCGGCGCCGACCAACTCCTTCGGACACCGACCGAACTCAGCTGATCGCCGGTACGTCCACCAACTGATCACGATGGCCATTGTCGTACTGGCGGCCGGCCCCGCTTGCGATTGGCCGGGGTCGGCGCCCGAGCCCACGTCGATCAAGCTCAACCTCACCACGCTGGAATTCGTTTCCCTGCAGGACGTCTCTCAGCTCAGGGCCGAGGTGTATGACCAGAACGGGGAGGTGCTGGCGGGTCACGCCGTCTCGTGGTCGACCAGCGATGGGACGGTCGCGTCGGTCGACCAGATGGGGCTTGTCCGAGCAGAGGGGGCCGGGATGGCGCGAATCACCGCGGCAGCGGGCTCGGCGTCGGCGCATGCCACGGTCACCGTGGTCCTCCTGACCGACAACGAAGCACTTGCGGGCATCTACAACGCCACCGGTGGGGAACAATGGATCAGGCGCGATGGGTGGTTGTCCGATGCTCCACTCTCGGACTGGTATGGGGTGCAAACCGACTCCGATGGCCGGGTGGTGGGGTTGGACCTCAGTGTCAACGGCCTCAGAGGCTCCCTCCCTCCAGAGATCGGGCACCTCGCGGAGCTGCGTGAGTTGCGTCTCTATGCCAACATACTCCTGGGTCCCATTCCTCCCCAGATCGGGCACCTCTCGGAGTTGCGCGAGTTGGATCTCCGTTTGAACGGCCTCTCGGGTCCGATCCCTCCCGAGATCGGGTTCCTGACGCAACTGGAAGTGCTGTATCTCAGCTACAACCTGCTCTCAGGCCCGATCCCTCCCGAGATCGGGAACCTGAGGGAACTGCAGGAACTGGTACTCTTCCGAAACGAACTTTCCGGCTCCATTCCTTCCGAGATCGGGGGCCTCGGGCAGCTGCGATACCTGGACATCTCGCAGAACGATCTCTCAGGTGCCCTTCCCCGCGAGATCGGAAACCTGGCGCAACTTGCCGAGCTGTTGCTCCAGGACAACAGCCTTGCCGGGACCATCCCGCCCGAAATCGGAGATTTGACTCGTTTGCGCGCGTTGTGGCTGCAACGCAACGAGCTCAGCGGACCCATCCCGCCGGAACTGGGCAACCTCTCGCGTCTTTACCGAGCAAACCTCTCCGACAACGAGCTAACCGGGGGCATTTCCGGAGAGCTGGGCGGATTGAGGAGCCTCAGTCGGCTGTACCTGCACAACAACAAACTCTCGGGAGAGATCCAGGAGGAGTTTGGCTACCTGCCGGCCTTGATCGACCTGTGGATAGGTGGCAACGATTTTGTTGGAGAGTTCCCGGTGGTGCTGACCCGCCTCCCGAGGCTCTACCGGCTGATGCTGGCGGGCAATCCGTATTCGGGCACTCTGCCAGATGAGATCGGTGACATGGGGAACCTCGCGATCCTCCTTCTGACCGACACGGGACTTTCCGGCCTGCTCCCGCCGGGCATGACCCGCCTCGATGGGCTCCTGGAACTCATGGCGGCGGGAACCGGGTTGTGTGCTCCCGAAGACGCAACGTTTCAAATGTGGCTCGAGCGGGTGCCCAAGAGGCGGATCCCCTCGTGTGAGGAACCCGAGGAGGGATCGGTCGCCTATCTCACTCAGGCGGTGCAGTCCATGACCTACAAGGTGCCGTTGGTCGCCGGCGAGGAAGCGCTCCTGCGGGTCTTCGTGGTGGCACCCTCGGCTGCCGGCGATACGATCCCGTCGGTCCGCGCCACCTTCTACCTGGATGGGGAAGAGGTGGAGGTCGTGGAGATCGGGCGCGGGTCGTCCATCATCGGCGAGGAGGTGAACGAGGGTTCGTTGCAAGCGTCCGCCAACGGATTGGTTCCGGGGCCGGTGATTCAGCCGGGTCTGGAAATGGTGATCGAGATCGACCCGGACAGGACGCTGGATCCGGGTCTGGGCGTGGCGAAGCGCATCCCCGCGGTGGGGCGGATGGCGGTCAACGTCAGGGCATTGCCGGAACTCGAATTCACGCTTGTCCCGTTCCTTTGGAGTGAGAACCCCGATTCCGCGATCCTGGACATCACCGAAGATCTCTCTCCGGAAGACGAACTGCTCCGCGACATCGGCGACCTGCTCCCGGTGGCGGAAATGGACCTGAATGTCCACGAGCCCGTCGTGACGACCTCGAATCGGGCCCATTCGATGCTCGAGCAGACGTGGACGATTCGCACCGCCGAGGGAGGAACAGGGTACTTCATGGGTACGATGTCGGGGCAGGTGTCGGGCGCCCGCGGCGTCGCCACCGTCCCAGGCTGGGTCAGCTTCGCGATTCCGGACCCGTGGGTCATGGCCCACGAACTCGGACACAACCTGAGCCTCTATCACGCGCCGTGTGGTGGTGCGGGCAATCCGGACGTGTCGTTTCCACAACCGGACGGGAGCATCGGCGCGTGGGGATATGACTTTCCCACGGGCACGCTGGTACGGCCTTCCGTACCCGACCTCATGTCCTACTGTGAGCCGGCATGGATCAGCGACCTCTACTTTACCCACTCGTTGCGGTACCGGCTGGTGTGGGAGACGGCGGAGCGCTCGGTGTCCCCTGCCGCACCGACCCTGTCGCTTCTGATTTCCGGCGGGATCGGCGAGGATGGCAGGCCCTACCTGGGGCCCGCGTTCGTGATCGACGCCCCGCCATCCCTGCCTCGCTCGAGCGGCGCCTATCGCCTGAGGGGGACCACGGCCAATGGTGCCGAACTCTTCAGCCTCGCATTCGAGATGCCCGTCATCGCCGACGTGGAGGATCGCGGTTCGTTCGCGTTCGCGGTGCCCGCACGGGAAGCGTGGGCGAGTGACCTTGCCCGCATCACCCTCTCGGGACCGAACGGATCCTTCGCCCTGGACGCCGACACAGATCGTCCCACCGCGATCCTGCGGGATCCGCGGACCGGGCGGGTGCGTGGCTTCTTCACCGATCTCCCCGCGGGAGTGACCGCCAAGGACGTGCGAGAGGGCCTCGTCCCCATCGCGCGCGGGCTGGAACTGTTGTTCAGCCGGGGCATCCCCGACGCGGTGATGTGGAGGCGTTGATTCCGTGAGGGACAGGCCGGCCCGCTGACTCGCTGGAAGCGGCCTCCGCCGGATCGTCCGGCGCGAACTTTCTGGACCCGCAACCGATGTGGACTATACTAAGGGTCACGGGACGCTACCCAATCAAGGAGCACGCAGTGCCGACCCGGATTCACGTCGCACGTCGCCGTTCAAGCCTCCGGACCCGCAGGTGGTGCCGACTTGCGCCGGTCGTGCTGGTGGTGGCCGCCGTGACGTGCGAGGAGCCGTTGCCGGAGCCCACGTCGGTTACGCTGAACCGCGCGGCGTTACAGTTCATCTCCTCGCGCGAGACCGCGCGGCTCACCGCCAGGGTGTACGACCAGAACGGTGGGTTGATGGCCGGCCACGTCGTCTCGTGGTCGAGCAGCGACAACGCGGTAGTCTCGGTCGATCACACCGGGCTTCTTCGCCCGCGGGGCACCGGAAGGGCGAGTGTGAGCGCGACGGCGGGGTCGGCATCCGCCTCCGCCTCGGTCACCGTGGTGTTCGACGTGGAGCGCGAGGCGCTGATCGCCTTCTACGAAGCCACGGACGGGGGACGATGGAGGGAAAACAGTCGATGGCTGTCAGATGCTCCTCTCAGGGACTGGCACGGGGTGGAGACCGGTCCCGACGGGCGGGTGGTGGGATTGGATCTCAGTTTCAACCGCCTCTCCGGGACCATCCCGCCCGAGATCGGAGACCTCACGCAGCTGCGTGAACTGCACCTCTACGCCAATGACCTCTCCGGCGGCATCCCCCCCGAGATCGGAAACCTCACTCAGCTGACCGACCTGGTTCTGCTCTTTAACGACCTCTCCGGCAGCGTTCCCCCCGAGATCGGGAACCTCGCGCTCCTGAACCACCTGGTCCTCTCGGACAACGAACTCTCCGGGAACATCCCGCCCGAGATCGGGAAAATGCCGGAATTGCTATTGCTGTGGCTGCACAACAACCAGTTCACCGGGTCCATCCCCCCACAGCTGGGGAACCTCACGAAACTCTATGGGCTTGAGCTGCACAACAACCAGCTCAGCGGGCCCATTCCGGGTGAACTTGGCGGTTTGAAGAGGCTTGAGTGGTTGTACCTGCACAACAACCGGCTCTCGGGCGAGATCCCCGGCGACTTGAGCAACCTCACCCGCCTGACCGAGCTCTGGATCGGCGGCAACGACTTCGGCGGCCCCTTTCCCGTCGTGCTGACGCGCCTGGAGGGCCTCGACATACTGATGCTGGCGGGCAACCCGCACACCGGGACGCTGCCCGACGAAATCGGTGAGATGACGGGCCTCAAGCGCCTGATTCTGACCGACTCGGGCCTTTCCGGGCTGCTTCCGATGGGCATCATCCGCCTCGGCGGGCTTTCCGAGCTGATGCTGGCCGGGACGGGCCTTTGTGCGCCGGTCGACCACGAGTTTCAGGCGTGGCTGATGGGCGTGCCGAAGAGGCGGATTCCGTCGTGCAAGGAACCGGAGGAGGGGTCGGTCGCCTATCTGACCCAGGCGGTACAGTCCATGGAGTACCCGGTGCCGCTCGTCGCGGGTGAGGATGCGCTTCTGCGCGTGTTCGTGGTGGCACCGGCGGCTGCGGGCGACACGATCCCGATGGTCCGTGCCACCTTCTTCGTGAACGGGAAGGGGGCGGAAGTGGTGGAGATCGAGCGCGGGTCGCCGATCATTGGCGAGCAGGTGAACGAAGGATCGTTGAATGCTTCCGCCAACGTCCTGGTTCCAGCGTCGGTGATTCAGCCGGGTTTGGAGATGGTAGTGGAGATCGATCCGGACGGGACGGTGGCCCCGGAGCTGGGCGTGGCGCAGCGCATCCCCGAGACGGGAAGAATGGCGGTGGACGTGCGTGCGATGCCGGACCTGGAACTCACGCTGATCCCTTTCCTGTGGAGCGCGAGCCCGGACTCCGCGATCCTCCACATCACCGGAGACCTGTCTCCCGGTGATCCGCTGCTCCGCGAAATCCGGGATCTGCTCCCGGTGGCGGAGATCGACCTGAACATCCACGAGCCCGTGGTGACGAACTCGAACAACGCGTTCTCGGTGCTGGCGCAGACCGTGGCCATTCGTGCAGCCGAAGGTGGAACGGGGTACTTCATGAGTACGATGTCGGGGTCGGTCACCGGTGCCCGTGGCGTCGCATACGTGCCCGGCTGGACCAGCTTCTCGATCCCCGACTCCTCCATCATGGCCCATGAACTCGGGCACAATCTGAGCCTCTATCACGCGCCCGGCTGCGGTGCGGGCCGCCCGGACATATCGTTTCCGCAGTCCGACGGGACCATCGGAGCGTGGGGATACGACTTCCTGACGGGTATGCTGGTGGATCCCTCGATCAGCGACCTCATGTCCTACTGCGATCCGACCTGGATCAGCGAGTTCTTCTTCACCAATTCGCTGCGTCACCGGCTGGTGTGGGAGGCAGTAGAGCGTTCGGTGCGCCCGGCCGCACCTACACTGTCGCTCCTGGTTTCCGGTGGGGTCGGCGAGGACGGCAGGCCCTACCTGGGGCCGGCGTTCGTGATCGACGCTCCGCCGTCCCTGCCTCGCTCAAGCGGCGCATATCGCTTGAGGGGGGCCACGACCGGCGGCGCCGAACTCTTCAGTCTTCAATTCGAGATGCCCGTCATCGCGGATGCGGAGGACCGCGGTTCATTCGCGTTTGCGGTGCCGGCGCGGGTTGCCCGGGCGAACGAACTCGCCCGGATCACGCTCTCGGGACCGGACGGGTCCGTCACAATGGACGGCGACACCGATCGCCCGGCCGCGATCGTGCGTGATCCCCGGACAGGGCGGGTGCGGGGCTTCTTCACCGGTCTGCCGCCGGGCGCGACGGCGGCGCAGGTGCGTGGCGGCCTGGTCCCCGCCGAGCCGGGGTTCGAGGTCCTCTTTACCCGTGGAATCCCGGACCCTGCGGCCTGGCAGCGCTGATTGTGGCGGGGCAGCGGTCCCCCGCAGGCCGCGCTCGGCGGTCGCCCGTCCTACCCCGCGTGCTTCGCCGCAAGCGCCTCTAGCCCCGCGTCGATCTCCTCGCGGCTCACCCACCGCCCCCCCACCATCACCCCCACGCGGTCGAAGAGGTTGGCCAGGTCGTCGAGGGGGCTTGACCCCAGCAGCACCAGGTCCGCTCGCTGCCCCTCCGCGATCGTCCCGAAGTTGCCGTCGAGACCCAGGTGCGAGGCCACGTATTCGCCCACGGTAGCGGTCCCGCTCTTCAGGATCTCGTAGTTGGACATCCCCGCGTCCGACATCACCTGCAGCTCCCGGTGCAGTGCGAACCCGGGCACGTTGAAGAGCTGGGGCGAGTCCGTCCCCATGAGGATCCCGGCCCCCGCGTCGGAGAGTTCCTTCAGGACGCGCTTGCGCAGCGCCAGGTACACATCGGCGCCCTCCCGGCCGGAGCCGGCGCGCAGCCGCCAGCCCTCGCGGGTCCGGGGCGACACGTATTTCATCTCGGGCTGCTGGAGGATGCGGTCCGCGTCCGGCGCGGCGTACAGGTTCTCCCACAGGTACATCGTCGGCACCACGTAGGCGTCGTGATCGATCGTGAGCTGGATGACCTCCGCCAGCCTCGCGTCGTCCACCCCGCGCGCGAGTCCTCCGAGGCTGATCGTGCCGGCGTTCACCTGTGCCTGCACGTCGTCGGACGCGATCGCCTGAACGTACCCGTCCAGATGGTCCACCGTCGACATGCCCGTCTCGATCGCGTGCACGAGTCCGACGTCGGCGGGGACGTGTCCGGACCAGGTGATGCCCACCTCCCGGGCGACCTCCACCATCCGGTCCCACGCCGCCAGCGGCACCCCCGGGTGAATCTTCTGCAGGTGGTACCCGGCTTCGGCATGATTGCGAATCAGGGTCTCCGCCGCCTCGGGCGTGCGCGCGGTTCCGCCGTTGAGCGAGGGCGCGCCGACGTAGAAGTGCGGGCCGAGCACCTCTCCGCGTTCGATCTCGGCCGCGAGCGGGATCTGGTAGGCCGATCCGAGCATGCCCCGGATCGTGGTGATCCCGTTGGCGACGTAGAGGAAGAGGATGTCCTCCACCTCTTCCCGGGGAGGGTTTTCGCCCGGAGGCACATGCGCGTGCATCTCGGCCAGACCGGGCATGAGAAACCGGCCGTCGCCGTCGATGACGGTTGCCCCTCGGGGCACGTCGACGTCGCCCGCCGGTCCGGCCGCCGCGATCACGCCGTCCCGCACCACGACGGTCTGGCCGGGCAGGGCCGCGTCCGAGCTCATGGGCAGGACGGTCACGTCGGTGAACGCAAACAGGCCGGGGACGGTCTGTGCCTCGCACGAGGCGAGGGTGGCGATGGCGATGGTTGCCAGCGCCGCAAGTCGCAAGGTCTTCATGGTTTTCGTCCGTGCTGGTGGATGCGTACGGAGGCGGGGTGGCGGCCCCGGTCATGCCACTCATCATACGGCATCGGCGGTCTCGCGGCAGGGCCGCCCCCGGGGTACTCTTCATGCCGCCCGCACCCCTCGCCCCGGCCTGGAGACTCCGATCACCGCGCCCGCCCCCCAATCCGAACGCATCATCGCAATCGACGTGCTGCGCGGCTTTGCCGTGCTCGGCATCCTGATCGTCAACATCCAGGGTTTCGCGCGGGTGGCCTCCGCCTACATGAACCCCACCTCGGGACGGGTGCTGGATGGCGCGGACCTTTGGACCTGGGCCGCGGTCTATCTCTTCGCCGATACCAAGTTCATCTCGATCTTCTCGCTGCTCTTCGGCGCGGGGATCGCGATGATGAGCGAACGCATGGAGCGGCGTGGGGTCTCCGGCGCGTCCCTCCACTACCGGCGCAATGCCTGGCTCCTCGCCCTCGGACTGGTGCACGCCTACCTGATCTGGCACGGCGACATCCTGGTCACCTACGCGCTGTGCGGCTTCCTCCTCTATCCGTTACGCCACCTGGAGCCGCGCAAGCTGCTCTGGATCGGGGGATGCGCGGTCGCGCTCGTCGTCCCCCTGTGGTCCGTGGCCGGATTCTCGATTCCCTACTGGCCGGAGGCGGATCAAGCGGCCGCGATTGCGGAATGGGCGCCACCCCCGGATGCCCTCGACGCCGAAATCGCAGCCTTCCGCGGCGGCTGGACCGAGCAGGTGCGGGCCCGCGCCCCCATCGCTCTTGCCCTCCAGACCACCGCCCTCCTCGGCATGCTGCTGTGGCGCGCCGGCGGGATGATGCTGGTGGGAATGGCGCTCTACAAGCTGGGGGTGCTGTCGGCGGAGCGATCCGCGGCCTTCTACCGGCGACTGGCAGTCGCGGGACTGGTGGCCGGACTGCCCCTCGCCGCCGCCGGAACCGCCTACAAGATCCACGTGGACTTCGCGTGGGACCGTGCCATGTTTCAGGGTGGCCTCTTCAACTACGTCGGCTCGATCGGCGTCTTCCTGGGATACCTTGGCCTGGTCATGCTCGTCGTGAAGGGCGGCCGGCTCCCCCGGCTGCAGCGGCGCCTGACCGCGGCCGGGCGCATGGCGCTGACCAACTACATCACGCAGAGCCTGATCTGTTCGCTCGTCTTCTACGGACACGGGCTGGGCCTCTTCGAGCGGGTCGGCGGACCGGCACAGGTGGCGATCGTGGCCGCGATCTGGGCGCTGCAGCTGGCCTGGTCCCCCTGGTGGCTGGCGCGCTACCGGTTCGGACCCCTTGAATGGGTGTGGCGGTCGCTCACGTACATGAAACGGCAGCCCATGCGGGTGTGAGCCGACGGTGATCCCGATACTCCACAACGAAATGAACAAACCCGGAAGACTTTTGGAACCGAAGGAGCTCCTGCGTGTCATGGACGCGGCCCAGGTCATCCAGGAGCGGCAGGCCGCGCTCAGCGAGCACGAGGAACTCGACCGCGAGGGCACGATCCGCGAAATCCAGATCATGTACGAGGAACTCGGCGACCTCGTCGACACCCGGGTCATCGAGGAGGCCCTGGACGAATACCTTGCACAGCGGTACGCCTTTGTCCCTCCTCCGCCGGGCTTCGGCAAGGGCCTGGCGCTTCTCTACATTCGCCGCGGCTGGGTGGCGAAAAGGGTTCTGCTCCCCGCTGCGGGCGCGGCCGCGTTGGTCTGGGGCGGTTTGGCCGGCGTCGGCATGATCCAGCAGCGGGCGCTCGAGGCCGACGCCGATCGCCTTCGGGTCGAGGTCGCGGGCCTCGAGGCAACCCGAGAGTCCGGGCTGAACGAGATCGAGGCTCTTCTGTCCAGCGGCACCCCTCCGGACCTGCCGCCGGCCGATGTCGATGCATTCACCAGCGGCCTCGCCTCCGCCGAACGGCGGCTCGAAGAGATCGCCGCCACGCTCGCCCCGCTCGCCGACGAAGCATCCCGCGACGGTCTCACGCGCGACGCCATCGACGAACTCCGGCGAAGGACGACGTTCGTGGAGAGCGATCTGGGCGCGGCTCGTAGCGAAGTCTCCGAAGCCGGGGCCCTGGTCGAACGCCATGCGCGCCTGCTGGCCCTCGAACCCGAGATCGCCGGCTTGCACGCGGCCGTCCTGGCGGAGGCGGTGGAGGACCTGGCGCTGGAACGGGCCGCCACCCTGCGCAGGAGCACCGATGCCCAGCTGGCGGCCCGCGACGCGGACGGACTGGAGGAGACCGCGCGAAGCTACCGCCAACTCCAGCGGCAAGTCGGCGCGGAGTACGAGATCGTGATCGTCGGGGGCTTTTGGCGCGATCACACCGAGTTGCCGAATGTCCGCAACTACTACGTGAGGGTCCAGGCTCACGCCCCGGACGGCAACCGTGTGCCGATGGTAATACGAAATGAGGAATATGGTATTACGTCCGAGGTTACCGAATGGGCGGAACGGGTGCCGCGGGAGGTGTACGACCGCGTCCGCGCCGACAAGCAGGACAACGGCATCATCGACGACGACGACTTCGGCTTCAAGCGCAGGGGATTCGTGACCGCCGAGCGGCACTACGAGGACCTCGGCCAGATCACGGATTGGTAGCCATGCATACGGGAAGAGATATCCACCGCGACCTTGTCAGGCGCATCCGGAAGGTGAGGCGAGGCGTGGACAGGCTGGAACGGGAAATCGATGAACTGCAGCGCCGGGTGGCCGAGGTCGGCCAACGCCGGGCCACAACGGTCCGGGAGCTCGCCGAGTTCCACCTGCCGGGGATGAACGAGGAGTCGGTGGCGGGGGCGCTCGCCGGGATGGAGGCGGAGATCCGTGCGATCCACGAGGAGAAGAAGGAGCGCTTCGGGGAGGTCGAACGGCGGATTCCGGGGCAGCGTGAAGTGGTGAAAACGGCGGAAGAGGCCCTGGCGGCGGTGACTGCCGCGCTGAACGAGACCGGTGAGGAGCGCGCGCGGCTGGCGCGGGTCGTGTACGAGGAGCTGCAGGAAATGCCGGCGTGGACAAGTCTCTTCGAGCAGGTGAGCAGGCTGGAGGCGCGGGTCGCGGCGTCGGAGAAGCGGCACCAGGCGGCTCTGCGCGAGCAGGAGGACAAGACGTCCGCCTATGAAGGCGACCCCTTCTTCGCGTACCTGTCACGTCGCCGCTTCGGGACCGCGGCCGCCGCGGGCAACCCGCTCACCCGCCGCCTCGACCGGTGGGTGGCCGGGGTAACGGACTACGAGGCCGCGCGGCAGAGGTACGACCTGCTGAAGGCACTGCCCGGCCACGCGGCCTCGGTCCTCGACGAGGACAGGAAGGCACTGGCGGCGGCGGCCCCGCCGTTGGCTGCCCTGGAAGACCAGGTGATCGCGCGCAACGGCATGACGCCGGTGCTCGAAAGGGGCGAGCGCCTGTACGCGGAGCGCGAGGCGGGCCGGAAGGCGTTGCGCGAAGCCGAGACCGGGCTGAGGGCGCTCACCGATGAGCTGGCCGCGCTGCACGACGAGCGCGGGTCCTACTACGAAAGGGCGATCGACGGCATCGAGGGGTATCTGGAAGGACATTCGCTGCACGAACTCGTTGCGATGGCGCAGGGCACCGAGGACCCGCGCGACGACGTCCTGGTGGCCGGACTGGGCGACTTGGACGCGCAGCTGTCGGACCTCCGCGCCCGGCTTGCCGAGCGGCGAGAGGAGCGGTCCGAACTCTCGTCGCGCCTCGCGGGTCTGGAAGACCTCCGGGACCGCTTCGAGGAAGACGATTGGAACGGAGGACGGTCACGCTTCGACGACGGGCTCGACATGAACTCGCTGCTCCTCGGGTTCCTGGCGGGGAGACACTCGTCGGGGCATGTCCACCGGGTGCTGAGCCGCAATCAGAACTTCCTGCCGGTCGGGGGCAGCGGGGTCGGCGGCAGCGGATTCGGCGGTGGATTCAGCGGCGGCGGCTTCAGTACGGGTGGCGGGTTTGGTGGTGGTGGTGGTGGTGGATTCACCACCGGGGGCGGGTTTTAGCTCCGGTCCCCCTCAGCCACCCGCCACCAGCCTGTACCGCACCACGCGTTCGACCCCCAGCTCGTCCCGGGTCACCGCCCAGACTTGGTCGCCGTCGAAGATCGGCTCCGGCCGGACGAGGAATCCGTCCGGGGCCGCCAGCGTCCCCAGATAGGTGCCGTCGGGCTCGAACGCGTCGTAGCGCACCGGCGACTCCCAGATCACCGGGTCCGAAAACGGGTTGTCAGGGTTGTGATTCTCGTTGTCGACCGGGTGGGCTTCGGTCCAGAGCTGCACCCATATGCGCCCGTCCCGGTCGGCTACAATCCCGCGGAAGGGGCGTTTCGTTTCCGGGACGGGGGGCCCGTTCCAGCTCCAGTCGGCCTGCGTGCGGCGCATGCTCCGTGTGGTGCGTTCGCGATGGTACTCGCGTTCGGCTTCGGATATGGCAACCGGTTCGTAGGCCCGCTCGATTCTCAGCACGCCGTCGTCGCGTCCCAGTTCGATGCGGTAGTCGCTGGAGACGCCGGTCACGAAGTGGCCGTTCGGATGTGGGCTCCAGTAGTGGCGGGCCGTGAGGGGGACAGGGGAGGACGCGGTGGACCGGCCGCGCATGGGGAAGGCAAGCCGGACCTCCAGGGAGGGGCGCTCGAAATCGGTTCCGGGAGGGGTGAGCGAGTCCAGGAGTTCGCCGTTCGCGCCCATGACGATGGCGTAGGGGAAGAAGTCGCCGCCGGTGTAGTTCGCGGCCGGCACCAGGATGCGGCCGGCCTGATCGATCCGGAGGGGCCTCACGGGGACGATGATGGCACCCGGGGGGTACGTCCATTGTTCGTGATCCGTCGGCCCGGGCCCGACGACCTTGACGCGCATGTCCCCTGCCTCGTGCGCGAGGACGCGACCGTCGGGCAGCACGGCGACCGACGTGGCGTTGCTCAGCTCGCCCGGCCCTTCGCCGCGCCGTGCCACCGTCTCGACGTAGGTCCCCTCGGAGTCGAAGATGCGAATGTCCCCGGCCTGTCCGTCCAGAACGAACACCCGCCCGCTGCCGTCCACCGTGATCGAGGAGATGCTGCCGAAGAGGTACTCCTCCGGGCCCTCCAACTCGCCGATTGTGACTTCGGGGACGAGGGTGGCGTCGGTGGCCCAGACGCTGCCGGAGAGGGTACGGACGATGGTGGTGTCGCCAATGGTTTCGACCACCACCTCGGGACCGGTGCCGGTGGAGCCCGTATCGGTCCCGCAGGCGGTGGTGGCCGCGGCAACGCAGGCCGCGAGGACCCTGGTGAACAGCCCCCTGCACGTCATGGCGCTTCGTCCCCCACCGCGATGCGATATCGCACCACGCGCTGCACGCCCAGGTCGTCCCGGGTCACCGCCCACACGTGATCACCGTCGAAGACCGGGTTCGGGTAGGGCGAGAACCCGTCCGGTGGCACCACGACCCCCAGATACGTCCCGTCGGACTCGAAGACATCGTAGCGCAGGGGCTCTCTCCAGATCACCGGGGTCGAAAACGGATTCTCCGGGTCGTGGTTCTCGTTCTCTACGGGGTGGGACTCGGTGACCAGGCGCACCCAGATGCGCCCCTTCCGGCCGGCCACCAGTCCCTGGTAGAACGGCTTGTGCTCCGGGATCGGCGGCCCGGTCCAGCTCCAGTTCGGATCCGTGTTGCGCATGCTCCGGACGACCCGCTCACGCTGGACGGAGCGCTCGTCGTCGTGGATGGGGGGCGGATCGGTGGCGCGCTCGATTCTGAGCACGCCGTCGTCCCGGGCGAGGTCGATGCGATACTCGGAGGGCAGACCCGTGAGGAAATGGCCGCTGGGGTGCACCGTCCACTGAAACCGGGGGCTGAAGGGTACGGGCGCACTCGTGGACCCGCTTTCCCCTTCGCCGCTGAACTCGGCCGTCAATATGGGAGGCTCGAGGGGGCTTGACGGTTCCGGAAGGGTGTCGACGTGCGTCCCGTCCGGCCCGATGACGATGATGTGCATGACGAAGCCGTCCCGGGAAACGTCCCGGGTGACCAGGAACGTTCGGCCCAGGGCGTCGGTGTGCAGAGGAGACATCGAATAGGCGTAGCCGGAGTTGTACCTCCACTGCTCCGTCCGTCCCGTGCCGGGACCGAAGACCTCGATCCGCATGTTGCCGGGATCGCGCACCACCAGCCGTCCGTCCGGCAGAAGCGCGATGGCCTCGGCGCGGCTGAACTCGCCGGGTCCCTCACCTCGTCCGCCCAGCGTCTCCATGTAGACACCCTCGGAGTCGAAGACTCGGACGTGCTGGGCCTGTTCGTCGAAGACGTACACGTTCCGGTCGTCGTCCACCGCGATCGACCAGATCGAACCGAAGAGATACTCTTCCGGGCCTTCGAGCTCACCGATCGAGACCTCCCGAACCAGGGCTGCCCCGGCGTGCCAGACGCTCCCCGAAAGGGTGCGGACGACGGTTGTATCGCCGATCTTTTCCGTTACTACGTTCGGTCCCCCGTCCGGGGTGCCCGCGTCGGTGCCGCAGGCCGCGGCGGTGAGGGCGATCGCCACGACACCTGTCAGGAGAGTTGGACGGCCACCCTTCCAGGTGGCTGAACATCCCATCATTCGGAGACCTCCGTTTCAGACGGTAGCACGAGTGGAAGCAGCAAGTGACGGAGCGGCTGAAGGGGACGCGGTCATGGAAGCGGTTCCTGCTGCACCGGCGGCCACCACCGTGCCTCCCCGCGCTCGTGCGCCTCCACGGTATTGATGAGCACGACCCCCCACAACTCGTGGCCGGCGAAATGCCCGAAACGATCCGGATCGTACGTATAGTGCGAGACTCCCATGATTGCGGGGAAGTCTCGCTCCGGCAGTGCGGCCAGGCCGCCCACGAGAACCGCTCCGTCCAGCAGCACGAGCGCGTCCGCGGACGCCACCTCCTGCGGAGACAGGGACGGCGACGAAATCACGCCGCCGCTGCGGAGCATATCGCGAACCTGCTCCGCCACCTCCGCCCCTGACACCCGCTCCTGACGAGTCGCCCCGCCACCCACCAACGTCTCGGCCACCGCCGGTGCGATCGCCGTCGGTGGCGGCACGTCGCACGCTACCACCACAGCGGTTGCCACCACGCCCGCAAGGAGCGCCAAGCCAGTCCTGTTCATTTGTTTCCTTCCGTTGTCGTTTGCCATCACCGTTCGCAGCCTCCGTTCCAGCAGCGTGCCCCGTCCGGCCAGCGTGAGCGCGAACACCTGCCGCCGCGGCCGCATCGCCCCGATCCCGAGGAGCAGGCTGCCGTACTCGGCGGCGGGAATCCCGGACCCGATCACCCGTCGGTCGCAGTCGATCTCGACGGCGGCGCGCAACCGGCGACACATCCACCAGACGGCGGGGCTCCAGGGGAATGCCGCGACGGCCAGGCCCGAGTACAGAAGCGTCAGGTGATCCCCGCCGCGAGCATGCTCACGCTCGTGCTTCACGGCGGTGGCACGCGCCGCCGCCCCGAGGGCGATTACCCACCGGGGAATGACGATCACGGGCCGCACCACACCGACCAGCCCCGGCCCGACATCGCGGGAGACGTACACCTCCTCACCGTCGATCCGCCGTCTGCGCCAGCGACGGCGGGCCACCGCCGAGGCGAGAAGGACCGCACCCAGTGCCCCGGCAATCGCCAGCGAGGCAACGCCCCAGAGGAGCAGCGCGATGCGATCGGTGCGGGTGGGTAGGGGCACAGCGAACGGAGTCGCCCGCTCCTCCTCCGCGACCGGTCCGGCTGCCGGACGCACGACCTGGGTAGCGCCCGTCGGCGACGTCCCGTCCCTATTCCCGGCGGCGCCACCAGGCGGCCCCGGCGTCGCCGTCAATGGGACCACCAGCGCCAGCGTGAGCGCCATCAGCCAAGGGAGGCGACGCGGCCATCCAAGGGTTTCGCAGATGCGCTCCAGGGCGAGTCCGCCCGCGCCGAGCAGCCCCGCCACAACCGCCGCGTAGGCCATCCACAACAACATGACACCTTCCCTCTACGCCGTGTCCGAATCGATGATTCACGAAGCTTTTCGTATTGAATGTACAATCCGACTCGGCGAATGTCAACGACAAGCTTCGTAAGACCGAAAAAGACGCTCGCCAGGAAGTGTCGGCGTCATTCGGTATTCGCAACTTTGGCCCGAGCGGTACGCGCCGTCAATTGCGCGATCGGGGTCGCAACCTCGATGACCTCGGTCAGCGCCGGGTGGTGATGAAGACGCCTCGCTTCGACCCCAGGTATCCCAACCTGACAATGTCCAGCGGTTCGAGACTCGACAGAGCATCCAATCCTCCCTCAAGGACCACACCGTCGATCACGACGGGGGGATTCGTCGCCGCGCTGCCGGGGCTCAACCACAGTACCGGTCTTCCCTGGACATTCCGGATGATCACCCACCCAGCCGCTTCTGCGGTGGCCGGATCGTGCTGCCAAGCATCTCGTTGGTGGTCCCAGCTGTCTTTGGAACGCTCCAGCGCCTCTCTCCCGCGCTCCGCGGCCTCTCTTCCGCGCTCCGCAGCCTTCATCCCGCGCTCCGCAGCCTCTCTCCCGCGCTCCGCAGCCTTCATCCCGCGCTCCGCGGCCTCTCTTCCGCGCTCCGCGGCCTCTCTTCCGCGCTGCGCGGCTTCTCTTCCGCGCTCCGCGGCTTCTCTTCCGCGCTCCGCGGCCTCTCTCCCGCGCTCCAGCGCCGCTCTCACGCGCTCCCGGACCTCCTGGCCGGACAGCATCCACTCAACCCCGGAACCCGCCGTTTCCCCTACTGTGCTGATGAGCACGATTCCTCTGCCGCTTTCGTCGCCGAAGTCCCCGAAACTGCCGGGAGCGCTCGAATACCCGATTCCCCGGATGTCCAGCGGTTCGCCCGCCAGCAACTCATTCAGGCCACCCTCGACGAGCACGCCGTCGACAAGGACCAGCGGATTCGCGGCCACGTCCTCCGCGGACAGCGACAGCGAGGGTAGCCTGTTGACACCGCGGATCAGGAGGCGATCCCCGTCGACCCCGGGCATCTGGAATCCCGGCTCCCGTGCTTTTTCATCCGTACGCGCTGCCGCCGCGACCTCCTTGCCTGCGGCTGGCGCGATCGCTGTCGGAGGAGGCACCTCGCAAGCACCCGCGACCACCGCCACGACCACACCCGCAAGACACACCAGTCCGCATTTCATCATCTGTTTACTACCGTTACCTGCTAACAACATTTGTTTCAGCCTCCGTTCAGGTGGACTCTCCGACATGTCTGCACCACGCGCGGCAAAGGAGCTTCGCACCCTCGTCCCCCACCCACCCCCCGGCACCCCCGACCGAGCGGCGTTACAGTAATTGGACGAGACGAACGGAACGCCCGTTTACAATCCGGGCAGGCCGACGGTTCCACACCAGTCGCCGAACACTGTTTCCCGCCAAAGGAGCTCACCATGAGACATGTCCTGCCGCCCGTGGCCATCGCGCTGGTCCTCACCGCCGCGCCCCCCCCCGCCCTGGCCATGCAGAGCATGATGGTGGGCGCCCGCGCGGGAACGCTGGGGATCGGCCCCGAGGCCGCGATCGCGCTGAACGACCAGGTCACGCTGCGCGGCGGAGCGGGTCTCCTCGGCTTCGACATGAACCTGACCGGCCGGTTCGGTCTGGAGGACGAACGCACCGCCAAGCTGACCTTCCCGAAGGCGTTCTACACACTTGGCGCCGACTTCCAGCTGACCAGCCTGCGCGTCGGCGCGGGCATCCTCTTCAAGTCGAAGGATCCCACGTACCGGGTCACCCTGGACAAGGGCGCGTCCATCGATATCGGCGAGGGCAAGTACACCGAGCCCGAGGTCAGGACCCTGACCACGACCCTCTCCTCGGGAGACCAGGCGCCGTATCTTCTCCTGGGATTCGGATCCTCGTCCACATCCGGACTTTCCATCACGGCGGACATCGGCGTGGTGCGGCTGAGGAGTGCCGAGCTCACCATGGCCGCCACCGGCGACGAGGAGCTCCTCAAGTCGCCCGAATTCCGCCTCAACCTGCTACTGGAGGAAGAAGAGACCCGCGATGACTTCGGCAACTTCGTGAACTACTGGCCCATCATCAGCGTCAGCGTGCGCTACGGGCTTTCGGGAGGCGCGGGAAGCCGGTGACGCGGGACGGCTCCGGCTCGGATCTCACCCCGCGCGAGGCGGCGCGCTATGCCCGGCACCTGGTCCTGCCAGAGGTCGGCAGGGCGGGGCAGGAGCGACTCAAGGCCGCACGCGTCCTCCTGGTGGGCGCGGGCGGACTCGGTTCCCCGGCAGCGCTCTACCTCGCCGCGGCAGGGGTCGGCACGTTGGGCATCGTGGACCCGGACTCGGTCGACGTCACCAACCTGCAGCGCCAGATCCTGCACGGCACCGCAGGCCTGGGTGCGCCCAAGGTCGACTCCGCGCGGGCCCGCCTTCACGACGTCAATCCGCACGTCACCGTCGAGACCGGCGCGGTGCGGCTCACCTCGTCCAACGCGCTGGAGATCCTGGCCGCCTACGACCTGGTCGTGGACGGAAGCGACAACTTCCCCACCCGCTACCTGGTCAACGACGCGTGCGTGCTCACGGGTCGGCCGAACGTCTACGGGTCGGTGTACCGCTGGGAGGGCCAGCTCTCGGTGTTCGCGACAAGGGGGGGACCGTGCTACCGCTGCCTCTTCCGCGAACCTCCGCCGCCTGGGCTGATCCCCAACTGTGCGGAAGCCGGGGTCTTCGGCGCGCTGCCCGGGGTGATCGGCGCGGCCCAGGCGATGGAGACGATCAAGCTGCTCCTGGGCGTGGGCGAGACACTGGTGGGCCGGCTGCAGATCTTCGACGCGCTCTCCTACCGGTGGAGGGAACTGGAGATTCGCCGCGATCCCGGCTGCGCGGTCTGCGGGGACGAGCCCACCCAGACGGAGCTGATCGACTACGAGGTGTTCTGCGGGGTGGAGGCCGAAGCGGAGGGGGAGGGGATGACGGTCGGCAGGGTGGAGGCGGATGAGCTGGACGCCGTGCTGGAAGGCGATCCGCGCCCCTTCCTGCTGGACGTGCGCGAGGTCATGGAGTGGCAGAACGTGAACCTGGCCCATCTGGGGGCCGTGCTGGTGCCGATGCGAGAGGTCCCCGGCCGTATGGACGAGATCCCGCGCGACCGTCCGGTGGTGGTGTACTGTCACACCGGTGTGAGGAGTCTGGAGGTGGCGAAGCTGCTGGCGGCCGAGGGGTACGGGGATGTGCGCAACCTGGAAGGCGGGATCGCGGGGGTGGTGGGATGAAGGGGAAGAGGGGTGGGGAGGGGCTGCACTTGACCGAATCCCTGGACGACATCGCGCGGCGTTGCTTCGAGTTTGAACAGAGTCGATTTGCGGAAGCCCGACGGGTTGGTGTCTTCGTCCAGGTCATGGTCCTGGCGATTGTCGTTGCCTTCCTGCTTAATCTGCGGACCGCGTCGGCCGGCCTGTTGGCCGGGCTTGTGGCGGTCGGTGTCGCGATCCTTGCTGGCAGCCGACTGTTCCTGCGCATGCGTGTCCGCCGCGCTCTCGCCGCCTTTCGCGCGGGCGATGCGACTGCCGTTGCAAAGGTGCACCGGTTCGCCGCCCGCGAATTCCGTCTGCAGATCGGAAGGCACCGCGCGCGCACGCTCGGCGCGGACTCGGAATGGGGGATGGCCCGCGCTGCGCTCGCCGAGGCCGCCGATGAGGCCCAGCGATCCGTCGCCTACTGGAAGGCCCGCGTACGGCAGGAGCCGGACAACCAGCTGGCGGCCGGTCAATCGAAGACCGCCACGGGGCTGGACGAAAAACTCCGCTCCGCACTGGCCAAGCTGGACGCGCGCGCCGAGACGCTCTTGAGGTTCTACAACGACTGCGACGCAAGGCTGTCGCTCATGGACCGCTACAACCAGGACATGGACGAGACCCGCCGTCTGGAGGAACTGTCCGGAAGAACCGATGTCGCAATAGTGGGCGCCGAAAACACCCTGCTGGCCATCGGAGAGCAGTTCGTCCGCGAGGCCGAGGCGGTGGGCCGGGCGCTGGGCGGGCTGGCGCGCGTCCAGATCAAATCGCTGGCCGGCGACGCACCGCTCGACAACATCGAGTACCTGGCCGACCGGATCATCGAGAGTTCGGACGCCGAGCGCAGAGCGGTGGAGGACCTGGACCGGGTGTTGCAACAACGATGAATGTAATTTTAACGTTACATTCTGTCATGTAAAGTTTACATGTTTTCCCGTCGGAACTCTCGGACCACGCCCGGAGTATGATACTGCGTGACCGCATCAACCCTGCTCCGAAGCCTGCTGCTCCTCCCGGCCCTGGTCGGCGCGGCCACACTGTCCGCCGCCCGCTCCGCCACCGCCCAACCCACGCGCCCCGACTCGGCCGCCGTCCTCCTCGCCGCCGCGGAAGACTTCGCGAACCGAGGCGCGGACGATATGGCCGAGGCGCTTTACAGGCACATCCTGGAACGCTTCCCGGGGACGGCCGCCGCCGAATCGGCGCGTACCCGTCTCGAGGATGTCTCCAGCCGGGAATCCCCTGCGGGCGGCGAGGTCGAGCTCAAGATGTGGTCGACCATCTACGGCCTCTACAACGGTGGCGCCCTGATACCGACCGCGCTGGGCTCGACCCGGTCCGAGGCGGTAGGAGTCGGGCTATTGCTGGGTGGCCCGGCCGGGTTTCTGGCCGGCCTCAAGCTGACCCAATCGCGTCCCTATTCGGCGGGCCAGGCACGGGCGATCACCTGGGGCGCGACCTGGGGTACGTTTCAGGGATTCCAATGGGCGGATCTGCTGGACGTTGGCGAGGACCGGTACGGGAGTCCCAGCGACGAAGCCATCGCCACGTCAATGATCATCGGCGGGGCCGTGGGTCTCGCCGGAGGCGCGATCGCGGCCCGCCGTGACATCACGCCCGGCACCGCCACTTCTGCCATGATGGGCAGCCTGTGGGGCACGTGGTTCGGTGTCGCTTCGTCGATCATCATGGACCTCGATGGCGACAGAGCGGTGGCGGCGATGATGCTTGCCGGAAACGCGGGTCTGATCGGGGGCGCGCTCGCGGGAAGCCGTGTGCCGCTCAGCCGCGGCCGCACCCGCCTGATCAGCGTTGGGGGCCTCATCGGCACTTTTGCCGGAGTGGGGGGCGTGCTGATCGGTCAGGCCGACAGCGAGAAGGTAATGGTCGGCATTCCGCTGGTGACCGGCATCGCCGGACTCGCGCTCGGGGCGGCGGCCACACGCGACCGGGACTGGCCGGACACGAGCGAAGATGCGGAAGCCGCGGCCCCCCTCCCGGCGCCCGGCTCGCTCCTCAACTGGTCGGAGGGAAAGTGGGCGCTGTCCACACCGCTCCCTACACCGGTGCTGGAGCCCACCCCACGAAACGACGGCCGTGAAGGCCTCGTCTGGAGGGTTCCGCTTCTGAAGGTGCGGTTCTAGCAGTCTTTGGTGAGGCCGTCCGAGCCCGCCAGCAACCCGTCCCATTCTCACATGCCCGTGTCCCGGGTTTTGCCGCGGCGGCAAGATGCATGGATCTTGCAACTACCTTGCAGCCGATGCACTTAGGAATGCCGTGAGCTGGATTCCCGCCGAATGATTCCCGCCGGTCGGGATTTCAGCCGCGAACCCTGTTGC
>JAPPGM010000153.1:21228-32461 GCA_028874995.1 Gemmatimonadota bacterium | reverse complement strand
CATCGTGCCGGTCCCGATCGCGAGCGCCGAGACCAGGCCCAGGTCGCGGCTGAGGCCGGCGACCACGACGCCGGCGCCCTTGACGGTGGACTCCTCCGCTCCTCCGTGGGGGCGCCCGGACATGAGTTCCGTGGTCAGCCCTCTGGGGTTTCGTCTGACGCGAGCACCTTCCGCACCTCGTCCTGCACGTCTTCCGCCATCGGATCGAATCCGCCCGTCCACCTGCGGACCAGGCGTCCCTCGGCATCCATCAGGAAGGTCCCCGGCAGGCCGAGGAGGCCGTACTTGTCCGAAATCTCCCACGAAGGGTCATGATAGATGGGGAAGTCGATGCCGAGTTCGTCGAGGAATTCGCGCATGACCTCGCGCGAGCCGCGGTCGTCCACACTGACCCCGACGACCTGAAACCCCTCACCGCTGTACAGGTCGTGAAGCTCCTGCAGCGCGGGCATCTCATGGCGGCATGGGGCGCACCAGGTGGCCCAGATGTTGAGCATGTAGGGCGCGCCCACCAGATCGGCGCCGTCGAACTCCTCGCCGTCCAGCGTGGACGCGGTGAACGCGGGGACCTTGTCACCGGGTTGCAGGGGTTTGAAGTCGGGCATGTTGCACGCCGCCCACGCCACCACCGCCACCAGTACGATCGCTCTTCTCTTCACTGGACACCTCCCGTCACTGGACTTTCGAATCGCACAGCCACAACCTACCCATAGTGGCGCGGGCAAGCCAATGATGGGGACGCCGTCCGGGACTCGGGAGAAGGCTGCCGTAACCGCGGGGGACGCCGACGGGCCCCACGGCGGAACCCGGACGGCCCGGTCGGCAACGCGGGCAACCCCGGCGCCGGGGGCGAACACCGAAACTACAGACCGCTACGCACCGGAACCCGCTGGTGCCCAAGAGCGTAGGGATTGCAGGGCCCTCGGCGCGCGGTGCCACCCAGCGAGCCCGCGGCACCCCTTTCAAACGGAAACAACGCTCCCACAGCCGGGAATTCGAGACATGACCACAGATCAATCCCCCTCCACCGCGCGCCGGAAGCTGACCTTCCTCGCCGGTTTCGCCGTGTACTTCGCCGCGGTGTGGCTCCTCTGGGACACCCCCGCCATCTATCCCCTGAAGATCTTCGTGGTCATGCTCCACGAGATCAGCCACGGCATCGCGTCGCTGGCCACCGGCGGGACGATCGACAAGATCGTTCTGGATCCCTACCAGGGTGGCGCCTGCCACTGCGGCGGCGGCAATGCTTTCCTGACCCTCTCCGCCGGGTATCTCGGCAGCCTGCTCTGGGGTGTCGTGCTGCTCGGGCTGGCCGGGACGCAACGGGTCTCGAACCACTTGCTGCTCACCGTGGTCGGCGCGCTGGTGGTGCTGCTGACGGCGCTTTACGTGAGGAACGGGTTCGGGCTGGTCTTCGGGCTGGGCTTCGGCACCGCCCTCGTGCTGGCCGGCCGCAAGCTGGGCGCGACGGCCAGCCGCGTGATTCTGACGGCGCTGGGGCTGACGAGTTGCCTCTACGCGATCCTGGACATCAAGAGCGACGTGCTGGACCGGCCGCACCTGCAGTCCGACGCGGCGATGCTGGCCGAGATCACGCCGCTGTCCACGACGGCGTGGGGGATGGTGTGGATCGGGGTGGCGGTGATCGTGAGCGGGGTGGTGTTCGTGAGGGCGTACCGGGCGGCTTGAGGCGGGGGCACAGCGCGAGACCTCGGGCACCCTTCTGGAGGCCGAATTCCCAAAAGAGTGATTCAGGGGAGCCTCTTGCGTTGCGCTACGGCAGCCACTTCGGGCTCGAGATGTTCGGGGCGAGATTGCCCCTCACCCCCTCCCCACCTCAAACCCCACTACATTGCGCGTCTTCCTGCTGAACTCAACACCCACCAGAAAGACCTCCCCGGTCCCCCCGCGATACTTCGCCGCGTAGTCCCTCTCCCGCAACTGCGCCATCGCTGCGCCCTCGGGCTCCATCTCCACCACCTTGAACTCGAACAGGTAGACGTTGCCGCCGAACCGCACCGCCATATCCAGGCGGCCATGGCTGGTGCTGTCTTCCACGGTGATGTCCAGTCCCAGTGACGCGAAATAGGAGTAGACCACGCTCGCGTAGTAGCCCTCGTAGCTGGCGATGTCGTTGTTCGTGTACCATTCGTAGGGAATGCTCGCGAAGAACGCTTGGAACAGGCTCTCCAATCCCTCGAAGTCGTTGTTCGCAAGGAGTTCGCGCAGCCGCACGCTGTTGGCCATCTGGCGCGTCGCGTCCTTGACCAGGTAGCGCAGCAGGCTCCGGTTCAGGCTCTGGCGAACTTCGCGGTTGGGATAGCCCAGCTGGTACAGCGCCTCCCCGTTCAAATCCGACTCACCGGTGATGGTCAGGTAGCCGGTCTGGAAGAGCAGCGCCTCGGTCGCCATGTCGTCGACATCGAAGGTGGACAGCAACTCGCTGCTGCCCATCATGCCGCCCAGCTCCACGGAACTGACGCGCCGGTTGAACAACGTGTCGAGCAGGAAGGTGGGCGTGCCGGTCTCGAACCAGTAAGCGCCGAACTTCCGCCGGCGGAAGAGCAGCAGGATGTCGAAGGGGTTGTAGACCTCGTCGCCAAGCCAGCGGTAGCCGTTGTACCAGTCGCGGATCGCGTCCCGGTCCAAGCCCGGAAGTTCGGGTCCGAACACAGTGTCCAGATCCCGTTCCGTGTAGCCGCAGACGGCCGAGAAAGCGGGCTCCATACTGATGTCGATCAGGTTGTTGAGACCCGAGAACAGGCTGACTTTCGAGAACTTGCTCACGCCCGTGAAGAAGCTGAAGCGGATGTCGGCGTCGGCGTCCTTGACGACCCCGTAGACCGCGCGCAGAAAGTCGCGGTTGCCACGGGCGATATCGGGCGCGTCCAGGACATCGAGGATGGGCTTGTCGTACTCGTCGACCAGGACGGCCACGGGCTGCCCCTCCTTCCGGTGCAGAGCTTCGACGAGGGCGGCAAAGCGCTCGGGGCCGGTGTCGTAGTTCGCGACGACCCCCGACCGGCGTTCCACGGAATCCAGCTGGGCCATGACATTCGCGTGCAGCGCACCCGGGTCCCTGAAACTCCCCCCGCCGAAGCTAAGGCGGAGCACGGGGTTGTGGGCAGACCAGTCCCACTTGTCGTGGATGTCCAGGCCACGGAACAGAACCTCGCTGCCCTCGAACAGCTCGTTGAGTGTGTCCAGAAAGAGGCTCTTGCCGAAGCGCCGGGGACGGGAAAGGAAGTAGTGGGTTCCCTCATCAACCAGGCGACCCAGGAATGGCGTCTTGTCGACGTAGTAGTACCCCCCTTCCCGGATCTTTCGGAAAGTCTGGATACCGATGGGCAACTTGGGCCGTGCTCGAAAGGTCATCAGATACGCTTCGGGGTCAACGCGATTCACCAGAAAAGACGCTAGGCGGACGGTGATTCCCGAGCAACCCTGAAACCAGCGGCAAAGCAGCGCCGGGAGCGACCGTCTGCATTCCCGACGAGTGCGAACCGGCCATCGAATGACAGGTTGATCGCGTCTCAGCCCGGACCTGATTTGAACGCGCGGGGTGCAAACCGTTGAATTGAATCGTCGCACCAGCATACGATATCCCCCTCATGAGTCCCCCCCTCTGGCGCTACCGTCCCGGCACATCGACTCTACAGCCATGCGCTTCGCCCGCCTGATTCTCGTGGCAACAGCCCTGGTCCCTCTGAACACCGACGCACAACAAGTCATCGGCGTCGTCGTCGAGGAAGGCACGAACACACCGGTCGCCGGCGCCATGGTGATCCTCTTCGACAGCACGGGAACCCAGGTCGCACGGGTGCTCAGCAACGCCACCGGCAAATTCCTGGTCCAGGCGCACGACCCCGGTTCCCACTACATCACCGTGGAACGGATCGGGTACGCCAACTGGACCACGGATCGCTTCGAGCCGAGCGCCGGCGCCGGACTTCTCACGATCCGCGTCCCGGTGGAGGCGATCCCCCTCGAGGGACTGGACGTGTCGAGCGGACGGCGCTGTGAGGTCAGGCCGGAGGAGGGACGGGCGACGGCGCGGGTATGGGAAGAGGTGCGCAAGGCCCTGTCGGTGGAGGAGTACACGCGAGAGGTGTCGCTGTACCGCTATACGCTGGCCCGCTTCCAACGAACGTTGGACCGCGACGCGGAGGAGGTCCTCCACGAGGATACGACGATCACGGAGAACCTGGCGGCGGCCTTTGTATCCGTCCCGGTCGAGTACCTCGCGAGCCGGGGATTCGTACAGGCGGTTGAGGACAGTACCACTGTCTACTTCGCCCCGGATGCGGGGGCGCTCATCTCGGATCCCTTTCTGGATTCGCACTGTTTCGGGCTACGCGAAGGGGACGACGGCAGGATCGGTCTCATCTTCCGACCGATCGAGGGTCGCGAGGTACCCGATATCGGGGGTGTGCTCTGGGTGAACGCGGCGACATCGGAGCTGGAGCGGCTGGAGTTCGTTTACCTCAACCTGATCCGCTCGCGGGAGCTGGGGGAACCGGGCGGAGAAGTGGCTTTCACGCGGCTCCCGGACGGTGCATGGATCGTGCGCGAGTGGCGGATCCGGATGCCGCACCTTGTAACAGGTCGTCGCGGCCGCGTCTGGCGAAGCGCCTACCGCGAAGAGGGAGGGGTCACCTGGGCGATCACGGACCTGCGCGGCAGGACCATCCTGCACGCCCAGGCCACCACCATTTCGGGGGTGGTGACCAGCCCGTCCGGGGCAGGTCCGCCGCCTGAGCCCGTCGTCGTGGAGGTCCTGGGGACGCCCGTAAAGGCGATGACGGAGGATGACGGCTCCTTTCTGCTGTCGAGTCTGCGGCAGGGACGGCAGCTCCTCCGCGTCCAGCGTCCGCTCCTCTCCAACTGGGGCATTGCATCGCCGCACGAGGTGGTGGCCGAAGGCAGACCCGGAGAGGTCACACACGTCCGGATGCGAACGCCAACGATTGCGGACGCGTTGGATGCTTCGTGCGGGGGAGCGCCCGGTCCCGCAGAGAAGGTCTCGTTCCTGGGCCGCATCACCACGATGGACGGCACCCCCAGGGATCAGATGACGGTAGAGGCCCGTTGGCCACGGGCTTCGGGCTACTCGGCGGCGGCCATCGCGGCGGCGCGTGGTCCGGAAGGGATGCCGGAATTGGCGTGGACCGTCGGCCGGGAGGGCGCCTTCGTCACAGCCACGACGACCACCGACTGGCGGGGCCTGTTCCTGCTCTGCGACGTACCCAAGGGTTCGCGCCTGCGGGTCAGCGTGAGCGGGCCGGGGGACGATGACCCGGTACTCAGGACAACGTTGTTCATGCCACCCGGGCAGTCCACCGTTGTCGAAAGCCTGGTTCTTCCGACTGCGAAAGACCGAATGTCAACTGTGGTTGTCAAAATGGAAAACGCAGTTGACCGTCCGACACCGGATACGGTGGTTGACCCCGATCGAAATGCCCCGGCACCGCCTGCTCGCCAGTCCGGCACGGACACAACACTGTTCCGCGTGACCCTGCACCTGCGCGATGCGGAGGATGGCGAGCCGTTGCTGGGTGCGCTGATCGAGTTGCCGGGCCACCCCAGACGCTACGTCACCGGAGTGAACGGGCAGGTTTCGCTGGAAATCCGGGCGGGACGTCACGCCCTTACCGTGAACAAGGGTGGGTACACGACGCTCCACGGGGCCTTCCGCGTGGTCGGCGACGGAGACCTGGGTGTCAGCTTGCGCGAGTTGGGTGACGTGGACACGAGCATTCCCCGGCGCTTGCTGGTACGGGTCTCGGAATTCGGATCGGGGCGTCTGATCCAAGGGGCGTCGGTTTCGGTTCCAAGGGAGGGAGCCCGGCTGTCGGACGGGCAGGGGTCGGTCGAATTCGAGAACCTGAGCGGGCCGGTCGTCGGTGTCACGGTGGAGGGATTCGGTTACGAACCGCACGGACAGCTGGTGACGCTGGACGCGGACGGTACGACGGTTGTCGAGGTGGCGCTGGCGATCGACGCTCTGGTCCTC
Source organism: Gemmatimonadota bacterium (assembly GCA_028874995.1). GTDB lineage: Bacteria > Gemmatimonadota > Gemmatimonadetes > Longimicrobiales > Gaopeijiaceae > Bin94. The sequence continues at coordinate 26,448 of JAPPGM010000153.1, read as the reverse complement.
GATCCCCTTGAAGTGGAGGTCGGGGCCGACTTCCTGGAACGCATGGGTGTGTACTGGAGGCTGGACCGGGGCTGGCCGGACACGCTTCTGACTCGGGAGGTACTCATGGAGCACGGCGAACCGAACATTGCGGATGCGTTCCGCAAACTGCCCGGGGTCATGGTGGGCTTCAAGGGGCCTATCGCCATCCTGACAACGTACGGTGGCTGTGAGATACCGGTCTTGCTGGACGGACGGACCGTGGGGCGCAGCGTCGTGGGGTTGGCGCTGAACGACATTCCGGCCGAGACGGTGGAAATGGCCGAGGTCTACCAGGCGGGACGGGTGCCCGGCCGATTCGCCCCGAGTCCATGCGGCCTCATCCTGATGTGGTCCCGGGAGGCGACCCTGTCTTCGCCCCGCTGACCCTACCCCTCCCGCTCGAAGACCACCTCGCCGTTGAAGACCGTCATCTCGCAGGCGCGGTCGCCGATGGAGTGGATGCTCAGGTGGAGGCCGAACATCCGGACTGCAATTCAATCGAACGCCGGCGGCTCGCGCATCGGCGCCTGCGGCGGGATCTCCGGATCCACTCCGCCATAGGCGCGAACCGCTCGCGAAGGGCATGGCCCAAGTTTCGGGGCCCGGCCTCCTCCTCAACCGCCTCGCCCAGAATGTTGCGAGCCTCCTCCTCCATCGAGCGGCTGTTGGACGCAGCGCGCACGCGCAACCTGGTCTTCACCTCGTCGTCGAGGTCGCGGATTGTGATGCCGGCCATGGCAGTGCCTCCTGTGGCCCCGAGTGCGCGCCACGACAATAGATCCTCCGGCACCCGTGGCCAGCTCATCTGGCGCCGCCACCTCTGCAACTGCAATCTACCGTCATGCGCCTCGCCAGCCTGACCCTGCTCCTGGCCGCCCTCGCCCCCCTGCGCGCCGCCGCCCAGCCTGTCGTCGGCGTGGTCGCCGAAGAAGGCACGGGCACGCCGGTTCCGGGCGCCATGGTCATTCTCTTCGACAGCGCGGGCACGCAGGTGGGGCGGGTCCTCAGCAACGCGGCGGGAAGATTTCTCATCCACGCACAGGCGCCCGGTTCCCACTACATCACCGTGGAGCGGATCGGGTACGCCAACTGGACCACGGATCGCTTCGAGCCGGGCGCCGGCGCCGGACTTATCACAATCCGCGTCCCGGTGGAGGCGATCCCCCTCGAGGGACTGGACGTGTCGAGCGGACGGCGGTGCGAAGTCAGGCCCGAGGAAGGGGCGGCCACCGCGCGCGTCTGGGAGGAGGTGCGCAAGGCGCTGTCGGCGGAGGACTACACCCGGGAGGCGTCGCTCTATGCGTACACGCTGTTCCGCTACAACCGGCAGCTGGACCGCGACGCCCGCGAGATCCTCGTCGAGGACACCACCATCGCCGAGAATCTGCCCGCGGCCTTCCGGTCCTTTCCGATCGACGAACTCGCGGAGTGGGGTTTCGTCCAGGCAGCGGAGGATACCACCACGATCTACTTCGCACCGGATGCGGGGGCCCTCATTTCGGACGTCTTCCTCGATACCCACTGTTTCGGGCTCCGCGAAGGCGAGGAGGGCAGGATCGGCCTGATCTTCCGGCCGGTGGAGGGGCGCGTGGTCCCCGAGATCGGCGGTGTCCTCTGGGTGGACGCGGCGACATCGGAGCTGGAGCGCCTGGAGTTCGTCTATCTCAACCTGCTCCGCTCACGGGAGGTCGGGGAGCCGGGCGGGGAGGTCGCCTTCACCCGGCTGCCGGACGGTGCGTGGATCGTTCGCGAATGGCGGATCCGGATGCCCAACCTCGAACCGGCCCGCCGGGGACGCGTCCGGCGCACCGGCTACACCGAGGAGGGCGGCGTGACCTGGGCGGTCACGGACTGGCGGAGCCGGACCGTTCTTCACGCCGATAGCGCGAGCATATCGGGGGTGGTCACCGACTCGGCCGGGACGGGGCCGCCGACGGTGCCCCTCGTGGTTCAGCACGCCGGGACAGGCCGCCGGGTGATGACGGAAGAGGACGGCTCGTTCCTGCTCACCGGTGTGAAGGAGGGACGGAACGAAGTACTGGTCCAGAGCTCCCTCCTCGCCAACTGGGGGTTGGCGTCGCCGAGCCGGGTGGTCGCCGAGGGCAGACTGGGTGAGGTCGTCCATGTCCGGATGCGTGGGCCTTCCATCCCTTCTGCGCTGTCCGCTTCCTGTGGCGGGGCGCCGCGTCCCGGGGGAACGGCCGCTTTCCTGGGACGCATCACGACGCCGGAGGGCGCCCCGGCGTCGGACATGAGGGTCGGCGTCAGGTGGCTGCGGGCGTCCGGGTACTCGGTCTCGGGCATCTCGGCGCCGCGCGGTCCCGAAGGAACGGAGGACCGCTCGTGGCAGGTCGGCCGGGACGGCATGTTCGCGACCGCCACGACCATCACCGACTGGCGGGGACTCTTCATGCTTTGCGATGTCCCCTCGGGTTCGCGCCTGCGGGTGAGTGTGATGGGGCCCGCGGGCGATGAGCCGGTGTTCCGGGAAACGCTCTTCGTTCCGCCGGAGGTTCCCGCCGTCGTCGAGAACGTGATCCCCGGTGCCGGGAACCGCAGGTCAATCGTAGCTGACAGAATGGAAAGCGCAGTTGACAGTCTGCCCACCGATTCGACGGCCGGCACGGGTCGGAATGCGGTAACCGCGAGTCTGCTGCGGTTCGCGGGAGATTGGGAATACCAGGAGACCCGGATGCCCTCCGGCGAAGGAATCCAGTTCCAGTTCGCCGACGGGAGAGGCATACCGCCGCCGGAGCTGATAACTGCGGTGACGCTGGAGGCTCGGAAATACGCGAGGCGGCTGAAGGTCGGTGTCGGGGATTCGCTCCTGGCGTTCTCGGGCGACGGATGGGCGCTCGATTTGCCGCTGGACGGGAGCGAACGTTCCGTCGTGCAGGACTCGACGGGGGTCCAGTTCTCGGTCGGCGTGACATGGAGTGGCGACACGCTCGTTGTGTTGCGGTCGTTCGGAGACCAGGGCGCGGTCTTCGACGGGTATGCGATCACCGAGGACGACCTGCTGGTGATCACGCGAACGGCCCGCCTGGGACCGCAGGAGGGTAGGAACAGCGTCCAGTTCGTGTACCTGCGAAGCGCGCCGGCGGCCCCGCCGCCGGGAGCGGGCAGCGCCCCTACCCCTACCGCTCGAAGACCACCTCGCCGTTGAAGACCGTCATCTCGCAGGCCATGTCGCGCAGTTCATCGGTCGGCACGGTGAGCGGGTCGCGGTCCCAGACGGCCAGATCCGCGTACTTGCCCGGCTCGATCGTCCCCAGCCTGTCCTCCAGGAACATCTGGTGGGCCGCCCAGACGGTGAACGACCGCAGCGCAGTCTCCGCGTCCACCGACTGCTCGGTGCCGTAGGGCGTCTCGCCGTACACCCCCAGCAGCGGACGCCGGGCCACCGAGGCCCAGACGCCGTACCGCGCCGGAAACGGTGTCACGAAGAAGTCCGAGCCGCTCGCCCAGATCATGCCGCGATCCCGGTACGACCGGAACGGGTTGAGGCGCAGCGCGCGCTCCGGGCCGAAGTTGCCGGCGTAGGTGTCGCCAATCCACCAGGTGAAGGTCGGGGAGGGCTCCGGGTAGCCGGCCTGCCAGTCGCGCTGGAGTTCGGCCATGGCGTCGAGGGCGCGGTCGGTGGGAATGTTGGAGTGGATGATGCCGTGGCGGAGACCCCTGGTGGGCGTCGCCGCGAGGGCCTCCTGGAAGCTCTCGACCGTCCAGTCGATGGCGCGGTCGCCGATGGAGTGGATGCTCACGTGGAGGCCCGCGTCGTGATAGGCCCGGAAGCGCCGGCGGAGTTCGCCGGGGTCCATGGTGGGATAGCCGCGGTTGCCGGTGTCGGTGCCGGTGAACTCGCGGTTCCAGTCGTCGTATAGCCACGCCGTGCGTGCGCCCCCGCTGCCGTCGATGTAGAGCTTGACGCCGCCGGCGATGAGGCGGTCGTCGCCTGTGGACTCGTAGGGGCGGGTGAAGGTGGCGAGGCCTTCCGCGTAGTCGCGCACCTCCTCGATCGTCCCGTCCAGCTCGCTCCAAAGCACGAAGACGCGCACGCTCAGGTCGCCGTCGGCGAGGACATCGGCGTACGCGTGCCAGGTGGCCTGCACGATGCCCGGATCCTTCGCGCCGGTCATGCACTCGGCGTTGAAGGCGTCGGCCAGGGCGCGGATGCCCTCGCGCTGCTCGTCGGGACCGAGGCGTGGAATGAGGCGGGTGACGAGACCCATCGCGGACTCCTTGAGTACGCCTGTGGGGGTTCCGTCGTCGTCCCGGTCGATCGTGCCGCCGGGAGGATCGGGGGTCTCCGCGGTGATGCCGGCCATCTCGAGCGCGACCGAGTTCGCCACGCCGTAGTGCCCCATGGTGTGCATGAGCCAGACGGGCCGTCCCTCGTCCACCGCGTCCAGGTCGGAGGCGAAGATGTAGCGGAGTTCCTCGAGCTTGCCCTCGTCCCAGCCACCGCCCCGCACCCACTCCCCTTCCCCGACGCGGCCGGCCTGTTCGGCCACCATGGCCTGCACATCACCGACGTTTTCGACGTTCGGGTAGCTCATGTCCAGGTTGTAGAGGCGGTTCGCGCCCCCGCCCGCGAAGTGGACGTGCGCGTCGATGAGGCCTGGGGTGACGGCGCGGCCGTCCAGGTCCACCCGCCGCGTTTCGGCCCCGGCCATGGCCTCGATTTCTCCCACTGTTCCGACCGCAACGACCCTGTCACCCCGCACAGCGACCGCTTCGCTCACCCGGCCTTCCGCGTCGAGGGTGATCACGCGCCCGCCCGTCAGTACGAGATCGGCATCGGGACTCCCAGGCCCAGCACATCCCGCCAACACGGCGCAGCCGGCTGCCAGAGCCCACGCCCCGGGCACGGAACGGTTTGCCGCACACGTCGCAAGTCGATTCACGAGAATTGCTTTCAAGAACCGTGAGGTCACTCTGCCTCCCCGTTTGGAACGCTGTTTCAGGCCCTTCCGGACCGGCCTCTCCCGGGCAGCCTTGCCCGTCCGCCACCCGCCAGTATACATTCAAGTTGGCTCACAAAGCCAAGCCCGGCGCCGTCATGGTGACAGCCCGGTTTCGTGCAGGACCTGGTGTCCCGCCCGATGTCAAACCCTGAAAAAAGGAGGTGATCACTTGTCTAGTCCAAGTACCCAGCCCAACCCGGCAAGGGCAAGCGATCGCCGCTTCGGCAACTGAGCC
>JAPPGM010000153.1:0-21218 GCA_028874995.1 Gemmatimonadota bacterium | reverse complement strand
ACGATCGAAACGTTCGCGCCGTAAGCGGTCTTCGCGCCGGGTTGCGGCCGGTTTTCAGAAGTCCCCGGGGGCTCCGCGTAGCGTGCGGAACCCCCGGGGACTTATCGTTTTGGGGAACTGCACCCAAGCGCCCACACCTGCGGGAATCCCCCCATGACCCCTCGCCACACCGTCGTCACGTCGGCCGCCGCTGCAATCGCCGCACTCGTCACATGCACCCCTTCCCCCGCCCAGGAGGGAGAAAAGCTGTTCGCCGATCGGTGTGCCAGCTGTCACACGCCCGCCGGCACCGAGAGGGCCGCGGGACTCTCCCTGCTCGCACAACTCTCTCCGCGCGCCATCGTCGCGGTTCTCGAGGACGGGGTCATGCGCGTGGAGGGCTCCAGCATGACCGCCGAGCAACGGATTCAGGTGGCCGAATACCTGTCCAAGAGGAGCTACTTGGCCGAGGCCATTCCGGAGGCGGCCCTCTGTACCGAGCCCGCCTGGACGGGCCTCGACCCCACAGGCATCTCCTGGATGGGTTTCGCCGGGAACCTGGCGGGAACCGGCTACCAGCCGCCCGAGCGCGCCGGGCTGGACGCCTCCGACGTGCCGAATCTGGAGCTGAAGTGGGCCTTCGCCTTCCCGGACGGCGCCAACATGCGAACCTCGCCCGCCGTGGGCGGAGACGCAGCCCTGGTGGCCGGGCCCTTCGGCGAGGTCCTGGCGCTGGACCTGGCAACCGGTTGCGTGCGCTGGAGCTTCGAGGCCGATGCCATGGTCCGCGGCGCCATCGTGGCCGGGGAGGGACCCGAAGGCCGCTCCACCGCCTGGTTCGTCGACGCGCGGACGAACGCCTACGCGGTGGACCTGGAAAGCGGGTCGCTGGTGTGGAAACACCGGGTCGGCTGGCACGCCGCGGCATACGGCACGGGCAGCCCCGCGCTGCAGGGCGGCCGGCTCATCGTCCCCATATCGTCGCTCGAGGTCGCGGTGGCGGGAGACCCCCGGTACGAGTGCTGCACCTCTTCAGGGGCGGTCGCGGCGCTGGACGCCGGGACCGGCGAGGTCCTCTGGTATCACCGTGTGATCCCGGGTTACCCGGAGGAGACGGGGAAGAACGGCATCGGTACTACCATGTGGGGTCCGTCCGGCGCCGCGGTGTGGTCCAGTCCCACGGTGGACCCCGCTCGCGAGCTGGTCTACGTGGGGACCGGCGAGAACCTCACCCATCCCACGACGGAGACCAGCGACGCGATCCTCGCGCTGGAGCTGGAGACGGGAGAACCGGTGTGGTCCTTCCAGGGGACGGCGGATGACGCCTTCAACATGGCGTGCACCCAACTGGCCTATCGCGACAACTGCCCCGACCCGCCCGGACCCGATCTGGACTTCGGGATGGCGCCGATGCTCGTCACCCGCCCGGACGGGAAGGAGATCCTGGTCGCGGGACAGAAGTCCGGCATGGTGTGGGCCGTCGACCCGGACAACGACGGGGCACTTCTGTGGTCCGCGTTGGTGGGCAAGGGCAGCGCCCTCGGGGGGATCCACTGGGGGATGGCCAGCGACGGACGCTACGCGTACGCGCCCGTCGCCGACCGGGACGCCGTGGTCGTCGACGTTCATCCCGGGAAGGCGCTGTCACCGGGGCTCTACGCGCTGGATCTCATGACCGGGGAGGTGGTGTGGGAGGCGGTGCCGCCCGCGGAGGCCTGTGAAGGGAAGAAGGGTTGCTACTCCTCCATTTCGGCCGGCGTCACGGTGATCGACGGCGTCGTATTCGCGGGCGGCCTGGACGGCGTCATCCGTGCCCATTCGACCATTGACGGGGCGGTGATCTGGGCATTCGACACGACCCGGCCGGTCGAGACGGTGGGGAGCGTGCCGGGCAGGGGGGGTGCCATCGACGGCCCCGGACCGGTGGTCGCCGGAGGCATGCTGTTCGTGAACAGCGGCTACGGGACGTTCTTCCAGATGCCCGGCAACCTGCTGCTGGCTTTCGGGGTCGGGGATCCGGCGGGGGCGGGGAATTGATGGGCTGCGGCTGGCTTCCGGAGCGCGGCTTCAACACATTGTCATTCATGTGCATTCCAGCCACGACCACCGGCTCGGACGGGGCCGGACAAGAGCCGGAGGAAGCTTTGCCGCGGACTGCGCGGTTGCCGGAGGGATCTCTTCCGCGGATTGCCGCCGGCAGCGATCGGCCGGGTCGCCGGCGCGGTGCGGCCACTACCGGTGATGCCAAGGTCTTCCGCGCGGCCCATACCGCGATCCTCGCGGCCCTGGCAACCACCCTCCCCCTCGGCCTCAGCGCCCAGAGCGGAGACATCCCCCGCACCGCCTCCGGCAAGCCCGACATGAACGGCCTCTGGCAGGCGCTCGGCAACGCGCACTGGGACATCGAGCCGCACGCGGCCCGTCCGGCGCTGGCCATGCAGCCGGGACCGGTCATTCCCGTGCCGGCCAACGAGGTGCTGGCGCTGGGGGCGGTGGGGTCCGTCCCACCGGGCTATGGCGTGGTCGAGGGAGGTGAGATCCCCTACCTGCCCGAGGCGCTGGCGCTGCGCGACGAGAACCGCGAGCACTGGCTGGAACGCGACCCCGAGATCAAGTGCTATCTGCCGGGCGTGCCGCGCGCGACGTACATGCCCTTCCCCTTCCGGATCTTCCAGAGCGAGACGAAGGTCTTCATGGCGTACGAGTACGCGGGCGCCATGCGCGAGGTCTACCTGGAGGACCCCGGGCCGCCGCAGGTCGATTCGTGGATGGGACAGTCGGTGGGCCGCTGGGAGGGCGACACCTTCGTGGTGGAGGTGAACGGCTTCAACGGGCAGACCTGGTTCGACCGCGCGGGCAACCACCACAGCGCGGGGCTTCAGGTCACCGAACGCTACACGATGACAGGGCCCGACCACATCATGTACGAAGCCGAGATCACCGATCCCGCGACCTTTTCGCGTCCGTGGACGATACGGATGCCGCTTTACCGCAACATCGACCCCAACGCACGGCTGGGACAGTTCAAGTGCGTCGAGTTCGTCGAGGAGCTGATGTATGGACACCTGCGCAAGAATCCGATCCGGTAGCCCGAAGGCCGGACCGGGGCACAACCGACCCGAGCATCGGGAGCGCCTCCGCAACCGGTGGGCGAACCGCCGGGCTGCATCGCTTCTGCCTGCTATCGCCCTGGCCACATTCGTCGGCGGTCCCGGGCTGGCCCACGCCGCCCAGGCCCAGGAGGAGAAGCCCGATCCCGACTGGGTCATGCCGCGCACCCCCGCCGGCCACCCCGACCTCCAGGGCAACTGGTCGAACGCCACGGTCACGCCCATCCAGCGCTGGTCGGAGGAGATGGGCCCCGTCTTCACCTGGGAGCAGGTCAGGGCGATCGAGAGCGGGGTGATGAGCGCCCGCGAGGCCGCCAACGCCGACAGCGACCCCAACCGCGGACCGCCTCCGGTGGGCGGGGAGTTCACCGGCGACCCGCTGCTCGACGCGGCGTCGGGGGGGACCGGCGGCTACAACGCGTTCTTCATCGACTCCGGCGACCGCATCGCGATCTTCAACTGGGAACCGCGCACCTCGCTCGTCGTCGATCCGGAGAACGGGCGTCTGCCTCAGCTGACCGAGGAAGCCCGCGCGTGGTTCGCGGAGCGGCGGCGCAACCGGGGTGATGTCGGAGCCTTCGACAACCCGGAGAACCGGCCGCTGGCCGAGCGGTGCATAATGTCGTTCGGGTCGAACGCGGGGCCGCCGATGTTGCCGAACTACTTCTACAACAACAACTACACGATCGTGCAGACCCCGGATCACATCATGATCATGACCGAGATGGTGCACGACGTGCGGATCATCCGGATGGGTGAACCGAAGCGGTTGCCGAAGCACATCCGCCCCTGGATGGGGGATTCGTGGGGGCGCTGGGAGGGGGACACCCTGGTGGTCGAGACGACCAACATCCATCCCCGCCAGTCGCTGCAGGGGATCCCGCCGTCGGAGGAGATGCGGGTGATCGAGCGCTTCACCCGCGCAAGCGAAGACAGGATCCACTACGAATTCACCGTCGAGGACCCGCAGAGGTGGGAGAGTCCGTGGCACGGCGAAGTGCCCTTCAACCGGCTCGACGGGCTCGTCTACGAATACGCCTGCCACGAGGGCAACTACGCGCTGGAGAACGTGCTCCGGGGCGCCCGGGCGGAAGAACGGAGGAACAAATGATCATGCGCAAAAGGCACTTGACCATGGTGCTGGGGGGCCTCGTACTGCTGGCGGTGGTCGCGGTGCCGGTGGTCGCGCACCACGCCTTCGGTGCGGAATTCGACCGCAACAAGCCGGTCCGTCTGCAGGGCAAGGTCGTGAAGCTGGAGTGGGTGAACCCGCACACCTGGATCCACCTGGAGATCGAGAACGAGGACGGTGCCAAGGAGGTGTGGGCGGTGGAGGGGGGGACGCCGAACGTGCTGCTCAGGCGGGGACTGAGGCGGGACTGCCTGGAGCCCGGGACGGAGATCATCGTGGACGGGTACCAGGCCAAGGACCATTCGCTGAAAAGGGCGAACGGGCGGGATGTGACGTTTACCGACGGCTCGAAGATCTTCCTGGGGTCGTCGGGGACGGGGGCGCCGTACGAAGAGGAGCTGCTGAAGGCGCGGAAGGAGAAGGGGCGCTGCTGAGAAGCTGGCGGCGGTACCCCGTTGGGGGCGGCGTCCGTGACGGCGGCGTCCGTTCGGGAGTTTGCGTCCCCCGGAGGGCAATCTGGCCAGCTTTTCCGGCCAGATTGATTGGGCGAACGCGAGTTCTGGCCAGATTTTCTGGCCAGAATTGACTCGGCGGACCAGGAATCGAGAGCTGCCGGCCTTAAAGCTCCGTGAACACGAGTCGGGCGGTGACGACGTGGGAGCACTCGATTTCGATGTCCTCGCGATCCGGTCCAAACTCGCGTACTCTTGTGATAATCACGTGGTCCGGGAGCATCCTCGAATAGTGGCCCACGCCGCTCTGCTTCCCATTGCGGTAGCTGACAACGCGGATCGAGGCGAGATCGACGTTGGCCCTGATCCAGCTCTCGATCACCGTCTCGACACCGCGGTCTCCACGCCTACTCTCACAGACGTTGAACCCGCTATCCCAGGCTCGCGTCACGGTCAGCTGGTAGGTGGCCGCACCGACGCGCCCCTCGGGATCCATGGCGGTGACGGTGATCTCGGTCTCACCTTCGTCCTTGCCCGTCACGGTCAACGTCGTGCCCTGGAGGGCGACATCGGCGAGGGCCGGGTTGGAGACCGCCACATCGTAGGTCAGGACATCGCCGTTGGGATCCCGGAAACAGATCTCTCGCGTCATCGTGAAGGGCAAGTAGGCTGCGAGCGTGTTGTCAGGGTCGCATGAGGCGGGCGCCCCGGGGCCTTCGCATCCGATGACGACGGTGAGCAGAATCAGGATGGAGGTTCGTTGCGATCGCAGGCGCATTAGGCTGCTCCTCAAGCGGGGCCTTGGAGGCGAGGGCGGGGTTTGCCAAGATCTTTGTACTCCTACACATAGCTGATCGGGGATGTTCCGGCGTTCAAGGCGTGATCGAGTCCCCGGCCAGGAGCCCTCACGAAAACCCGATCCACCGCCCCGCCGCCGCTACGGTAAACCAGAGCGCCAGCGACACGGCACCGATCACCTTGCAGCGAGGACCGGGCTCCATTCCCTCGTTGCGGGCCACCCGTTCCCGCACCCCGAAGGTGAAGCCCAGCGCGACCGGCAGGGTCGACATCTTCACCCAGAACGAGGTGTTGTAGTAGGCCTTGATCGCCTCCGAGAGGAAGAGAGGGACGCCGGTCGCGACCATGACCACGATGGCCGCGACGAGCCAGGGACGCGCGTGGCGTGCCAGCCGCGAGACGGGCTGGCCGGTGAGGCCGACGCCCAGCATGCGCAGGTCGACTACGAGCAGCGCGCCGCCGAGGAGACAGAGCCCGAGAAGGTGGACGGCTTCCAGGATGGGGAAGGCCCACACCGAGTCGGCGACGGCCTGGCCGATCAGCGTCGATTGGCACCAGCGGAAGAACGGTTCGAGCATGGGGGGCGCCTACTCCGTGACCGCCTCGCAGCCGGCCAGCCAGTTGACCCAGCCCGGCTGGGGCTGGATGTCGCAGTCGAACCAGTTGTAGGCGATGAGGCGGCCGGTCACCACCACGAGTGCCCACGCGGTCAGCGACACGGTTCCGGCAATGCGCGCGGCGCGCGGAGGCATGGCGTCGGCGCCCCACGCGGCCGCGCGGCGGTGGGCGCCCCGATGGAAGACGAACGCGTTGATCCCGGCCGCGATCATCACGAGCACCTTGACGCGGAAGAAGACGTTGTGGTAGTAGCGGAGCGGCTGGGAGTAGAACAGGAGCAGACCCGTGACGGTCATGACGATGAAGCCCGCGTGGGTCCAGGGCAGGAGTCGCCCGGTGAATGACTGCACGGGCACGTTGCGGAAGGCGAGGCCGGTCAGCCTCAGGTCCATCATGATGGTCGCGCCGACGAAGAGACCGAGGGTGAGCACGTGGGTGGATTCGATCAGGGGCCACGCGTAGAGCGACTCGAGGAGTGCGACGCTCCACGGTGTCTCCCCCAGCCAGGCGAGGAAACGGTCGATCACGGTTCCCGGCGCCCCTCCCCTGCCCCGGCCGAATCGGCGTCCACCGAATCCGGCATATCGCTCGGGCGGATCGTCTGCGTCGCGTACGCCGCGTGGCACCCCACGCAGACGAAGTACACCTCGGCCCCGACATCGAAGACGGCCCGCGGATCCCTCGCGACGGCCGCGTCCACCGCGCGCCGTCCCACCTCGATCATCGACCGGGACATCGCGATCCAGTGCTCCCTGCCCTGGGCACGGTCCTCCATCAACAGCAGGTTGCCCGATTCGGCGAGCACCCAGGCCGCGTTCTCGACCGCCTCCCACTCCTCATCGCTCTGCGGCTCGATCTCGTGCGTGCCCTCCAGGTCCATGATCACGCCCACCGCGTCCCAGTATACCTCGGCGGCGGGCTCGATCACCGAGACCATGAGCTGACGACCGTCGGCCACGGCGTCGAAGGGGAGGGATTCGGAGGCGTCGGGGGCGCAGGAGGTGAGACCGGCGGGCAGCGCCGACAGGACGGTCCAGCGCGCAACTGTCCGGAGTCCGCGGACGAAATCGCGCGTGCGCCGGGTGGCCGAACCCGCACCCCGTGGAAGAAAACCCCCCGGCTTTCGAGCGGGGACGCGTCCGCGGCGGATCACTTCGCTCAGCTTCTCGCAGTGTAATGTTAACATTACATTTTGTCATGTATAGTATACATCATGTCTCTCCAAATCGCCTCACGTCCGTTACTCGTGGGGCGAACAGTCCCGCTTCGCCCTCGTCGCACCTTGCCGGTATGGCGCCTCGCCGTCCATTCCGGAGGTCCGGCCCATCGGCCCTGGCACCCCGACGCGGCTCACAAGCTAAGCGACCGGCGGGCTTCACGCTCGGCACGGTCGCGAAAACGCCCGCCCGCGACCATCTTGTCGGCAGGTTCCACCACCCCGCCCCACCTCCACACCCCTCAAACGGACCACCCTGCATGAGAACCACGCGCAGCGTCGCCCGCCACCTCCTCCCGGCGGCTTCCCTCCTCGCCCTGTCCGTCTCTGCCACCCTCCCGGTCGCCACCACCCCCCAGACCGCCCCGGTCGGCACACTCAACGGCCCCGGCCACTGGCCCCACCACGGCCGCGACGCCGCCGAGACGCGCCACAGCCCCCTCGACCGGATCAACACCGGCAACGTCGACCGGCTCGGCCTCGCCTGGCGCTGGGAGATCCCCAAAACGGGCGCCCGCCTCGAAACCACGCCCCTGGTCGTCGACGGCGTGCTCTACGGCACCGCCGCCTTCTCCTTCGTCTTCGCCCTCGACGCCGCAACCGGCGACGAGATCTGGCGCTGGGACCCGGCGATCCCCCACCAAGATCGCGGCGGCCCCCGCACCTGCTGCGGCGACGTCAACCGCGGCGTCGCCATGCACGGCGACCTGATCTACGCCGGACTCCTGGACGGCCGGCTCGTCGCGCTGGACCGCACCGACGGCTCCGTGGAGTGGACCGTCCAGACGACCCCGGCCGGTACCGACTACACGATCACGGGGGCACCACGCATCGTGAACGACGCGGTCGTGATCGGCAACGGCGGCGCGGAATACGGCGTGCGAGGATATGTCACCGCCTACGACACCGAGACCGGCAAGCAGCTCTGGCGCACCCACACGGTGCCCGGCAACCCCGCCGACGGCTTCGAAAACGAGGCCATGCGCGCGGCGGCCGAGACCTGGACCGGCGAGTGGTGGACCTCGGGCGGCGGCGGGACGGTGTGGGACGGCATGGCGGTCGACGAAGCGGCGGGTCTGCTCTACATCGGCACCGGCAACGGGTCGCCCTGGAACCGCGACCATCGCAGCCCGGGCGGCGGCGACAACCTCTACCTGTCGTCGATCATGGCGCTCGATCCGGAGGACGGCTCGATGGCGTGGCACTACCAGACGACGCCCGGCGACGACTGGGACTTCACGGCCACCCAGCCACTCATGCTGCTCGACCTGGAGATCGGCGGCAATGAGCGGCAGGTCATCGTGCAGGCTCCCAAGAACGGGTTCTTCTACGTGCTCGACCGGATCACCGGCGAACTGATCTCGGCGGAACCCTTCGCCGACGACCTGACGTGGGCGACCAGAGTCGACCTCCAGTCGGGCCGTCCCGTCGAAACACCGGAGGCACGTTACGGAATGACCGGAAAGGGCGCGTACCTCGCCCCCGGCCCGCGGGGCGCCCACAACTGGCATCCCATGTCGTACAGCCCGCAGACGGGGCTCGTCTACCTTCCCGCCACCAACAGCAACTACTACTGGGAGAAGTCCGGTGAATACGACTTCCAGGCGGGACGCTGGAATACCGGCACGACCCGCGGGAGCGACGCCGGCCGGCCCGAACGGCCGCCGCTGAAGGGGCCGAACAACCTGCTCCTGGCCTGGGATCCGGCGGAGAACCGGGAGGCATGGCGGGTACCCGCGGACGGCAGCCACGGCGGCACCATGACCACCGCCGGCAACCTGGTCTTCTGGGCGACGGGGACCCGACTGGCCGCACACGACGCGCGCACGGGGCAGGAACTCTGGTCGGCGGAGGTGGGGCGCGGCGCGGGCTCGCCGGTCGCATACGAGGTGGACGGGCGACAGTACGTGTCCGTGGCCGCCGGACTGACCACCGGCGGGGGCGCACCCCGGGTCTCGACCTTCGCGCTCGACGCGCAGGCCGGGTCCGCCGGCCAAGAGATCCAGGAGGCGCTTACCACGGCCGCCCCCGCGGACGTCGGCCTCGACGGGGACGTCCTGGCGCGCATCGGGCCCGCCATGCAGGAGTTCATCGACCAGGAGCGCACCGCCGGGATCATGACCATGGTGGCGCGGCGAGGCGAGATCGTGCACTGGGACGCACGGGGATGGCGGGTGCATGACGTGGACCCCCTCGAGCCCACCGACATCTTCCGCATCTACTCGATGACCAAGCCCGTCACGAGCGTCGCCGTCATGATGCTCGTGGAGGATGGCAAGCTGTCCCTGGACGACGAGGTGGCGAGCGTCATTCCCGCCTTTGCCGGCGTCAAGGTCTACCAGGACAACGGCAACCATCGCGATCCCGACCGCCCCATGCTGATTCGGCACCTGCTGACGCACACTTCGGGGCTCTCCTACGGCTACTTCGGCACCAGCGCCGTCGATTCCATGTACAACGCCGACCTGAACGGGCCGGCCACGCTGGGCGGGTACGACCTGGAAAGGCGCGTGGAAATCCTGGCCTCGCTTCCCATGGTCGACGATCCGGGTGACCGCTGGAACTACAGCCTGTCCACCGACCTGCTGGGCCGCGTCGTGGAGATCGCGTCCGGCCAGACCTTCGACCGCTTCCTTCAGGACCGCATCTTCGGGCCCCTGGGCATGGACGACACGGGGTTTCAGGTCCCCACCGGCACGCAGGACCGCTTCACGGCCATGTACTGGCGGACCCCGGAGGGCCTGACAATGGGCGATTCACCGACCGAAGGCTCCTACAGCCGGACTCCCTCTTGGCTGTCCGGCGGCGGCGGCCTGGTGTCGACGGCCAGCGACTACCTGCGGTTCTGCCTCATGCTCCTGGGCGGCGGCGAACTGGACGGCGTGCGGCTCCTCGAGTCGGAAACGGTTCGCCTCATGACCCGCAACCACCTCGCGGAACCCCTGCTTCCGGTGATGGGTATTCCCGGAATGGGCTTCGGGCTGGGATTCGCCGTCCCGGCCGGTGAGGAGAACGGTGCCTACTGGTGGTCCGGAGCGGCCAACACCTACTTCTGGATCGATCCGGCCGAGGCGATCATCGCCTTTGCGTGGACGCAGCTGCAGCCCTTCGGCTCCGCACCCGTCGACCGGATCCTCAGGCCCCTCGTCTACCAGGCGATCATGCCGCAGAACTGATTCGGACAGGAACGTCTCGCCATGGCATCCGCAAGACCGCTCATCCTCTTCTTCGCCGCCGTCCCGATCGCGTGCGGCGGCGGCGACACCCCGGTCGACCCACCGGTCCCGACCACGATCACCGTGACGCCGACAGAGGTCTCCTTTGCGTCGGTCAACGACACCGAACAGCTCTCGGCGCGGGTGTTCGACCAGCACGGCAGTGCCATGTCCAATGTGAGAGTCCAATGGTCGAGCCTGAATCCGGGAGTCGCGCGCGTGGGGCTCGGGTCAGGTCTGGTCACCTCCGCCGGAAACGGGACCACCACCATCACCGCGCGGGCGGGAGGGGCCGCCGGCCAGGCGTCTGCCTCGGTACGGCAGGTGCCCACCGCAATCGAGGCGGCGCGTGGCGACGGAGAGGAGGGGTTCTTCAACGAGCCGCTGCCCGTTTCGCCGGCGGCGCGCGTGCTGGACGGCAACGGGCACCCGGCGCGGGACATCACCGTCGCCTTCGAGGTGACAGGCGGCGGAGGGACCATTTCGGAAGCCGAGGTGGTGACCGGGATCGACGGCATCGCCGAGACCACGTGGACGCTGGGCCCCGACCCGGACCAGACGCTCGCCGCCACCGCCGCCGGGATGACCGCCGGGTTCACGGTGACGGCGGTCCGGCGCCCGGTGACGATCCTGGTCGATTCCCTGGACTGGGGCCGGGCCACGCTGCCTTACGACTACCTCCTCGAAGCCCGGGGCGGCACCAACGAGGGATACGTCTGGAGTCTGGACGAGGACGCCGCGTTGCCGGACGGAATCGGCCTCTCGGCCGACGGGATCATCCACGGCACACCGGCCGAATCGGGCGACTTCGAGTTCACCGTGCGGGTCGCCGACTCGAACGGCGAAGAGGACAGCGCGGCGATGGAAATGCATGTGTGCGACGGGCCCCTGGGACTGGCCGTCGGCGACGTGCGCACCTTCGTGCCCGGGGCGCTGGGACCGTGCGGCTTCTTCGTCCGGGCCCCCGAAGCGTCCGCCTACTACCGGGTCGCCTTCGCCGGACGGGACGCCGCGACGGAACACTATCTGAATGTGCAGCTGGTGATGGAGGGAACGTCGCGCGGAGAGGCCGCCGGATTGCGTCCCGTCGCCGCCGGCCGGACTCCGGCGCCCGCGAACCGATCTCGCGGGCAGGAAGTGGACTGGACCCGCGACCTGGAGATCCAGCTCGCCAACGAGGCCCTCCACAGCCAGGTCCGCCATGAGGAAAGGGAGCTGTTTCGCCGACTTGCGGACGAAGGCCGGCTGGGATTCATGCTGGATCGGGGGATCGAGGCCCAGGCGGCGCGGCGCCGGACCGGGGCGCGGAGCCCCTCGCCCCACACTTTCCGGCTCTACGCGCGGGGCGCGGGCAACAACTGCGTCGTCGACACGACGGTGGTCGCCGACATCATCGCCGAGAACGACCACCTGGTGGTGTACGAGTCGGTGGCGACGACGGCTCCGGTGCCCGTCGCAGACGTCAACCGGGTCCTCGACTTCTACACGGACCACGGCGCGGAGGTGATCGAGGACTATTTCGGCGGCGTCAGCGACGTGGACAACAACGGCAGGATCACCGTGCTGATCGATCCCACGCTGACCGGGGTGCGCGCCTTCGTGTGGTCGGGGGACATGGTCTTCAGGACCACCGAGTGCGCGGCATCCAACGAGATGGAACTCGTCCACATCAGCGCGGGCGCCTTCCACCTGGACAACAGCCTCTGGGCGTACGCGGGAATGGTCCACGAGGCGAAGCACGTGAGCTCGCTCTACAAGCGGGTGCGCAACTACCACATCCGGGGCCGGCCCTTCGGCGAGCGCACTTTCCATCCCACCTGGATCGAGGAGGGCCGGGCGGAGATCGCCAAGGAGATGAGTTCGCGGCTCGCGTGGGAACGCGCGGGCGGACCGGCGGTCGGGACCCGCGTCACCGACGACATGATGCGCGACGGGCTGCGGAACAGCCGCGCGGAGGTGTACGGCACCTTCCAGATCATGGCGCGTGTCGTTCGTGCATTCTCGGCGATTCCCAATGCGGTCACCTTCGAGCCCCGAGGCGCAGGACACGTTTACGGAAGCGGGTGGCACTTCCACCGGCTCCTGCGCGACAGGGTCATGGCCGGCGCGGCGGATACGCAGGGCGCCGACCAGGCCTACGTGACGACACTCAACGACTCGCTCACCGTGCCGGGAATCGACGGGATCGCCGCCGTGACGGGTGAGAGTCCGGCGGACCTCCTTTTGGCGCACGCGACCGCGATGACAGTCGCCGGTGCGGAGCCTTTGCTCACCGACGACACCGTCTGGCGGTTCCACTCCTACGACTTCCCGACCGCAACCGAGATCTTCTCGAATCCCGACCCGCCGGGCCGCTATCCCTGGCCAGTCACGATACGGGGCAGCGACGACAGCGACGCGGTGTCGGCGGTCCACCTCGCGGCATCCGGAAACTTCGTCGGCCAGGTCACCTCCAGCGGCATGCGGGCTTACGACTTCGAGGCGACAAGCGAGGGCGACGCCGCCATCTTCCGCGTCCTCGCGGGTTCCGGGGTCCGCATGATCGTCGCCCGGATCCCGAGGCCGCCGGGGTTCTAGCGGGGTCAGGCCGGCGCGAGCTTCGAGAACCGCGAGGCGCCGGCAGGTTGTTAGTCGCCGGCGGCCCGGAGCTGCTGCGGCAGCGTGGTCACCGCGACCACCTCGAAACGGCGTTCGCCCGCGGGGAGCCGGATCGTGACCTCGTCGCCTTCGCGCGCTCCCGTAAAGCCCCGCCCAAGGGGCGAATCCAGCGAGATGTGGCCCTTGTCGAAGTCGATGAAGTCGCCCGCCACGATCGTGAATCCGACCACTTCCCCCAGGGCCAGGTCACGCACCTCGATCCGCGACCCGAAACCGACCCGGTCGGCGGGCATGTCCTTCACGTCGATCTTCGAAATCTCGGCCATGCGTCCCGCCAGGTGCCCAATGCGCGCCTGCACGAACTGCTGGCGTTCGAGCGCGCTCTTGTACTCCGAGTTCTCGCGCAGGTCTCCCAGTTCGACAGCCTTCCGGATGCGCTCCGGCAGGATCACATTGAGCTCGTGGGTCAGAGTGTCGACTTCTTCCGAGATCCTGGTCTTGATTTCGTCGAGCATGGGCCGGGGCCTCGGTGGATGACTGGACAGGATGAACTGGCCGTTCCGGGCTGGGTGGTGAGTGAGGGCGGAGTGACGGCCAGCCTTTTGGGGAAGAGAAGGTAAGCTAACCGTGTCGCGCGCCGATCGGGAGGACGGGGGGCTCACCCGGAAGCAGGGCCCAAACCTGCTCGGCGCCCGCTCGGACCGCCGCCTCGTCAGGGCCGGTGATGTTGACGTGGCCGAGCTTCCGACCGGGGCGGGGCGCCTTGTCGTACAGGTGGAGGTGGGTACCCGGGACCGACGCGATGGCGGCGGGATCGGGAAGCGCGCCGATGATGTTCAGCATGGCGGCCGGGGCCGGAACCCGGGGGCGGGCCAGGGGGAAGCCGGTAATGGCCCGGATGTGGTTCTCGAACTGGCTGGCATCCGCCCCGTCCAGCGTCCAGTGGCCCGAGTTGTGCACCCGGGGGGCCATCTCGTTGGCGAGGAGGCGGCCGTCCAACTCGAAGAGTTCGATTGCGAGCACGCCCACGTAGTCAAGCTGGTCCATGATGCGCCCGGCCAACTCCTCGGCGGTGCCCTGCAGTAGAGTTGTGACTCCCGGGGCGGGCGCATGGCTGGTGCGCAGGATGCCGTCCCGGTGGTGGTTCTCGGCAAGCGGGTAGCAGATGCGGTGTCCGCCGCGGCCGCGAACCGCAACGATGCTGAGTTCGCGTTCGAAGTGGATGAAGCGCTCGGCGATCAGTCCCGCACCGAGGGTGTCGAGGGCCGCGGCGGCTTCGCCCGCTGACCGCGCTACGATCTGTCCCTTGCCGTCGTAGCCGAAACGGCGTGTCTTGACGACCGTGGGGAGGCCGGTGACGGCGAGAGCGGGGTCCAGGTCGGCCGTGGTATCGAGGCGGTGGAAGGGGGCGGTGGGGATGCCGAGGCTATCAAACATTTGTTTCTCGGCGAGACGGTCCTGAGTGGCGCCCAGCGCCCGCGGCGGAGGCAGCACCGGAACACGCCTGGCGAGATACGCGGCGCTCGCGGCCGGCACGTTCTCGAATTCATAGGTGACCACGTCCGCACCCGCGGCGATGCGCGCCAGCGCCACGGGATCGTCGTACGGGGCGGCGATCACCTCGCCGAGCCTACCGGCGGGCGGATCGGGTGCGGGCTCCAGAAAGGTGAAGCGGTGACCCAGCGGCATCCCTTCGAGCGCCAGCATGCGGCCGAGTTGCCCACCGCCAAGGACGGCGATCCTCACCGGCGTCGCGCCCCACCCGAGGGGGCGTTCGGCCTCACCCTCCGCCGCCGACCGGTGGTGGCTCGCGCGGGTCCGGGTCGGCCAGGACCGCTGCCGTGCGGTCGCGTGCCCACGCGCGGACCGCTTCCCGGACGGCCGGGTGTTCCCCTCCCAGAATCCGTCCCGCCAACAGTCCGGCGTTGGTGGCACCCGCTTCGCCGATCGCCATCGTCCCCACGGGTACCCCCCCGGGCATCTGGACGATCGAAAGCAGCGAATCCATTCCCTTGAGCGCGCGCGACTGCACCGGCACCCCGATGACCGGAAGGACCGTCTTCGAGGCGACCATCCCGGGCAGGTGCGCGGCTCCCCCGGCCCCGGCGATGATCACGCGTATGCCGCGCTCTTCGGCGCCGGAGGCGTATTCGAAGAGCAGGTCCGGCGTGCGGTGCGCGGACACCACGCGTGCTTCGTAGGGGACCCCGAGGGCGTCGAGCGTGTCGCAAGCGTGCTTCATCGTGGTCCAGTCGCTGCGGGATCCCATGATCACGCCTACGAGTGGTCGGCTCATTGGGGAATCGGGTTGAGGATGGAAAAGGGGAAGAATCGATTGTGCTCTGGCGGGCGGGGGATTTCAAGGGGTGGGGCCGGCGACCGCAGGCATCCGCGACGCTCCGTGGTCATGTTTAGTTTACATAATGTATATCATAGTTGACTTTCCTGCCCCTGGAACCACGTCCTCCGGAACGCCGTATCTTTCAGTGTCATGACATGACACCAGTGCGTGAATGAACCCCCACGACCACCCGGAGCACGATCACCGAATGTCCCCCACACCCACCCCCACCCTCTCCCGCGAACCCACCTTCCTCGCCTTCCTGCCCGTTCTCTGCGCGGTATGGGCCGACGGCCTCATCGAGGACGAGGAGCTCGACGCGGTGAGCCGCGCGCTGGACGGCGCGGCGTGGATCACCCCCGAGGGACGGGCCCGGGTGCGCGACTGGCTGGATCCCTCGCACCCTCCGTCGCCCGTGGTTTTCGGAGCGGCCACCGCAGCCATTCGCGCCGCCACTCGCAACGGCACCTTGACCCTGACACGGGCCGGTCTGGCCGTGGTCGAAGCGGATCCGGCGCAGGCGGGCCGGGACGCCGTGGCGTGGCGCGACGAGGCCATCGCGACGCTGGGCGGGGTGGAGCTGGAGCTGGGCGTCGCGGGCGCGGAGGCACTCCGGGACATCACCGGCCAGGGGCACGAGGCGGTGGTGGTCGGGCCGCGGCCGCGGGGTCTGGCCGAGGAGGTCGCGCCGCTTGTCCACGGCGACCATCCCGACCTCAGGGCCCGTGCCCGTGCCGCGCTCGCACGCCCCGAGTTGCACATTCCTGACGAGATTTCGCGAGGTGAGTACCGGGAACGCACGCTCGCCGCGGTGCGGGCGCTGGCCGGAGCCGGGCTGGGCGCGGTGGCCTATCCGCGCGACTACGGTGGAGAGGGCGACCCTTGTGGGGCGGTGGCCGTCTTCGAGGAACTGGCGCTGGGTGACCTGAGCGTGCTGGTTAAGTACGGCGTGCAGTTCGGTCTCTTCGGCGGCAGCATCGCGCAGCTTGGGACGGAGAAGCACCACCGCCTCTACCTGTCGAGGATCGCCGCGCTGGAACTTCCCGGCTGCTACGCGATGACCGAGACCGGGCACGGCTCCAATGTCCGCGACCTCCGCACGACCGCCACCTACGACCCCGCGGCGGCCGAGTTCGTGGTCACCACCCCTGACGAGGACGCGCGCAAGGACTACATCGGCAACGCCGCGCTGCACGGGCGCATGGCCACCGTATTCGCCCGGCTGCGCGTTCCGTGCAGTGGTGAGGACCCCGCGCGGGAGCCACACAACCATCCCAACGACGCCGCGACCACCATCCTCGACGACCACGGCGTTCACGCCTTCCTGGTCCCCATCCGGGACGAGCGCGGCAGGGTCCTCCCCGGCGTGCGCATCGAGGATTGCGGGGCGAAGGAAGGGCTGAACGGGGTCGACAACGGGCGCATCCGGTTCGACGCCGTGCGCGTTCCCCGCGACGCACTCCTCGACCGGTTCGCCCAGGTCACACCCGAGGGGGAGTACCACAGCCCGATCCCGAGTCCGGGCCGCCGCTTCTTCACCATGCTGGGCACCCTCGTGGCGGGCCGGATCAGCATCGCGGCGGCTTCGCAGGCCGTGGCGAAGAAGGCCCTCGTGATCGCCGTGCGGTACACCTCCGTGCGTCGCCAGTTCGGCCCCGCGGCCGGACCCGAAGTCCCCGTCCTGGACTACCTGGCGCTGCAAAGGGAGCTCCTCCCCCGCCTCGCCCGCACCTACGCCATGGCCTTCGCCGTGCGCGACCTGATCCGCCGCTACGCGAACCCGGACCCGGACCGCCGCGAACTCGAAGTCCGCGCCGCCGCGCTCAAGGCCGCCGCGTCGCGCCACGCGCTCGACACGCTTCAGGCCTGCCGGGAGGCGTGCGGCGGACAGGGCTACCTGGCCGAGAACCGGTTCGGCCGTCTCAAGGCCGACACGGACGTGTTCGCGACCTTCGAGGGCGCCAACCCCGTCCTCCTGCAGCTGGCCGCCAAGGGTCTCCTGTCGCGCTACCGCCGAGAGATGGGCGACCTGTCGATGTGGGGCATGGCCCGCTACCTGGCCGAGCTGGCCGGCACCCGCCTGGCCGACATGAACCCGGTCGTGACCCGCCGGACCGACCCGGATCACCTGGCCGGCCGCGACTTCCAGCACTCCGCCATGCTCTACCGCGAGGAGCGCCTGCTGCGTTCGGCGGCCCGGCGGCTCAAAGCCCGCCTGGACCAGGGAATGGACAGCTTCGAGGCGGTGAACGCGTGCCAGGACCACCTTATCACGCTGGCGCGGGCGCATGTGGACCGTATCGTGCTGGAGGCCGCGCACGGCGCCCTCGACGCCATGCAGGAGGGTGAAGCCAAGGCGCTGGTCGCGCGCGTGGTGACGCTCTGCGGCCTGGCCACGCTGGAAGACCACCGTGCGTGGTTTCTCGAGAAGGGATACTTTGAATCGTCCAAGAGCGAAGCGATTCGCAGCGAGGTGAACCGGTACTGCCGGGAGCTGGCACCGAGGGCGGTCGAGCTGGTGGACGCCTTCGGGATTCCGGACGAGTTGTTGCGGGCGCCGATTGGGGTGAAGAGGGCAAACCCCTGACCGTGGAGCGGGCGTTCCTTGTAGTCGGTCAATCCGGTGGTTCGGGGGCTGAACCCGGGCCGGAGCAGCGTGCGGAGGGTGACATGGTCCGTTTCGGTGTGGGCGACAACCTTTTACGGCTGGGGAGGTGTCGAACATGGGGAGGTACAGGATCCCGGTAGGTTCCAGGGCCGGGCACGGGCGGGAAAAGCCTACTCTCAGGGAGTCGCTCATGAGTTGGAGGGTGAAAGCCCGCGGACTGCCGGGGTTCGCGCTGGTTATCGCGCCGGCCTGCCCGCTGTTCGCGCAGGAAGTGATCGAGCTGCCGGCCCAGGACAGCTTCATGGTGGGCAATTCCGTGGAACAGTACCGCGTGGGATCCATCATGGATGGCAGCTGGGACACCTTCGGCGAAATCGGCGACGTGGCCTTCGACGCGGCCGGCAATCTGTACATCTTCGACACCCAGGCGCTGAGAGTATCGGTCGTGAACCGGACTGGCAGACTGGTCCGTCAGTTCGGGCAGCGGGGCGAAGGCCCCGGGGAATTCGAGGCCGACTTCGGAGAGATGCTGCGCATGGCCGTCCTGCCGGACGGGCGCGCCGTGATCTACACCTGGAACCGGGGTGCCTTCGTCGTGTTCGGGGCCGACGGCGAGTACGAGCGAACGGTCCGCATCGATGGCGGATCCAGGACCACGTTCATGGGACTTCAGGCACTCCCCGGCACCGACGCGGTGCTCGCCACGAGTCCGGTCCTTCGGCCCTCGACGGCAGCGCCGCCGGACGTACGCCGACGCACCGGCAACAGCGCCACCTTTCGGGCGATCGAACGCTTTGGCCTCGATGGCTTCTTTTCAACGGTCGACACCGTGGTCGAGGCGTGGAACCCTCCGGGCGAACCCGCGGGATTCGCCCCGCAGCTGGTCAGCGGCGCGCTGCCGGACGGCGGCATCGCATACTCTGACTCGTCCGCCTACGCAATCAAGATCGTCTCAAGCACCGGGAACCTGGTGCGCATACTGACCCGGCCGATCGGTCCCGACCCCGTAACCGAAAGAGACAAGGCCCTCTTCATCGACTGGCAGTTCGAACTCGAGCGGGCCTTCGAACGGGATCTTCTTCGCCTCGGCGGAGACTATGCGGATATCGCGAAGGAGATGTCGGACCGAAACCGCCGCCGGGCCGAGTCGATGGTGTTCTACCACGAGATACCGGTGGTGAGAACCCTGCGAACCAGCTGGAGCGGGAACATATGGGTCCAGCGCCGCAGCAACGAGCTGGCCAGTGTGGGCAACATGGACGTTCTCACCCCCGATGGCCGCTACCTCGGCACCTATTCGCCCAGCGCGACCTCCATGCCCGCGGCGTTCGGCCCTGACGGGTTGATCGCGTTGGTGGAGAGAGACGAACTGGACGTGCCGACGGTGGTGGTGAAGCAGTTGCCGCCGCGGCTGCGGTAGGTTGGCGGGCACCGGGGACGACTTCGCGGGAGGCAGAGGGAATGAGGAGAAGGATGGCGGCGGTCAGGGTAGTCGTGTTCGCACTGGTGTTCGGGTGGAACACCAACCCGCTGGCCGCGCAGGAGGTGATCGAGTTGCCCGCGGAGGACCGCCTTCTGGACGCGGACTTCGAGGAGGTGTACAGGGTGGGGGCGTTCAATGGCAGCGAATGGGAGACCTTCGGCCGTGTGCGAGGGGTGGCCTTCGATCCGTCGGGCAACCTGTACGTGCTCGATTCGCAGGCCGCGCGCATCGTGGTCGTGGATACCGAGGGGAGATTCGTCCGGCAGTTCGGGGGAGCGGGCGAGGGTCCCGGGGAGTTCGATGCCGACAACACCTCTACGATGGAGATCACGGTGCTGTATGATGGGCGAACAGTGGTCTTCAACCAGGGATTCATCGTGTTCGGCGCGGACGGCGAGTTCGAGCGAGAGGTCCGCATGCCGAAACCGGCAATGACCTTCATGCCGCGTCTCGATGTCGATCGGAACGGGAGAGGAGTCCTTGCCACGGGAGTCGTGAGGTCGATCGAACTGGATTGGCTGCGCAACGCAACCAGGGGGGACCGTCTCCCCGAAGCGGAGTTTCGCCACATCGTGCGTCTTGATCTGGCCGGCGACAAGGTCAGCCAGGACACGGTGGCGTACGCCTGGAAACCTCCTGGAGAGGCGAGCGTCTTCGTGCCCTCACTGGCGGTGGGTGCGCTCCCCGACGGCGGGGTGGCCTACACCGATTCGTCCGCCTATGCGATCAAGGTGACGACACCGGAAGGGAAGCTGGAGCGTATCCTGACGCGGCCCTTCCAGCCCGAACCCGTGACGGACCGCTTCATCGCGGAGCACCGGGAGAGGCGTATGAGGGGATACGACCAAGGCGACCCACTGGGTGCGGGCAGGGCCGGCGGTCGGCGAGGAGCCATGTTGGGCCAGATGACCGACGTCATGCGTGAGCAGGCCAGGGACGCAGAGTACTACCGCGAGATCCCCGTCGTCCGCACCCTGCGGACCAGCTGGGAGGGCACTATCTGGGTGCAGCGCCGCAGAGAGGAACCGGCCAGCGGCGGACCGATCGACGTGCTGACCGCGGACGGGCGCTATCTGGGCACCTTCGCTGCCGACGCCACGGCGATGCCCTCCGCATTCGGTCCCAATGCGCTGGTCGCCTTCGTTGAACGGGACGAATTGGACGTACCCAGCGTGGTGGTAAGGCGCCTGCCGCCGGAAGTCAGATAGCCCCTACCAGATTCGACGCACTCCGTATCGATCGAACAGCGATTCCTTCGACAAAAGGGGCAGGTCGTGGGCCAGCGACTGCGCGATCAACATCCGGTCAAAGGGATCCCGATGCGGGCCCGGGAGCCTTCCCGCTCGCTCGGCGTGGGCCACCGTGATTGCCAACGGTTCGAAGCCATGGTCTTGAATGGCCGCCAAAACGTCGCCCGCGACGATGTCCGCACCCGCCAGCTTCCCAAGCCGGTGTTTCGTGGTGACCTCCCATGCCGATGCGGCGCTCACCAGGACGCTGTTGTCGGGGTCGCCGATCACCCCTCGCGCAACCTCCGACAACCTCCGATTGCCAGCCAGCCACCACAGGAACGCATGTGTATCGATGAGAATCTTCACTCAGCCCCTTTCAGAGGCGCCTTGCCGGCCCGGCAGTCGGTCGTTGATTCGCATCTACTCATGGACGTTG
>JAPPGM010000148.1 GCA_028874995.1 Gemmatimonadota bacterium | reverse complement strand
CACCCCTCACGGCTGCCTCATGATCATGGCCTGCAGCATCGTCTCGCCGCAGCCCGCCCACCCGGCCGCCATGATCCGCATCCCCACCGTCCTCGTCCGGGCGGCCTTCCCCACCCCGCCCACCCCCGTCGC
The DNA here is from genome assembly GCA_028874995.1 of Gemmatimonadota bacterium. Classification (GTDB taxonomy): domain Bacteria; phylum Gemmatimonadota; class Gemmatimonadetes; order Longimicrobiales; family Gaopeijiaceae; genus Bin94. The sequence goes on along the minus strand of JAPPGM010000148.1, from coordinate 3,132 downwards.
TGCCGACCTGGCAGTCGAGACACCCCCTCCCCGCCACACGGTGTGACTCTCCGCGCCCCGCCCGGGGCGCACACCACACCTGAAGGTCACCCCGGTCGGCCCCTCCCCTTCGGAGACGGTCGCACCACGGGTGGCCCATCCATGGCGAGGACACCATGTCTTTACAGCGAACCATGGCGGTCGTCTCCGCGATCGCCGTCTCGACATACATCATCCCACCGCGCGGTTCGGCACAGTCGCCGCCCTACGCGACCCACGGCGACCCGGTGCTGGCCGCGCTCATCGGCGAAGCGCTCGAGGGCAACCCGCGCGTCCGCGCCGCGCTCCTGGAGGCCCGGGCGGCCGAGTCGCGCACGGAGCAGGCCGCGACGCTGCCGGACCCGGCGCTCTCGTTCACCCAGCACGCACTAGGTCCGCAGACGCGCGTCGGCCCTCAGTTCTCGAGCCTCTCGGTCACCCAGTCCTTCCCCTGGTTCGGCACGCTCGGGGACCGGAGGGCGGTCGCGACGGCCGCGTCGGCCATGCAGAGCGAGTCGTACCACTTGGAGCGGGCCGAAGTGGTCCGCCGTATCAAGCTGGCCTACTACGACCTCGCGTACATCGACGAGGCGCTCCGAATCACCGGCGAGGAAGAGCAGCTCCTGCTCCATTACGAAACGCTGGCCCGGGCGCGCTATGCGCAGGGGTTCGGGCAGCAGCAGGAGGTCATCAAGCTCCAGGCCGAGGTCACCCGCGTCTTGAACCGGCGCCACGAACTGCTTGGGCAGCGCACCGACTTTGAAGCCGCGCTGAACGTTCTGGCGAACCGGCCGGTGAACACGCCGGTCCCGCCGGTGACGATCGGGGAGCGGCCGGCGGTGGCCCTCGATGACGCGCAGCTCCACGCGATCGGTGTCGGCGAGCGGCCCGAGGTGCGGTCGGCAAGCCTGCGGATCGAGCGCGACGAGCACGGGGTGAGCCTGGCCCGGCGGCGTTACCGGCCCGGCCTCACCGTCGGCGTCGTGTGGGGCAACGTGCTGGGCCGCCGCGACGACCCGGGACGCGAGAATCCGCCGCCGGACAATGGACGCGACACCTGGAGCCTCACGCTCGGGGCCAGCATCCCGGTCTTCAGGGGGAGCTATGACGCGGGGGTCCGGGAGGCGGCCGCGAGACTTTCCGCGGCGGAGGAGGCATACCGCGACGCGGTCAACGGCGTGGCGCTGGCTGTCCGGTCGACCGGGTTCCGGCTCACGACGATCGAGGGACAGCTGGCGCTCTTCGAGCGTGCCCTGGTCCCCCAGGCCGAACAGGCGCTGCGCGCGACCGAAGAGGCGTATTCGGCCGGGGTGACCGGGGTGCTGGAGCTGCTCGACAGCGAAGAGGTCCTGCTCGATGTCCGTCTCGGCCTCGCACGTCTGCGGACCGACTACATGAAGGCGCTGGCCGAGATGGAACGGGCCATCGGATCGGCTTTTCCGGAGGAGGAAGGATCATGAACGGCACGAAGAACATCCACAAGATCCTGTTCGTGGTGACCGGGGTGGTCATCGGCGCGGGTGGGGCGGCGCTGCTCATGCGGGACCGGGTAGACGACGGCACGGGAATGGCGGATGAGCACGACACCCACGAGGGGATGGCGATGCCCGGCGAAGCCGAGAGCGGCGAGGGCATGGCCATGCCGGGCCGGTCCGACCCACCGGCCGAGGCCGCCGGCGAGCGCGAAATCCTCTACTGGCGTGCCCCGATGGACCCCAACTACACCTCCGACCGCCCCGGCAAGTCGCCCATGGGGATGGACCTCGTCCCGGTCTACGCCGAAGAAGCCACCGCCGACGGCGGGATCCGGGTCAGCCGGAGCTTCCTGCAGAACTTCGCGGTCCGCACGGCCATGGTGCACCGCGGCACCCTTCCCGTCTCCATCCGCACCGTAGGCATCCTGGCGCACAACGAGGAGCGGGTCGTTTCGGTGCAGACCAAGTACGAGGGATGGATCGAGCGGGCAAGTGTGAACAACGTCGGCGAGACGGTCGAGCGGGGCGACGTGCTCTTCGAGATCTACAGCCCCCAGCTGGTCACAACACAGCGGGAGTTCCTAGGCGCGATGGAGTATGCGGAGCGGCTCAGCGAAGGCGGTGCCTACAGGCAAGCGATCGAACGGGCCCGGTCGCTCCTGGAGGCGGCGCGGGAGCGGCTCCTCTACTGGGACATGACCGAGGAGCAGATCGACGCGCTCGCGGAGTCCGGTAACGTTACGCGAACCGTAACGGTTTTCGCACCGTCCACCGGCTTCATCGTCGACAAGATCGGCGACTCGCTGGAGGGGACGAAGCTCAGCCCCGGGATGACGGTCCTGAAAATCGCCGACCACTCGACCCTCTGGGCCGAGACCGAGTTCTACGAGGACGACTTGCGGCACGTGCGCGAGGGGCAGGCGGTCGCCATCGAGGCGGATGCCTTTCCGGGGCGCGAGTGGCGCGGCCGCATCCTCTTCTTCCGCCCGGCCGTGAACCCGCAGACGAGGACGCTGACCGCTTTCGTCGAGGTCTCCAATCCGAATCTGCTGCTCCGGCCGATGATGTACGTGAACGTGGCCGTGCGCACGAGCGGGGCCGCCAATGTGGTGATGGCGCCCGCCGAGGCGGTGCTGCACAGCGGGACCCGTACGGTGGTGATCCTGGCCAGGGGCGGGGGGATCTTCGAGCCGCGCGACGTGGTGCTCGGCACCGAGAGCGAGGGCATGGTGGAGATCACGTCGGGGCTCGCGGCGGGTGAAACCGTCGTGGTTTCGTCGCAGTTCCTGATCGATTCCGATGCGAACCTGAGGGCGGCGATTTCGCAGCTGCTCAGTGGTGCGGAGGAGGCGGAGCCGGCCCACGTCCACGAGTCGATGCTCTCCGGGGATTCGGCGATGGGCGGACATTCGGCGATGCCGGGGGACTCCGCGGCCCGCGATTCCACCGCCGGAGCCCACCGGCACCACAACTAAGGGGCCAGGCCATGTTCGCACACATCATCGACTGGTCGGTCCGGAACCGGCTCCTCGTCATCCTCGGCACGCTCTTCATCCTGGGCGCGGGCACCTTCTCGCTGACCCGAACGCCCATCGACGCCATCCCCGACCTCTCCGACGTCCAGGTCATCATCCAGACG
>JAPPGM010000102.1 GCA_028874995.1 Gemmatimonadota bacterium | reverse complement strand
GTACGCGATCCGCGCCGACTCGGCCGCGATCCGCACGTCGCACGCCGTCGCGATAACCGCCCCCGCGCCCGCCACCGTCCCGTTCAGCGCCGCCACCACGGGCTGCCGGCACTGCCGAATCGCCGCGATCAGGTCGCAGGTCATGCGCGTGAACTCCAGCAGGCCCTCGAAATCCCGCCCGAAGAGCGCCCCGATGATGTCCTCGACGTCCCCGCCGGTACAGAATCCGCGCCCAGCACCCGTGATCACGATGGCGCGCACCCCGGCTTCGCCGTCCAGCCCGCGAAACGTGTTCCTCAGCTCGTCATAGACCTCGAAGGTCAGCGCGTTCAGCCGCTCCGGCCGGTTCAAGGTGACCCGCGCAACCGCGGTCTTCTCGTCAAAGTCCAGCAGGAACGAACGCGGCGGTGCCAGGGTGAGGGATTCAAGTGCGGTCATGGCTGTCCCTTCTTCGTGGGCAGGTCAATGGCGGAGTGCCCACCCGGTTTCGCCTGCGGGATGACCGCGGTGGCCTCGACCTCCACCACCGCGCGCGGATCCACCAGTTCCGTCACGGCCACCAGAGCCATGGCCGGAAAGTGCTTCCCGAAGACGGCCCGGTACGCGGCCCCCACCTCGGCCGGCGACTCCCGGTACGCCTCCATGTCGGTCACGTAGATGGTAAGCCGTCCCACGTCGGCGACCGTCCCCCCCGCCTCCTCCACCACCACCGCGACGTTGGCGAGAGCCGCCCGGAACTGCGCGGCAAGTCGCGCCCCGGACGCCCCGCCGGCACCCCTCGCCCTCGCCGGCCCGGCCACGCCCTCTTCCCCACCCACCCCGATCTGCCCCGCCACGAACAGCACGCGTCCCCCATCCGGCGCGAGCATCCCGTTGTTCCATCCGCGGGGCGCCCCCAGCACCTCCGGATTGAAGATCTCGAAGGTCATCGCGCGGGTACCCGGTCCTCGCCGACCCAAGCGCCGCCGCCGGACCCTCCGACCCCGCTCACCGGGCACCCCCGCCCCGCACCACCAGCTCCGCGCCCTGCAGCGACGACGCCGCCTCCGGTATGAAGGTCATCACGGCGTGCGCCACCTCCTCGGGCGTGATCAGGCGGCCGCCGGGCTGCATCTCCTCCAGTCCGCCGCGGACATCCTCCGCGTCCCGGCCCGTCTTCGCCGCGATCCGTTCGATGTTCTCGTCCGTCATGGGCGTGTCCACGTAGCCCGGGCAGACGGAGTTGACGGTCACCCCCGTTCCCGCGAGCTCGTCCGCCAGACAGCGGGTTATCCCGAGCAGGGCGTGCTTGGAGGCCGCGTATGCGGTGATGTAGCGGGCTCCCCGCAGACTCGCCACCGAAGCCACGTTCACGATCCGTCCCCATCCGCGCTCCAGCATCCCCGGAAGGAAGGCCTGCGTGACCAGCAGCGGCCCGGTTGCATTGACACGGTGGACCTCCTCCCACTGCTCAACCGTCACCCTCAGAAACGGTGCCGAGCGGGCCACTCCGGCGTTGTTGACGAGGATGTCGACGCTGCCCAGGAGCTCACACGCGCGGGCGGCCATCGCGGCGACGGAATCGGGGTCGGTCACGTCGCAGACGATCGCGTGCGCCGGGCGGCCGCGCGCCCGGAGCCCTTCCGCCACCCCCTCGATCTCGTCCCGGCTGCGCGCCGTCACCGCCACCGCCGCCCCCTCCCCCGCCAGTGCCCGCGCCACGGCCGCCCCGATCCCACGCCCCCCCCCGGTCACCACGGCACGCTTCCCGGAAAGCGTCACGAGACCACCTCTTCCACTGCATCCACCACGATCCGCCCCAATACGGCCAGCGTCTCCCTCCCCTCTTCCGCGGTCGCCGCGGCCGGGTCCCCGCAGTACGCCTCCACGACCCCCGCCTCCTCGAAGCCGGTCTTCCCCGCGCGGATCGCCACCGACAGCGACGCCGGGTTCTCGGGCAGCCTGCGGCGCGACTCCTCGCGCACCAGCTCCGGCGCGGCCGCCATCACCACCGAGGTCTCGTAGCAGCCGGCATGGCATGCCCCGCTCCGGAACTCGTCGGTCAGGCGCCGTGCCCATCGCGGTTCGGTAAGGTCGGGGTGGATGAGGGGCATCGCGCCGGGGTATCCGTGAACAACCTCCAGGAGCGAGGCCAGGTGGGCGGGGTCGAGGTGCACGTTGACGATCACCAGCGCGGCCACGCCCTGATTCTCCAGGGAGGCGGCGATGTCCACGAGCAGGGCCGTGACGGTGCCGGGGCGCACAGAAATCGTGCCCGGGAAGGCGGCGGCGAAGGGGGCGGCGGTGTAGGGGAGGGGCGGGAGGAGCACGGGTCGGAGGGCCAGGCGGCGCAGGCCCGGCAGTGCGGCCTCCGCGGCCGCCGCGGCGATCACGACATCGGTGACGAGGGGGAGGTGGGGGCCGTGGGCCTCGACGGCACCGACGGGTAGAAGGGCGACCACCCGGGCCCTCTCCCCACCCGCCCCCAGCCCCTCGCGGGCCAGCTCGGTCCAAGTGGCATGGCCCCAGGACGGTCCGCAGCGGAACGCCCGCCCCTCCCGAGGCGTGGATCCAGCCAGACTTCCGGACGCTGTGCTCATGCCAACCGCTCCTCGCCGGTCCGCCGACCGACCGACGCTGTTGCTGGACGCCATCCACCCCCTCCCGCCGCCCGGATCCCGATCGGCCGCGCTTCCGGGCTCTCCACAAGATAAATGATGCCGTGACCGGGGCCATCCGTTCCATCCCGTTCCCCGCCTTGACCCGCGAACGGCCAGATCGTATTGTGATTCATAATGAATCAACTCATGATGCATCCCGGGAGACAGCCGTGAATCAGCTTACCGTTCGTGGCCTGGGAGACGAGTTGGCCAGGACGATTCGGCGACTTGCCAACCGTGACGGGACGTCGCTCAATCGGGCTGCCGTGAAGCTGATGCGCCGCGGAGCGGGACTGGAGGATGGACGGGAAGCCGATGTGGTCGGTTCGTCGCTCGACCACCTTATCGGGACCTGGAGCTGTGCGGAGGCGGACGAAATCGACAGGGCGCTGCGGCACTTCGAGACCATTGACGAGGCCAGGTGGGAATGAGGGCGCTGATCGACTCGAACGCCTATTCCCAGCTCATGAGAGGGCGCGAGCAGGTGAGTCGGATCGTGCGGACCGCCGAGGAGATCCTGCTGTCGGCCGTCGTGCTCGGGGAGCTTCTGTACGGATTCCGTCACGGCTCGCGCCACGAGCGCAACGTTCGCGGCGTGCGCGCTTTCCTCGCCAGTCCGTATGTGTCACTCGTGCCTGTGGGAGCGACAACCGCCGACCGCTATTCGAGGATCGCGGCGTCGCTCCGCTCGAAGGGCCGTCCCATTCCCACCAACGATGTCTGGATCGCGGCTCACGCCATGGAGACGGGTGCCGATCTCGTGTCGGCCGACTGCCACTTCAGGCACGTGGACGGGATCGCCTGGGTGCGGCTGAGGGACTGACCTGGCGACGACCTTGGACACCCCTTGCAACATCGCCGACCATTTCCTCGACGACCGGATCCGCGAGGGGCTGGGAGACCGGATCGCGCTCCGAACCCGTGACGGCGCGGTCACCTATGCCGACCTGCAGGCGCGCGCCAACCGCTTTGCCAACGCACTCGAATCCATCGGGGTGCGCCCTGAAGAACGTGTCCTGATCGGCCTCCCCGACGTGCCCGGCTTTCCCGCCGCCCTCTTCGGCGCGCTGAAGCGCGGCGCCGTGGGCGTGATGGTCAACTGCTACCTGGACGAGAAGCGCATCCGCGACCTGTACGACTACACGCGCGCCACCGCCGCCGTCGTCCCCGCCGACCACGCCGACACTTTCACCCGCGCGACCCGCGGCGCGAACCATCCCCCACACCTTCTCGTCCTCGGCACCGACGAAGGCGACGCGCGGATTGACAACTCCAGTTCACATTATGTCAACTACGCTTCACATTCCGACGATCCCGCCATCTGGCTCTTCTCCGGCGGAACCACGGGGCGTCCCAAGGGCGTCGTCCAGAGCCACGCGTCCTTCGCCAACTCCACCGAGTGCTACGCGAAGCAGGTCATCGGCTACACCGCCGACGACATCACACTCTCCGTCCCCAAGCTCTACTTCGGCTACGCCACCGGCTCCAACCTCTTCTTCCCCCTCGCGGCGGGCGGGTCCGCCGTCCTCTTTCCCGAGCGCTGCACCGCCGACGAGCTCTTCGCCCAGATCGAGAGGCACCGCCCCACGATCCTCATCAACGTCCCCACCATGGTGAACCACATGGTCTCGCACCCCGGGGCGCCCACCCGCGACCTCAGCTGTCTCAGGCTGGCCACCTCCGCCGGCGAACCCCTCCCCGTCCCCCTCCACCACCGCTGGAACGAGACCTTCGGCGTCGAGCTCCTCGACGGCCTCGGCACGGCCGAGATGTGGCACGTCTTCATCTCGAACCGGCCCGGCCGGGTCCGTCCCGGCACCCTCGGCACGACCGTTCCCGGCTTCGAAGTGCGGCTGTGTGACGACGACGGCCGCGAGGTCGGCCCCGGTGAGGTCGGCCGGATGCGGGTTCGGGGCGGCTCGCGCGCGCACGGCTACTGGCAGCGCCCCCGGGCCACGCGGAACGCCTTCGCCGGCGAGTGGTACATTTCGGGCGACATGATGACTCGCGACCACGACGGCTACTTAACCTACCAGGGCCGCGACGACGATCTCCTCAAGGTCTCGGGGAAGTGGTTCTCGCCGCGCGAGGCCGAGGAGTGTCTCGTCGAACACCGGAACGTCAAGGAGGCGGTGGTGGTGGGAATCGAAGCAATGGACGGATTGACGGTCCCGGTGGCGTTCGTGGTGCTGGCTGACGGCGCCGACTCCGGGACCGTCCGGACGACGTTGCGCGCGCACCTGCGAGGGCGCCTGGAGTCGTACAAGCATCCCCGTGAGATCCATTTGCTGGACGACCTGCCCCGCACCCACCTGGGCAAGGTGGACCGGGGGGCGCTCAAGGGGCGGACTCGATGACCGCGCCCCTTCGCATCCCGGTAGTCGCCGGCTCGGTGCGGCGCGGCCGCCAGTCGATCCGGACAGCCCGCTTCGTCGTCGACCGCCTGGCCAGGTCGGGTGCCGACGCCACCCTCGTCGACCTCGCGGAGCTGAACCTCCCGATCATGGAGGAACGCCTGCACATGCGCGACGATCCCCCGCCCGGTCTGGTGCGCTTTTCGGACACCATCGCTTCCGCCGACGCCGTGGTGATCGTCAGTCCCGAATACAACGGATCCATGCCGGGGGTCCTCAAGAACGCGCTCGACTACATCTACGGCGAGTGGTTCCGCAAGCCGGTCGGGATCGTGACGGTGTCGGCGGGCGGTTTCGGCGGCGTACAGCTGCACAACCACCTCCAGCTCCTCTTCCTGCGCGTCAAGGCGCTCCCGGTCGCCCACATGGCGGTATCCAACGTGTCGCGCAGCTTCGGTGAGGACGGGGAGCCCCGGGAGGAGCACTACGAGAAGTCCTTCGCCGGTTTCGTCGAGACCCTCGAGTGGTACGCGCGCGTGATCGGGGCGGCAACGGCGCGCGAGGGGGATTAGCTTGGCGGGCCGGGAACCGCTAGTGCGCCCAGCCAAGCCCCTCCCGCAACTCCCCCGCGAAGGCCCGCGGCCCACGCCGCACCACCGAGCGGAGGAAGAGAGCGGCGAGTAGAACCAGGCTGCCCTGCTGGAGCAGACTCGGAGCCTCCTCGATCAGCGTCGCGAGAGACGGCACCGACAGCGCCCCGAATGCGGTGTTGATCGCTATGCCGGAGGTCACCGCCAGGGTCACCATGACCAGGGCGAAGGCGATCGCCGCGCGGCGCCCGTGCAGGCTGCTGACCAGGCCCAGGGTCGAGATGTTGGTGGCCGGTCCCGTGATGAGGAACGCGATTCCGGCCCCCGGGGAGAGTCCCGTCGCCAGAAACGCGGCGACCAGCGGCGTGGCCGAGGCGGCGCAGACGTAGGTCGGGAAGCCCAGCAGGGCGAAGAGGAAGACATCGGCCACCGGAGGCAGGCTGCCCAGCCACCCGCTCTCCAGGAAGGGCGTCACCAGGGCGGCCACCCCCAGCCCCAGCACGATCCAGGGAGCCGTATGGTCGACCACGTCCCCAGTCCCGGTTCGCAGCGCGGCGACCAGGCGCCGGCCGACGCTCGGCGTCTCCCCCGGCACGCCGACCCACTCGTCGGCACGCTCCGCCTTCTTCAACCTTCCCCCCACCCACCACCCCACCAGCATCGCTACCAGAGCCGCCGTGACCAGCCGCAGGACCGTCACCTGGGGCCCGAGCAGCGGGATCGAGAGCAGCACCGCGTCCAGACCGAGCTCCGGGGTGGCCACCAGGAACGCCATCGCCGCGGCCGGCGGGGCGCCCCGCTGGATCAGGCTGCGGTAAAGCGGCACGACTCCGCAGGAGCAGATCGGAAAGGGAAGACCGATCGCCATTCCGCGGACGGACTGGGAGACTCCTCCGCCCTTTTCCATCCACCGCACCGACCTCTGCGGCAGAAACGCGCTGAGCAGCCCCGCGAAGAGGTAGGCCAGCAGAAGGGCGGGTGCGCTTTCGGCGCTGAGCACGTACAGGCGCGACACGAAGGCCGCCGGTCCGCCGGCATCGGCGTCCGAACCGATCACGAACACGGCCAGGAGCAGCGTCAGCGCCAGAATCGCGCCCCATCCCTCGCGGCGGCGGTCGGCCGGACTGGCGGCCGCTCCATGCTGGTGGACCACGACATGCACGAGCGAACCCGCCACGACGGCCTGGTAGAGCGTCAGCGCCGGGGAATCGGATACCGCTCCGCCCACCAGGACTCCGAACAGATACCCGCCCACCGTCGCGAGCATGAGCGCCCCCAGCGCGGCAATGCCGGCCCGGCGGTCGATCTCCCGGGCCACCAGCCACCAGACCGCGACGCCCACCGGCAGCCGGTGCAGCACGATGGCCATGGGGAACGACGGGGCGGCGTCGAGCGGAACCGTGGCCAGGACCGCGCCGTCGAGTCCCGTATGAACCACGAATCCGGACAGGCCGGCCAGCAGGGCCAGGCGGTGGGTCGGCCGGGTGGCCCGTCTCGAGGTTCTTTCGATCGCAACGGGGATCAGGAACCCGGCCGCGAGCGCCAGCAGGATGAACCAGTCCCCCTCGCCGACCGCCGCGGGAACGAACGCCAGGAAGACCAGCCCGGGGATCGCGGTCCTGGACAGGCCGTCGAGCACGGGAGCGAAGCCGCGCCGATGGCCGGCACCCGCGTGCAGGAGCGGTCCGGCCGCGAGGGCTCCGAGGGAGGCGATCAGGTAGGGCATGTCAAAGGTGTCTGCACGGCTGTTCGGTCCGGACGGCATGGTTCCCGCAAGGCAACTCCAATCTGGTGAGCAACTCCCGATTCGACCACTGTGGGTGATCAGGCCCACCGATGTCCGGCCACGGCTGTCGCCGGATGCAGCGAACGCTATCTTCCGAGGAACAGGGTCGTGGACCAATTGCCGGACAAATTCAACTCTAGAACAATGCCCAAATCAAGCAACGAGCCCATCGCGATCGTGGGCATGGCCTGCCGGTTCCCCGGCGCGAACGATATCGAAGCCTTCTGGCGCCTGCTGCGGGAAGGCGGCAATGCCGTCACCGAGGGAATCCCGGGTTCGGGAGTCGGGCGCTGGGGGCTCATCTTCGGGGACGAAGCCGTGCAGAGCGAGGGGTGCCGCTACGGCGCCTTCGTCGACGACATCGAACTGTTCGACGACGCGTTCTTCCGCATCTCCCCGGTCGAGGCCCAGCTCCTGGACCCGCAGCAGCGCATGATGCTGGAGGTGACCTGGCAGGCGCTCGAGGACGCGGGGATCGACCCGGAGCGCATCAGGGGGAGCCGCACCGGGGTTTACAGCGGGATCAGCAACGACGAGTACCGCATGTTGGTGGTGGACTCGGCGAAGCCCTCCGAGGCCGCGTCGTGCCTCTACGCGCTGAGCGGCACCAACCTGAACGGAACGGCCGGGCGGGTCTCCTTCGTGCTGGGGCTTACGGGCCCCGCCAAGGCGGTCGACGCGGCGTGCGCGTCGGCGATGGTGGCGATCAACGACGCGGTGGCTGATCTGCAGCAGGGCAAGGCCAACCTGGCGATCGCGGGCGGGGTGCAGGCGATTCTGAACGGGCGCATCTACGAACTCCGCGCGGACGCGATGATGCTGTCCCCCGATGGGCAGTGCAAAACCTTCGACGCGGCCGCGAATGGGTACGTGCGGGCGGAGGGGTGCGGGGTGGTGGTGCTGAAGCGACTGAGCGAAGCGGAGGCGGACGGCGACCGGATCTGGGCCGTGATCCGGGGCTCGGTGGTGAACCACGGCGGGACGGGTGTCGGTCTGACGGTGCCGAACACGCCCGCGCTCGAACAGGTCATGGAGGACGCGCTGTCGCAGGCCGGCGTCGATCCGCTGGAGGTGGACTACATCGAGGCGCACGGAACGGGAACCACGGTGGGCGATCCGATCGAAATCAACGCCGTGTCCCACGTCTACTGCGAGGGACGCGAGGCGGACCGGCCGCTCCTGATCGGGTCCGTGAAGACGAATGTCGGCCACCTGGAGTCGGCGGCGGGCGTGGTCGGTCTGATCAAGGCGGCGCTGGTGGTGAAGCGGGGCGTGATTCCGAAGCACCTGCACTTCCGGGATCCGAACCCGGCGCTGGATTGGGACAATCTGCCGTTGCAGGTGACGTCGGAGATGATGGAGTGGCCGGATCGGCCGGGGCGGTCGCGCGTCGCGGGGGTGAACTGTTTCGGGATTTCGGGGACGAATGCGCATCTGGTGGTGGAGGAGTATTGCGGTCCCGACGGAGGGTCCCCACGAGGATTCACGCCGGTGGGAGCTCCGCAGCGGGTGGCGGTTCGGGGGCTCGGCGCCGACGCGGAGTCGGCCGGGTTCGAACCGGGGCCCAGAGCTGGCGCGGAGTCGGTCGGGTTGGAGCTTGGGACCGAAGTCCCCGCGGATTCGGCAACGTCGGAGCAGAGCAGAGCTGACGTGGATTCCAGGGTGCCGGAACCGGGGATCCAGCCGCGCGGCACCCGACTGCTGCCACTGTCGGGCAAGTCGGAGGTAGCGCTGCGCGAACTCGCTGGGCGTTACCTGGCGTGGCTCGACGAGCGGGTGGGCGAGCTGTCGGATGCGGACGCGGTTTCGGCAGCGGTGCTTTCGGACATGGCGTGGACCGCTGGCGTGGGGCGGAGCCACTTCGACGATCGCGCGGGAGTGGTCTTTCGGGACACCGAATCGCTGCGCGAAGGGCTGGAGGCCGTGGCCGGGACAGGCGATCGCCCGACGCGCGGGACGGCGACCCGGATCGCGTTCGCGTATACCGGACAGGGGAGCCAGTGGGCCGGCATGGGACGGGCACTCTACGAAAGCGAACCGGTCGCGCGGGCGGTCATGGACCGTTGTGAGGCTGTGTTCCGGGAAGAACGGCGGACCTCGCTCCTCGACGTGATGCTCGGCCGCGACGACGCAAACGGCGACCTGGGTGACACGGCCTGGGAGCAGCCGGCCCTCTATACGATCGAGTCCGCGTTGACGGCCCTGTGGGCGAGTGTGGGCATCCGCCCCGACGTGGTCCTGGGGCACAGCGTCGGGGAGATCGCGGCGGCCCAGGCGGCGGGAGTGTTCAGCCTCGAGGACGGCATGCGGTTCGCCTGCACCCGCGGCGCCTTGATGTCCGGCATGGAAGAGGGCGCGATGGCGGCGGTCTTCGCGCCGCCGGACAGAGTGTCGGCGGCGGTCGCGGACTGGAACGCGACATCCGGCGGTGTGGGGCTCAGCGTTTCGGGCGACAATGGGGCGCACCAGGTTGTGAGCGGCCCCGTCGATGCTGTCGAAGCCCTATCGAAACGGTTCGAATCGGAGGAGATCCGGGTCCGGCGGCTGAACACGACCAAGGCCTTCCACAGCGCTTTGGTCGACCCGATCCTGGACGCGCTCGAGGCCTCGCTGGATGGTGTGGCGGTCGCGCCGCCCTCGCTGACCCTGGTGAGCAACCTGACGGGGCGCCCGGTGGGGCCGGACCAGGCACTGGACGGTTCGTACTGGCGGCGGCATGCCCGGGAAGCGGTCGCGTTCTCGAGCGGCGTCCGCACGGTGGCGGGTCTCGGTGTGGACCTGCTGGTCGAGATCGGTCCGCGCTCGGTGCTGGCCCCGATGGCGCTTACCGCCTGGCCCGAGGCGGTCGAGGCCCCGGGGGTGCAGGCAAGCTTGCAGGCGCCGTCGGCGGACGACCCGTTCGCGGGTGGTGCAGGTGACTTTGTCCGCGCGGTCGCGGAGGCGTACGAGGCAGGCCTGCCGGTTCGCTTCGAGGGGCTCTTCGCCGGGGAGTCGAGACGGCGGATTTCGCTGCCGGGATACCCGTTCCAGCGGACCCGGCACTGGCTGGACGCGCCGAGGCGGCGGCGTGGCCGCGTGGACCATCCCCTGCTGGGAACGCGCCACGAGTCGGCCGGCGGCGAGACGACCTTCGAGACCGAGGTGTTTCCCGCGGAACCCGCGTGGCTGGACGACCACAGGGTGTACCGCCGGGTGGTGGTGCCGGGGGCGCTGTACGGGGCCATGGCGGCGGCGGTATCGCGTACCGGCGGGCGCGGCCCCGTGGTCGTGGAGGAGATGCAGCTGCACAATGCGCTGGTCTTCCCGGAGGACGGCTCCGAAGACGGAAGCGGTGACGCCGGCCGCACCCTGCAAATGGTGCTCGACGCCTCCGAGGGTACGGCGACGCGCGATTTCCGGATCTTCAGCAAGGGGAGCGAGGGGGAGTGGGTGGTTCACGTCGAGGGTCACGTCGCGCCGGGCACCGCCGTACGGGAGGCCGACGGGCGTATCGATCTGGAGGGTTTGAAGGCTCGGCTGTCGCCGGTGGACGTGGCGGGCTACTACCGCGCCAGGCTGGAGACGGGGGTCGACCTGGGTCCGTCCTTCCAAACGCTCGCCAGGGCCTGGACCGGGCCGGGCGAGGCAATGGGCGAGGTGGCCTTCCCGGAGGATCTCGGCCGGAACGAACTGGATGTGCATCCCCTGGTGCTCGACGGCTGCTTCCAGGTTGTGGGCTCGGCGCGCAACCTGGACGGACCTCATGGCTCGGTCACCTATCTGCCCTTCGGCTGGGAGCGGCTCTGGCTGACTACGGGCAGGCTGCCGGACCGGGTCGTCTGTCACGTTCGCATGAGCGACGCGTCCCGCGCGGCCGATGCGCAGGAGGGCGAGCCCCCCGAGGTGCTGACGGGCGAACTTCGCATCTACGACCTGAACGGGTCTCTTCTCGGCGGGTTGGACGGGTACACGATCAAGCGCGCCACGCGGGCTGCGCTGCTCTCGGCGGGCGAAAGCGTCAAGGATCTGTTGTACGAGGTGGTGTGGCGCGAGCGGGCGCTTCCGGAGGGGATGCCCTCGGCCGACTTCTTCCCGGATCCGGGATCGGTGAAGGCCGGTGCCCGGCTCCTGGCGGAGTACCTGGTCGAGGCCGGTGTCGATCCCGACGACCGGAACGCCCTGCTGACGGACCTGGAGTACTGGTCGTGGTCGTACGCGGTCGCCACCCTGGACACGCTGGGCTGGAAACGCACGGCCGGCGAGGTGGTGCGGTCCGAGACGCTGCGAGAGCAGCTCCGTGTGATGGCCGACCACAGTCGGCTGTTTCGCCGCATGCTCGAGATGGCGGCCAAGGCGGGTGTGCTGTACGAGGAGGATGACGGCGGGTTCCGCGTGGTCGTCGGATCGGGGGATACGTGGCCCAAAGCGATACCGCACGACCCCAGCGGCCACCACGAGGTCATGGCGGGACGGTATTCGCACGGCCTGACCGAGATCGGGCTGTTCCGGCGCTCGGGCGGCGCCCTGGCCGAGGTGCTTCGCGGCCGGGAGGATCCGCTGACTCTCCTGTTCAGCAGCGGCGAACCGACCGCGGCCGATCTGTACCTGAAGGCGCCGGTGGCGCGCGCGGCGAACCGGATGCTCGAAGTGGCGGTCCAGGCGCTCGTGGACGCGCTGCCGAAGGGACGGCGGCTCAGGGTGATCGAGGTGGGGGCGGGCACGGGGTCGGCCACCGCGTCGGTCCTGCCGCTGCTGCCGGAGGGTCAGTTCGACTACATGTACACCGACATCTCCGCGGGCTTCTTCGCCGAGGCGGAGGCGCGGTTCGGCGACGGCGGCGGATGCATCGAGTACCGTCCGCTGGACATCGAGAAGGACCCGGTCGCGCAGGGCTTCGACGAGCACGGCTACGACCTGCTGCTCGCCTCGAACGTGCTACACGCGACCCGGTACCTGGAGGAGACGCTGGGCCACTGCAGGAAGCTGCTCGCCCCCTCGGGGCAGCTGGTCGCGCTGGAGAACCTGAGCGGGCTGGGCTGGATGGACCTGACCTTCGGGCAGCTCGACGGCTGGTGGCGCTTCGCCGACGACTACCGGCCGCACCACGCGCTGGCGAGCCCGGCCGTGTGGCGGCGCGCGCTCGGCGACGCGGGCTTCGGGGAGGTGGAGGTGGTGGGGGTGGACGAGTCCGACCTGACCAGGGTGCCGGACAAGGGGGTGATCGTGGCGCGGGGGCCGGCGGAGGTGCGGGAGCCGGCGGGCGTGTGGGTGCTGGCGGCGGACGGGGGTGGGGTGGCGGCGGAGCTGGCGGGTGACCTGGCCGCGCGGAATCAGACGGTGGTGGTGGTGGGCGGGGATTCGGTGGACGGGGGACTGGCGGAGGGCGCGGGGGCGGGGGTTCGCCACGCAACCGTGGCCATGGACCAGCGCGAGTCGTGGCGCTCGCTCCTGGAGAGTCTCCCGGACGACGTCCCCCTGGCGGGCGTGGTTCACCTCCTGGCCCTCGACGGCCGTGGCGAAGCGGCGACGACCGACGAGATGGCCCACGACGTGACCCGGGCGGGGGCGAGCGCCCTGGCCATGGTGCAGGGCGTCACCGACTCCGGCGCTACCCCCGAAAAGGGCGTGTGGTTCGTCACCAGGGGGGCGCAGGTGCTGGAGCGCGAGCGCGGCGGCGAGCTCTCCGGGGCCACCCTGTGGGGCTTCGGCAAGGGCGTGGCCCGCGAAGCGCCGCATCTGCAACCGAGAATGATCGACCTGGACCCGGGGCGAATGGCGCCCGAACCCGACCTCGCGAACGAACTCCTCTACCCCGACCCCGAGAACCACATCGCGTATCGGCTGGGACGCCGCCGCGTGGCGCGGGTGGTGCGCGCCGAGTCCGGGGCCGAACGGCTGGCCCTGCCCGAGGAGTCGAACTGGGTGCTGGCGCCGGATCCGGGCGGTGTCTTCGACCGGCCGCACGTCCAGCCTCTGCAGGCGCGCCCTCTGGAGCCGCACGAAGTGCGCGTCGCGGTCGAGGCGGCCGGGCTCAATTTCTGGGACGTGTTCCGTTCGCTGGGCTTCATCGAGGAGGGTCTGCTGGGAAGGGAGATGTGCGGGCACATCATCGACGTGGGTGCCGAGGTGTCGAAGGTCGCGGTCGGCGATCACGTGGTGGGCATGGGATTCGGCGCCTTCGGACCGGAGATGGTGACGCACGAAGAGCTGGTGGCCCCGGCGCCGGACGGGTTTTCCGTGACCGGTCTCGGGGCGGTGCCGAGTGCTTTCGTGTCGGCCGCGCTGTCCTTCGAGTTCACGGGACTCGAGCCCGGCGAGCGCGTACTCATCCACGCGGGCGCGGGAGGCGTCGGCCTCGCCGCCATTCAGTGGGTGCAGGCCGCGGGGGCGGAGGTCTTCGCGACTGCGAGCGCCCCCAAACAGGCGTATCTGCGGTCGCTGGGCGTGGAGCACATCTTCGACAGCCGCCAGACGGCTTTCGGCGAAGAGATCCTGGAGGCGACGGGCGGCGAAGGCGTCGACGTGGTGCTGAACAGCCTGACGAGCGAGGGGTTCATCGAGGCGAGTCTGGCCTGTCTGAAGCACGGCGGCCGGTTCGTGGAAATGGCCAGACGGGACATCCTCAGCTACGAGGAAATGGCCAAGGTGAGACCCGACGTGCCCTACCACATCCTGGAGCTGGACGTCGTGAAGAAGACGGACCCCGCACACGCGGGGAGGGTCCTGCGCGAGGTGATGGCCCGCATCTCCACGGGAGAACTGCAACCGATCGTGCACAGCCGGTGGCCGCTGGCCGAGGCGGGAGCCGCGCTCAGCTTCATGCGCGCCGCGCGACACCTGGGCAAGATCGTGGTGACCACGCCGCCGCTCCGGAGCGGTGGGCTGCGGCAGGACGGGACCTACCTGGTGACGGGGGGGCTGGGGGGAATCGGGTGCGCGGTGGCCGTGTGGCTCGCGGACCAGGGGGCGGGCGCGATCGTGCTGAATGGGCGCCGTGGCCCGGACGCCGCCGCCGAAGAGATCATCAACGGGCTCAGAGCCCGCGGCGTCACCGTCGAGGTGGAGCTGGCGGACATCACCGACACGGCCGCGGTGGACCGAATGCTGGACCGCGTGGACCGGGAGCTGCCGCCGCTCGCAGGGGTGATCCACAGCGTGGGCGTGCTCTCCGACGGCGCGCTGACCAACCAGAGCTGGGACCGGTTCGAACAGGTGCTGTGGCCGAAGATTCTGGGTGCGTGGCATCTGCACCGGGCCACCCTCGACCGCGACCTGGACATGTTCTGCCTCTTCTCCAGCCGCGTCGGCGTGATGGGCAATCCGGGCCAGTCGAACCACGCCTCCGCCAACGCCTTCCTCGACCAGCTGGCGGGCCACCGGCGCGCGCTGGGTCTCGCGGGACAGGCCATCGTGGTCGGAGATCGGCGAGGCGGCCGAGCAGCGGGAACGCATCGATCAGAGGCGGTCGGCGTTGGGCGGCCGCTGGTTCACTCCACAGCAGGGGATCAGGGCGTTCGAACGGCTGGTGCGCCAGGATGTCACGAATTCGGTCGTCATGGCGATGGACTGGTCGGTGTTCGAGGAGGCGGTGGAAGAGCGTCCGCCACTCCTGGAGGAATTGCTGTCCACGGACTCGGAGGACGGAGAGGACGCGTCGGCCGCCCCGAAGGACGTGCTCTCGCAACTCGGAGAGACGCCCGCCACCGCACGCGAGGACCTCCTGGTATCGTTCCTGCAGGGCGAGGTGCAGGCCGTCTTGCGGCTGCCGTCGGCCCCGGCGCCGACGATCGGTTTCTTCGACCTGGGGATGGACTCCCTGATGGCGGTGGAGCTGCGCAACCGGCTCAACCGGGCCTTCTCCGGAACGTACACGGCTCCCAACACGCTCATGTTCGACTACCCGGACATCGCCTCGCTCGCCGCCCATCTGGCCGGAGAACTGGTCGTCGACGGCGGCGCGCCGGCACCCGGTGGCCCATCCGGAGAGGCACCCACACCAGCCGCTCCACCCGAACCGCCACGCGCGCCCACGATTCAGGCGGCGAGCGGCGCCATCGCGATTGTGGGCATGGCCTGCCGCTTCCCCGGCGCGCCTGATCTCGCCGCCTTCTGGCGGCAACTCGAGGCCGGAGCGGACCTGGTCACCGACGGGCGCCGAGACGAAGGTCCGTGGCACGGCGTCGCCGGCGATCCCGGCGGGACGGACGCCGTTTCCCGGCGCGGCGCTTTCCTCGAGGACATCGACAAGTTCGACGGCCGGTTCTTCCGCATCCCGCCGATCGAGGCGCGCACGATGGATCCCCGACAGCGCCTCCTGCTGGAAACGACATGGCACGGGCTGGAGGACGCGGGGATCGATCCGGAAGGGCTCCGCGGAAGCCCCACGGGCGCGTACGTCGGTGTCACCAGCGGCGACTATCGTGATCTCGCCCTGGCAGCCGGCGAACACCACGGCTACCTGGGCACCACTCCCAGCGTTACCGCCGGACGGATCGCTTTCGTGCTCGGGCTGGCCGGGCCCGCCGTGCCGGTGGACGTCGCTTGTGCTTCGTCGCTGGCGGCTGTGCACCAGGCCGTTTCCGCCCTCCGGCAAAATGACGTGGAGCTGGCCCTCGTCGGAGGGGTGAACGCGATCCTGCACCCCGAGGTCTCGGCTGCCATGGCGGAGATGGGGTTGCTGTCGAAGCGCGGCCGTTGCAGCACCTTCGACGCCGCGGCGGACGGCTTCGTGCGGGGAGAGGGATGTGGGGTCGTCGTCCTCAAGCGGTTGGCGGAGGCCGAGGCGGACGGCGACCGCATCTGGGGCGTGATCCGCGGGTCGGCGGTGAACCAGAACGGGGCGAGCGCGGGACTGACGGTCCCGAACGGACCCGCCCAGGAGCGTGTGATCGAAGAGGCACTGGCCCGTGCCGGAATAGCGCCGGGCGAGGTGGACTACCTGGAGGCGAACGGCGTCGGATCCGATCTGGGCGATCCCATCGAGGTGCAGGCGGCGGCGGCGGCCTACGGTCGCGGACGGGACTCGGAGCGCCCGCTGCTGATCGGCTCGGTCAAGACCAATATCGGCCACCTTGAGTGCGCCGCCGGCATCGCAAGCCTCATCAAGGCGGTCCTCGCCATGAACGAGGGCCGGATTCCGAGACAGCTGCACTTCCACGACCCGAACCCCCATCTCGAGTGGGACCGGCTTCCGGTGCGAGTCACCTCGGCGGATACCGAATGGCCCTCCCACGCCGATCGTCCGCCCCGCGCGGGGGTCAGTTCGTTCGGGCTCTCCGGGACGAACGCGCACGTCGTGGTCGAACGCGCGGAACAGCCGGATGGGACCCCGGGGAGGGTCGCGGGACTGGCCTGGCCCGCCGGTGCCGCACGGACGATCGCGGCACGGCTGCCGGAACGGACGGCCGAGCTGCCCCTGTCGCCCGCCGACATGGCCCCGCGCGGCACGCGAATCCTGCCGCTCTCCGGAAAGTCCCCCGGTGCGTTGCGGGAGTTGGCAAACCGGTATCTCGCCTGGCTGGACGAACGCGAGGCGGTCCCGTCCGCCAACGGCGCCGCCATGGAATCGCTGCTCGCCGACATGGCTTGGACGGCGGGCGTCGGACGAAGTCACTTCGCCCACCGCTCGGGCATTCCCTTTCAAACCGCGGGATCATTGCGCGAGGAACTGCGCGCAATCGCTGGCATGCGGCCGACGGGCGTCCAGGCGAGAGGCCCGGAGACGAACACACCCCGGAAGCTGGCCTTCGCCTACGTCGGCGAGGGAAGCGAACGAGTCGGCATGGGCAAGGACGTTTACGATTGCGAACCGGTAGCGCGCGCCGTCCTCGATCGCTGCGACGCGGTGTTGCGGGAAGCGCGCGCCGGGACGTCCCTGCTCGACGTGATGTTCGGCCGAAACGGCACGGACGGAAGGCTGGACGACCCGGAGTGGGCCCAGCCGGCCCTCTACGCACTGGAATGCGCGCTCACCGCGCTCTGGGCCAGCGTGGGCATCCGGCCCGCCGTCGCCGTGGGAGAGGGCGTCGGCGAATTGGCCGCGGCATGGACCGCCGGCGTATTCACCCTGGAAGACGGACTGCGCCTCGCCGCCACCCGCGGCGCTACGGTGGCCCGGCCCAAAGCCCGTGTGGCGGCCGCCATGCCGACCGGCGACCCCTCCGGACCCGGACAGGATCCCTTTGCGGAAATGGAAGCCACCTACGCGGCAATCGAAACCTCGCCCCCGTCGCTGACGCTCCTGAGCCAATCCACCGGCCAACCCATCAACACGGGCGAGTCCCCCGCTTGGGATTGCTGGCGCGATCAGCTCCTCGCCCCGAAACCACTTCACCGGTGCAACGGCAAATTGGCGGAGTTGGACGTGAGCCTCGTAGCGGAGATCGGTCCGCACGCGACGCCCGGCCCCATCGAACCGGCAGCCTGGCCCGGGGCGCAGGAACACACGGATCCCTCATTCCCCGAGTCGGTCGCAAGGGCATACCAGGCCGGACTTCCGGTATCCTTCGCCGGGTTGTTCGCGGGAGAGACGCGGCGCCGGATCCCGCTGCCGGGATATCCATTCGAGCGCGCACGCCACTGGATCGAGACGGTCGGTTGAGCACCGGGACGCCCGGCGGCGGTCCCACGCTGCGCTACCAGCCCGACGAAAAGCCCCCACCAAGGCTCGCCATCGGGGTCGGGCTGCAACTCGCGGTCCTCAACATCGCCGCCGTGATGCTGATCCCGATGGTGGTCATGCGGGCGGCGGGGTTGCCCGACGCCTATCTGTCCTGGGCCGTTCTCGCATCCGTAACCATTTGCGGCCTGGCCACCATCCTGCAGGCCCTGCGCGCCGGCCGCATCGGCACCGGACACGTCATGGTGATGGGCACATCCGGCGCGTTCATCCCTGCCTGCATCATGGCGCTCGACAGGGGCGGCCCCGCCCTGCTCGCCACCCTCGTCACCATCTCGGCGCTGGTCCCACTCCTGCTATCATGGCGGCTGTCGCTCTTCCAGCGAATCCTGACCCCGGCCGTCTCGGGCACCGTGATCATGCTCATTCCGGTCACGGTCCTCCCCTTCATCTCCGGCCTCCTCTCCGGCGCACCCGGCGGCGGTACGGCACAGGGCGCCCCTCTCAGCTTCTTCGCAACCGTCGTGGTCATCGGTGCCCTCGCGCTCAAGGCGACGGGACAGCTGCGCCTCTGGGCCCCGGTCATCGGCGTGGTCGCGGGCTCCGCGATCGCCGCCTCCCACGGCCTCTACAACCTGGATCGCGTCGCCGCCGCGCGCTGGGTCGACCTGCCGCCTTTCCAGCCGCCCGGCTTCGACCTCGGCTTCGGACCCGGCTTCTGGCCACCGCTGGTCTCGTTCCTGCTGGTGGCCGTGATCGCGGCCGTTCGCACGATGAGCAGCGCCATCGCCGTCCAGCGGGTTTCGTGGCGCCGGAAGAGCCGGGCGGTCGACTTTCGCGCGGTGCAGGGGGCCATGACCGTGGACGGTCTGGGCAATCTTCTGGCCGGACTGGCCGGCACGGTACCCGGAAGCGCCACCACGACCAGCGTCCCCCTGACCCAGCTCACGGGGGTGGCGGCACGCGTCGTCGGCATCGTCGCCGGGGCCGCGTTCGTCGCCTTCGCCTTCCTGCCCAAGGCCTTCGCCGTCGTCTTCGCCATCCCGGATCCGGTCTTCGCGGGCTACCTGGCGATCCTCCTGGCCATGCTCTTCGCGATCGGCATGAAGATCGTGCTGCAGGACGGGCTCGGTTACCGCGAAGGCATGGTGGTGGGCGTCGCCTTCCTCGCCGGAGTCGGCTTTCAGTACGGCATGATCTTCCCCGACCATGTGTCCCGGTTCGCCGGCGGGCTTTTCGAGAACGGGATGAACGCGGGCGGTTTCGCCGCCATCCTGATGACCCTCTTCCTGCGCCTGACGGACCCCCGGCCCAGCCGCATCCGGACCCGTCTCGATCCGGCGGAACTGCCCGCAATCCGGGAATTCCTCAACGACTTCGCATCGCGCAACGGCTGGGACCGCGCCACGGCCGGTCGCCTGGCGGCCGCCACCGAAGAGACACTCGTGACGCTGTTGGAGGAAGAGGCCCGCAACGACACCCGCCGCCTTCTCCTGACAGCCCAGCGGAAGAGGAACATCGCGGTTCTGGAACTGTTCGTCGCGCCCCGTGACGCAAACCTTCAGAACCGGATTGCGCTGCTCCGCGAAGACACCGGGGAGACGACCCTGGAGAGCGAAGTCTCCACCCGATTGCTACGACACCTCGCATCTTCCGTGAAGCACCACCAATACCACGACACCGACATCGTCACGATCCACGTGGAGACATAGCCGCGGACAGGATCCTCCCGGCGGCGCCCTCCGGCCCGCCTCTCTACATGAACCCGCAACGCTTCAGGAAATCACACATCGCCTCGACGCATTCCTCCGGCTTCTCCACCTGGAGGAAGTGGGTCGTCTCGGGAATGAAATCGTACTCGATGCTGACCACATGGCTCAGGTCCAGCGTCGGCAGATACGAGTACGGGACCGTCGGATCGGCCCCGATGACCTTCGTGGGACAGGGCAATCCCTTGAAGTCCACGAGGCACGAATACGTTCTCACGTACTGGGCGATCTGCGCCTCGTAGTCGCGGGGACACCGGAGTTCCCACCACCGGCGGTCGCGCGACTTCCGCAACACGGTCCTCGACATCAGCTCTCCCGCGCCGGGAACCGCCCGGATGAGCAGCGGCATGTACTTCAGCAACTCGGTGAAGTCCTTCCGCAGGTGGAACCGATCCGAGCGTTGCCGCACCATCCGCGCGGCCAGCTCGGTCGCCTCGTCGAACTCGCGGTCGCCGCTGCCGGGCTTGTGCACGGGGGGATCGAAGAGGACCCAGGCCGACAGTCCACCGGTCGAGGCCGCGCCGAGAGCCGGCGCCACGAGCGTCCCCAGTGCCGACAGCGAATGGAAGACACCCGCCATCGGCTTTGCGCCGTAGTGGGCTTCCACTTCCTCCACGACCTGGTTCTGATCCCGGACCAGATTCGGAAAGTTGTGCTCGGCGCGAGAACCCACGGCGTTCCAGCCGTGGTTCCTCATGTCGTAGAGGATCAGGTCGAAGTCGTCCGTGAGGAGCGACCAGAAGGGGTAGTAGAAGTCGATCGCGAGCCCGTTGCCGTGGCTCAGCAGGAGCCGCGGACCCGCGGGATTCCCGTGCCTCCGGGCGATCGTGACGCTGCCGTCATCATGACGGACCCTGCACAGCGAGAGGGGTTCGGGAAGCTCCCACACCGGATCGGTCGCCATGTTCAGGGTCCCCGGTCCCGAGGTTGTGAAGCACGCTCCCCACCGGAGACCGGGATCATCGCAGGCCCCGGCGGCGGGCCAAACCGCGGCCGGGCGGAGTCGATATGGTCAACCAGACGGCGCAGAGTACCGATTCCCGCCCACTGATCGGCGGAGATCGAGAGGTTGCATTCCTTTTCGACGAGCTTCATCCAAGCAGCCGCGTTCAGGGAGGAAACACCTGAATCCGCGAGCGTTTTCGTCGAAATCCGGTTCCCGGTTCAGACCGAGGTGCTGGTTGGCGAGTTCCCGCAAGCGTGCTCCGGGAGCCGACATCGGGCTCAAACCCTTTCGTGACAGGGGGGTGGGAAGATCCTGGGTCCGCGTATGATCTGCACGCGTGGGCACGATGTCAAGGAAGACCGGTCCCCAAAAGACAGTATGGCCCCTCTGACCCCTGTCGCGCCCCTCCTGACCCCCCTTTTTGCGATTACTTCCGGCCCGTAGGTTGAATGACAACTGCGGCCCACTTCCGCGTCGTACGGAAACGGCAGGCCATTCCGGCTTGGAGGGCCCGACAGAGACGAGACCATGCCACGCCATATTTCCGCCCTCCCGCTCCTCACCCTCGCCCTCGCCACCGCCTGTGCGGACCCGCGCGTCGAGCCCCGCGAACTCGTCCCGACGAGACTCGAAGTCTCGCCGGACTCGGTTGACTTCGACGCCCTCTTCGCCACGGCCAGGCTCGCAGCCACGGTCTTCGACCAGGACGGGAACGTCATGGCGGGCGCGGCCGTCGCCTGGCAGTCTTCCAGCTTCGAAGTCGCGCGAGTGGATCAGTCCGGGCTGGTCACCGCGGTCGACAACGGATCGGCGTACATCGTGGCGGCCGCCGGCGACGCGACGGACTCGGCCCGCGTCCAGGTGCTGCAGCGCCCCGCTTCCGTGAGGATCGCTCCCCCGCGGCGGCCGATGCTCAAGGCGCTCGAAGACACGGTGCGCGTGACGGCATCGGTGTTCGATCCCAACGGGCGTCCGATCGCGGATGCCGTGGTGTCGTGGTCCAGCGGCGACACGACGATCGTGACCGTGCGCGACAATGGACTGGTGACTGCGGTCGCGACCGGGACCGCCGTCATCCGCGCTACGTTGGGCGAGCTCGCGGATTCCGTCACCGCCGAGGTGAGACAGGTCCCGGCAGACGTGCGGATTCGCCCCGCCGAACTGCCGACATTCGAGTCGCTGGGAGACACGGCCCGCCTCGCCGCGCAGGTGGTGGACGCGAACGGCCATCCGATTCCGGGGTTGTCCGTGTCGTGGTCGACAAGCAACGTGGCCATCGCCTCGGTCGACCGCGAGGGGCTGGTCACGTCGGCCGGCAACGGCAGCGCGACCATCACGGCAACCGCCCTCAGCGCCTCCGGCTCGATCCATGTCGAGGTGGAGCAGGTGCCGACCAGCCTCGAGGTCAGTTCGCCGCTCGATCTAGTGGCCGTCGGCGACTCGCTCCAGATGGAGGCGGAAGCCTACGACGCGGGCGGCAGCCCGATCCCCGCAAGCCATTTCACCTGGCTTTCCAGCGATACGGCCGTCGCCACGGTGACCCCCGTGGGACGGGTGCACGCGGTCGGCCCGGGAACCGCCGAGATCAGCGCGACCCTGCACCACCTGAGCGCGTCCGCGCCCGTGACCACGATGCACCGGGACGAGTTCGCACTCCGAGCCCTCTTCCAGTCGGCCAACGGACCTCTGTGGGCCAACAGCACCAACTGGACCACGGACGCACCGCTCTCCGACTGGTACGGCGTCGAACTCAATGAACGCGGGCGGGTCCGGTCTCTCAACCTCTCCGAGAACAACCTCGTCGGCCGACTGCCGCCCGAGATCGGCAAGCTCACCGAGCTCGAGGAACTGCATCTGACGACAAACCTGATCGAGGGTCCGCTGCCGCCCGAGATCGGCAGGCTCAAAGCACTGCGGGAAATCCACCTCGAGGAGAACCTGCTCGAGGGCCCGCTGCCGCCCGAGATCGGGGACCTGGAGAGCCTGACGGTGCTGGGTCTGTTCGACAACTACCTGGAAGGGCCCATCCCTCGCGAGATCGGCAGGCTCGAACAGCTGGAGGTCCTGGATCTGACCTACAACAGCTTCACCGGCTCGATTCCCGACGAGGTCATCGACCTCCCGTACCTGTGGCACCTCGGGCTCTTCGGCAACGAGTTGAGCGGCTCGATTCCCCCACGGATCGGAGACTTCCAGAGTCTGGAGGTCCTGGATCTCTGCTACAACAAGCTCACCGGCCCGATTCCGCCGGAGATCGGCCGGATCGAGACGCTGCGGGTGCTGGCGCTCTGTGGCGTCGACTACGATCCCGAAACCGGCAATCGCCTGAGCGGCCCGATTCCGCCCGAGATCGGAAACCTCACCAACCTCAGATTGCTGGACCTGGGCGCGAACCGGCTCGAAGGACCTGTCCCGCCGGAGATCGGCAGGCTGGAGAACCTCGATTCCCTTTCGCTGCACAGCAATCTGCTTACGAGCCTGCCCCCGGAGCTTGGCAATCTCACGAAGCTCGAGTTCCTGTCGCTCTACGGAAACCGGCTCACCGGGATGATTCCGAACGAGATCGGAAACCTCACGAAGCTGCTCACGCTGCGCCTCGGAAGGGGGCGGACCAGCGGTGACAACATACTGAGCGGCACCATCCCCTCCGAACTCGGCAACCTCACCAGGCTGCACACGCTGGATCTCGGCGCCAACCGCCTGACCGGCATGATCCCGGGGGAATTCGGGCGCCTCGACAGGCTGGAATTCCTGGAGCTCGGCACCAATGAGCTGACGGGCGAGATCCCTCCGGAACTTGGCGACGCCAGCCGGCTTGCCTGGCTGAACGTGTGCCCAAACAGCCTGTCCGGCCCGATTCCCGGGGAAATCGGCAGACTGCGGGCGCTCCGCCGCCTCTTCCTCTGCTCGAATAACCTGACCGGGGACCTGCCGCCGGAGCTGGGCAACCTGACCGGCCTGGTGGCCCTGCACCTTTCGGCCAATCGGCTCACCGGCGAGTTCCCGACATCCATGCTGAAGCTGCGGCGTCTCGATTTGCTGTTCTGGCGGGGGAACAACGGACTGTGCGCCCCGAACAACCAGGCGTTCAGAGAATGGTTGGACAGCATTGCGAATTCGTCCGACATCTACTGCGGAGACGACTCGGGATCGGTGCAGGGTGCCGGTACCGGAACTGCGGCCCCGACCAGCTGTACGGTGACGGTGGCGGCGGCGAGACCACTCGGGGGGCGGGGCTGGTCCGGGGGCACCGGGGCGACTCGGGGTGATCCGGGTTGGCGGGCGGCGGAGTCTACCCGGGTCGGGAACGGACCGCCTGGGACTTGGACGGTCCCGTGTGGGCCTTCGTCGTCGGGCTCCAAGGAACCGTGACAGATTCTTGGACAGATTCCAGGGGGAATCTGTCCACAATCATTGGGCGCTTTGTCTTTGGACAGATTCTGGCGTGAATCTGACCGACTGAAGATTACCTGTCCCCTCTCCCCCTCCTCCCGATCCTGAGTTCCGCCGCGCGGGCGTGGGCTTCGAGCCCCTCCATGCGAGCCAGTGTGGCCGTATCTCTCGCCAACGTATCGAGTTGCGGCCCGTCTTCGAGCCTGAGCCAGATCGGTCGGCGCAGGAACGACATCACCGACAGACCTCCCGTGAACCGGGCCGTGCCGCCGGTGGGAAGGGTGTGGTTGGGCCCGGCGCCGTAGTCCCCGAAGACTTCCGCGACAGATTCGGTGACAAATAGTGCCCCGAATCTGTCCAGAGACTCTTCCCAGTGCTGCGCACGGCTACCGTGGAGTTGCAGGTGCTCAGGGGCGAGTTCCTCGCAGCAGCGGAGTGCTTCGTCCTCCGTGGCGACCACGGTGAATCCGTTGCGAAGGGCGGCGCGCGCGGTATCGGCGGTGGGGAGGTCGGCCAGCTGGCGCTCAAGTTCGGCCTCGACGCCTTGAACCAGATCGGCGCAGGTTGTGATGAGGATCGGCAGCGCGGCGGGATCGTGCTCCGCCTGCGCGAGCAGGTCGGCGGCGATGAGGGCCGGATCGCCCCTCTCGTCGGACAGGACGACCAGCTCGGATGGACCCGCCAGGATGTCGATTCCCACAACCCCCGACACAAGGAGCTTGGCCGCGGTCACCCACTCCCCCCCCGGCCCCGCCACCACATCGCATCGCGGGACGGGACCGGCGCCGTACGCCATGGCAGCCACGGCGTGCGCCCCCCCCACCCCCAGCAACCCCGCCACCCCCGCCACCGCCCCCGCCGCCATCACTTCGCGGGACGGTTTCGGCGAGGCCAGCCAGACCTCGCGCACCCCCGCCACCCCGGCCGTCACCGCCGTCATGAGCACCGACGACGGCAGCGGATACCGCCCCCCCGGCGCATAGCACCCGGCCACGCGTACCGGCACCACCCGGTCGCCGGCCCTCCCCCCCTCGACCGCCACGTCCACCGGGGCCACCGATTCCAACTGCGCACGCGCGAAGTGCGCGATCCGGCCGGCGGCGCGCTCCAATACCCCGCGATCGGAAGGAGGCAGCGACTTGAGCGCCGCCCGCATCTCGGCCGGGGTCCGGACCAGCGCCCCACCAGCCTCCAGACCGTCCCACCGCTCGGCGTACTCGCGAAGCTTCGCCTCTCCGCCCCTGCGCACCGATTCGATGATCTCCAGCACGGACGCGATCATCTCGGGACGGACGGCGGGCGGGCGGACCCGGCCGACCTCTGCCAACGGGACTCGTCGCAAGCGGACTTGTGCGCGCCCTCCCGACCCGGACGACCGGACAGTTCCGGAACCCGCGGCGCCGGCCGTCGCCCGCACCTGCCGGCCCGACCCGCGCGCCCGACCCTCAGCCACGCAGCCCCGCCCCCTTCGGCTCCGACGCCCTCCTCCGGTTGACCTTCATGGCGCGCCGGTCCAACTCGCGGTCCACATCGGCCATGGTGGCGCCGGCACGCTCCAGTGCCACGGTCAGGAAGTACATGACGTCCGCTGCCTCTTCAACCACCCGGTCCGCGCCCCCCGGTGCATCCGGCTCCGTGGGTCCCAAACCCGCCACCGCATCGCCCAGCTCTCCCGCTTCCTCGACGAGCTTGCCACGCAGAAAGGCATCGTCGGCGAGCGCCCGGGTGGTGAGCGACCCGCCCACCGGCGCTGTCCGCCGTGACTTCAGCGTTCGTTCCAGCCCGCGCAGTCCCCGCGCGGGACCGAAGCAGGTCCATTCGCCGGTGTGACAAAACCCGTCGCCGGCCTGCGCGACGGTGAAGCGCAGCGCGTCCCGGTCGCAGTCGGGTGCGATGTGCAGCAGCCTCTGGGTGGCACCCGAGGTCGCCCCCTTGCGCCACAGTCCCCGCGCGCGCGATTGATAAACGCCGCGGCCTTCGTCGATCGCCGCGCGCACGCTCTCCGGACTGGACCAGACCAGGCCCAGCGCGGCTCCCCGGTCGTCCGTCACGATCGTGGGCCAGAGTCCGTCGGGGCGTTCGCTGCGGAGTGGTGCGGTGAACGCTTCGGCCAGGTCGAGTGTGCCGCGATAGAGGGCCATCCCGACCTGCGCGTCAGCACCCGCGCGGTCCAGCCAGGCAACCTCTTCGGCGGTCGTGATCCCCCCGGCGACCGTCAGGCGTGCGGTGCCGGCCGCTTCGACCAGTGCCGCGATCCGGTCGCGGGGAAAACCGGCCTCCATTCCCTCGCCTTCGACGAAGGTGACCAGGAAACCGCCCGCGAGGCCGCGGAGCTCGCGCATGCCGTCGAGGACGGTGCGGCCCGTGCGTTCGGTCCATCCCTTGACGACCACCTCGCCCTCCCACGCGTCCAGCGCCGCGACGACGCGGTCCCGGGGGAGGCCTTCCAGCACCTCGGGGACGGCGGCGGTGCCGAGCACCACCTTCGCCGCGCCACGATCGAGCCACGCGAGGGCGGCGTCCCGGTCGCGTATTCCTCCGCCCACGCGGCAAGGGGCCAATCGGCACAACTCCTCGATGACGGCGGCGTTGGAGCCCCGTCCGAGCGCGGCGTCGAGGTCCACGACGGCCACTTCGCCCACCCGGCCGAAACGCTCGGCGATGGGACGGGGATCACCGGCGTCGAGCACCTTGCGGCGGCCCTGGACCAGCTGCACCGCCCGGCCGTCCATGAGGTCGATGGAGGGGATGATCATGGGGTTCGCGCCTCCTGGTAGTCAGGCCGCACTGCCACACCGAGCACGGCCAGCGCCTCCTTCACGGCCCGCACCGTCCAGTTGCCCTGGTGGAAGATCGACGCGGCCAGCACGGCGTCCGCCCCCGCGCACACCGCCTCGGCCATGTGCCCGGGAGAGTCCGCGCCCCCCGACGCGACGATCGGGACCCGCACCGCCGAGCGCACCGCGCGCAGCAGGGAGAGCTCATAGCCGCTCCGCGTGCCGTCGCGGTCGATGCTCGTGAGCAGAATCTCGCCGGCGCCCCGGTCCACCGCCTCGCGCGCCCAGGCGATCGCGTCCCGGGCCAGCCGTTCGGTGCCGGAGCGGACGACCACCTCGTAGCGGGGTTGGCGTGCGCGACCGCCGACCGGAGGCGGCCCATTCCGCCATTGCGCCGCCCGCTCGCCGTCATCGCCGCCGACGCGGCCACCGACCGTCCGCAGCGCGTCGATCGAGACCACCACGCATTGCGACCCGTACCTAGCCGCCAGTTCGGTCAGCAGCTCGGGGCGCCGGAGCGCGGCCGTGTTGACCGCCACCTTGTCGGCACCGGCCTCGAGCAGGGCGGCAGCGTCCCCCACCCCGCCGATCCCGCCCCCGACCGTGAGCGGCACCGACAGCCGCGTCCTCACGGCGGCCACGGTGTCGCGGCGCGTCCCACGCCCTTCGGGAGTGGCGGTCACGTCCAGGACGACCACCTCGTCGGCGCCCTGTTCCTCGTAGGCGCGGGCCAGCGCGGCGGGGTCGCCCTGGTCGGTGAGGCCGCGGAACCGGACGCCCTTTACAACTCGCCCGTCACGGACGTCCAGGCAGGGGATGATGCGGACGGGGAGCACGGCTACGCCTCCAGCCAGCGCCCAAGCAGCGCCCTGCCGTATTCACCCGACAACTCCGGGTGGAACTGGCACCCCACCACCGGTCCACGCTCCACGGCGGCCACGAACCTGCCGGCGTATTCGCTCCACACCGGCAGCCATCCCTCCGGCGCCGCGGCCAGCCGGTACGAGTTCGCAAAGTATGCATGGCCGCGCGGCACGATCCCGCACCCGTCATCCGGGGTGACCAGGTTCCACCCCATCTGCGGGACCCGCCAGCCCTCTTCACCCGGCTCGTAGCTCTCGACCACTCCGTCGAGGACGCCGAGGCCGGGCACGCCGGGCGCCTCCTCGCTGCCGAGCGCCATGAGCTGCATGCCGAGACAGATGCCCAGCGTCGGGCGGCCCCGCTCGATGCGTTCGCGCAGGGAATCGGCCAGACCGTGCGCGGCAATGGCGCGTTGGGCCGCCGCGAAGGCACCCACGCCGGGGAGCACCACGCGGTCCGCAACGGCCACCTCGCCAGGATCGGCGGTGGTGCGCACGCGGCACCCAAGGCGTTCCAGTCCGGTCAGGACCGAGGCCAGGTTGGCGGTGCTGGTGCGCACGACGGCGACGGCGGGAGCAACGGAGGTCATCCGCAAATCGCTCTCCGCGGCCACCGCGCGGTTCGCCGGCCGCGAAGGGGACTCGGAAAACTCACAGCACCCCCTTCGTCGACGGCACCCGGTCTCCATCGGCCCGGGCCAGCGCGGCCCTGAGCGCCAGCGCCACCGCCTTGAAGCACGCCTCGATGCGGTGGTGGTCGTTGGCGCCGCGGATCACGTCGACGTGCAGGGTGAGGGCGGCCGCCTGGGCGAAGGAATGGAAGAAGTGCGGCACCATTTCGCAGGAGAGCGCGCCGACGCGTTCCCGCTCCAGGCTCAGCTCGCCTGCGAAGAAGGGGCGGCTGGAGATGTCCACGACGGCCCGTGCCAGGGCTTCGTCCAGGGGGGCGTAGGAGTGGCCGAATCGCGCGATGCCCTTCCGGTCGCCGAGCGCGTGGGCCACCGCCTGGCCCAGCGCCAATCCGGTGTCCTCGACGGTGTGGTGGTCGTCGATTTCGAGGTCTCCGTCGCAAGTCAACTCAAGGCTCCATCCCCCATGGAAGGCCAGAGCGTGCAGCATGTGGTCGAGGAATCCGATCCCGGTCTTCACCTCGATCCGGGGCGCGTCGTCCGGCGGGTCCTTTGCGCGTCCGTCCAGGTCGAGACGCACCTCGACCTTCGTCTCCCCGGTCTCGCGGGACACGCGGGCCGCTGGGCCGCGTTCGCGCCGGGTTCCGTTTCCTTCAGCCATGGAACAATCCTCCGAAGTCGGGTTCCGCTGTCATGATCCGCGCGGCGCCCGCCTCTTCGAGCGCCGTCCAGACGGTCTCCCCACCCCCCGGCGGCACCACCCCCACGGGCACGACCCCCGCCCCCACCGCCGCCCGCACGTCGTCGGGGGTGTCGCCCAGCATCCACGCGCTCCGCACCTCGAGGCGCTCCAGCGCGAGCCGCACCGGCGCCGGATCCGGCTTGAGCGGCGCGTCCTCGCGGCAGACCACGGCGCCGAAGAGGCCGCGCACGCCGTGCTCACGCAGGAAGCGTTCGGCGTCCGCGCGCGGCCGCCCCGTCACGACGCCCAGCTTGAAAACCTGCGCCAGCCCCTCAAGCAGTTCGCGCATGGGGATCAGCGTCTCGTGGCGGCGGAGTCCCGGTTCGGCCTCGGTGCCCTGGTACAGCTCCTCGAACCGCTCGGTCACCTCCTCCAGCGAGGCCCGCACTCCGGCGCGGGCCAGCACGCCGTGCGTCACCGCCCAGTCGTCGTTGGCCTGCCCGGCGGCCTTCACGGCCTCGATCAGGTCGTGACCGGCCTCCACCCCGAACGAGGCGCAGGTGCGGACGATCGCCTCGCGGTACGAGCGCCGCACGTCGGCCAGCACCCCGTCCATGTCGAAGAGCAGCGCCTCGGGGCGGTCGAGGCACCTCAGCGCGCGCTCCACGCGGCGGAACTCGGCGTCGTCGCGCGGCACGGTGATGCGCACGTACTCGGGCAGGTGCGCGAAGTACCGCACCAGCACGCCCTGCGCGGCCATCCCCCTGTGGATCCAGCGCGCGTCCGTGAAGGAGCAGAGCACGAAGTTCGTTTGCGACTGCCCGGGCACACCGCCGACGTCCCATAGCAGCGCGTCCAGCCGTTCGCGCCGGGTGCGGATGTACTCCACGAACTCGCGCATCTCGTCGACGCCGTTGCGCAGCCGGTCCAGCGCGATCGCGATCGAGGGCCCGGTCAGCGCGTAGGGGCCGCCGTAGCCGCGCAGCACGTCGATCCGCTCCTTCGCGCCCACCGCGAAGCCGACCCGCAGCCCGGCCAGTCCCCACGACTTCGACATCGTGCGGATCATGATCGCGCGGGGGACTTCGAGGAGGGCGGGGGTGGGGTCCTCGTCGGCGAACTCGGCGTAGGCCAGGTCCACCATGAGGGTGACCTCGGGGGGGAGCGCGGCGGCGAGGCGGAGCAGGGACTCGGTGGTGAAGGCGCAGCCGGTGGGGTTGTCGGGGGTGAGCACTGCCACGACGCCGGTCCGTTGGTTCACCGCGGCGAGGATGTCGTCGTGCGGCAGCGTGCCCCAGTCGTACTCGATCGGGACGAGGTCCCCCCGGGCCATGCGCGCGCACGCCGGGACCATCTCGAAGGTGGGGGTCGGAAAGACCATTTCCCGGCCCGGCGCGAGGAAGGCGCGGAAGACGCGGTCGATGGCGTCGTCGCCGCCGGTCGTGGCGAGGACGTTGGCGGGGTCGGTGCCGAGGTAGGCCGCGTAGGCGGCTTCAAGGGGGGCGGGGTCGGCGTACTTGCGGAGCAGCGCTGGGCCGTGCCGTTCGAGGACCTCGAGGCAGGCGCGGCTGGGCGGTTCGCCCTCGTTCATGCTGAGGTCGATGATGTCGCGGTCACCCGGGTTCATGGCACGATCTGCTGCGGTTCGGAGACGACGAGATCGGTGCCGCCCCGCGCCTTGATGTCGAGAAGGAGGGCCGGCAGCGCGGTTCGGGGGACGGCGGCGCGGACCGCGTAGCCGCTTTCGCCGTGGAGGCGCGACACGGTGGGCTCGCGCATGCAGGGAAGGATGGAGACGACCCGCTCGAAGTCCTCTTCCGCGACGTTGAGTTCCAGCATGACGCGGCGGCGCGCCTCGAGGACGGATTTGAGCAGGAGGACGAGGTCTTCGATCGGGCCGCGGCGGGTGGGGTCGTCGAGGGCGGGGCGGGCGGCGTAGAGCCGGGTGGACGAGCGCATGAGGGTGTCCACGATGGCGAGTCCGTTGGCGCGCAGCGTGGATCCGGTGGCGGTGTTGTCGACGATCAGGTCGGCGTCCTCGGGGGGGAAGACCTCGGTGGTCCCGTAGGACCGCACGAAGACGGCATCGATGGACCCGGATGCGATCCAGCGCTGCGTGAGGCGTGCGTACTCGGATGCGACGACCAGGGGGCGGCGGGGGGGGAGGGCGCCGTCGACCAGGAGTCCGGCGGGGGCGGCCGCTACGACCTGAACGGGGTCCAGCTCGGTGTCCAGCAGCTCCACGAGGTCGGCGTCCAGCTCGGCCACCCAGTCCGCGCCCGCGAAGCCCACGTCGCGCGACCCGGCGTGCAGCATCTCAACCACGTTCTGCGGCTTGAGCAGCTTGGCCGCGAAGCCGGGCCACGAGAGCCTGGGGCGGTAGTTGCGCTCGCCCACGCGAATCTCGATACCCGCGTCGGCGAGGAGCGAGAGCACGCCGGACTGCATGCTTCCCTTGGGCAGCCCGATGCGGACCTGGCCCGCGCGCGGGGCGGCGCCGACGCCTCTGATGTTCTTTGTCTCCAACTGCGTTCTCACTTCGTGGTCCTCCGTATCGCCCGGGGCGGGTATTCGGCCTCCGTGGCGGCTCGCCGGTCCCGTGACCAGACTTCCATGCGCAAAAAAACCGGCCTCCCGTCGAGGAAGCCGGTGCCGGTCAAGCCCGTCCGTCTGGCGTGGCTATGCCGTCACGCGACCGCCTCTCGGTGGCCGTGGCGATGATGGGCCGGGGTGTGGGTGCGGGTGTTCATGGGATCTGATTCTCGCGGGTCGGGCTGGTCGTGTCAATGGATTCGGACGTCACCAGGCGGGCACACGCCGCCACCCCACCACGTATTCACCCGCCCACCCGTCGCCGCGGCAAAATCCGGGACACGAGCATGTCGGAATGGGACAAACTACCGGCGTGACTCGCGCCCTCTCCCCGAGCAGGTGCGTGGTTTTCAGCACCTGGTTCCAGTTGGAGGGAGCGAGGCAAGCCGTGGACACCCCCCCGAGGTTCAGAAGTTGAGGGGTGGCCGGCCCGATTGGCGTCAGCCGAGCTTGGAGTCCAGGTAGGCGATGAGCTTCCCGAGGGTTCCGATCTTGTCGCAATCCTCCGGGGCGATCGCAACGTCGAACTCCCGCTCGACGACCTTGATGAAGGCCACGGCATTCAGTGAGGAGATGCCTGAATCCGCGAATCCGCGATTGAGATCGGGCTCACGGCCAAGGTCCAGGTGTTCGTCCATCAGTTCCACTAGACGGCTCTCGGTTCCGGTCATCGCTCGACTCCTAAGGCTGTGGGTGGTTGGATGAGACGGAAGTGAATATAGCGGATTTCATGTACTCACGCCGGTTTCATCGTCGATCGCTTCGACCACCCCCCATTGTCCCCCCACCCCCACCCCCCCTAACCTTCCACCACCGCACCCACCCCCCCCGGAGCACACCATACCCATGACCCCCCCCCGCTCCCACTACCTCCCCCGCACCCGCTCAGGCCGCATCGCCACCATCGCCTTCCTCGCGGCCATGGTCCTCGCGCAGCCCCCCATCGTGCACGGCCTCATGAACCGCACCGAGCCGCTCATCCTCGGCACGCCCTTCCTCTTCGCCTACCTGTTCGGCGTCTACTGCCTCATGATCGCCGTCCTGATCTGGGCCCTCCGGAAGGGGGTCTAGCAGAAAAATGGAACCCTGGGTCGTCTCCACCTCGCTGATCTTCATCTACCTGATCGCGACCATCGTGATCGGGATCCTGGCCAACCGG